>NZ_JBHTIU010000075.1:0-24083 GCF_042677205.1 Paenibacillus residui
GTCGCCTCCCTAAGAAATACAATAATATATTGTAGGGTAGGACTCCAGTTTCGTTAGGGGGCCGTGGAGATTATGCAGGTCTTTGGAGCGATTTTTGCGAAATCACTGCATTTTGGCAAAGAAGACCTGCACATTTGAGCGTCTTTCGCTCTCTTTTCGGAAAAAGGTAGAAATCCAATGTACTTTTGCTTGTCTTTGCAACGTCCCTGCTTATGTCTCGTTTCATGCCTTCGCTCTGTATCTGAGAACGAGCAGCAAATAACACAGGACTGCCCCTATATCCGCTCCTGCTATCACTATCCCCATGGGAACGGCCGTTTCTCCTCCGCCCAAGCCTACCAGAGGCGCCACCAACGCGCCGAAGATCATGGACATCAGACCCAGCAGCGCAGAGGCGCTGCCCGCAACCTTGCCTTGGTTCTGCATTGCCAGAGAAAAACAAGCCGTGCTAACAATCCCGACACTCGAGACGACAAAGAATAACGGAATCATCACTCCATACAAGCCGGCTCCGGACAGAATCATCACGAGCAGCGTCGTCCCGCCTAATGAAGCCATTCCGAGGCCGCAGACCAGCAGCTTCGTCTCGCTGATTCTTCCCGCCAGCCTGCCGGTAACCTGGGTAGCCATAATGATGCCGAGCCCGTTGATGGCGAAGAAGACGCTGAACATTTGCGGCGAGGCCCCATAGATATTTTGAATAACAAAGGGCGATCCGGAAATATACGCGAACATGCCGGCACTTACAAGGCCCTGGGATAGAGCATAGCCTATGAAGATCCGGTCTCTGAACAGCCCGCGGAAAGTCGACAGCGTATTCTTGATCCCGCTCTGGGAACGCCGTTCGCGCGGCAGTGTTTCCGGCAAGCCGAACAAGGCGGCCATCAGCATAATAAAGCCCAAGAGACCCAGGACGACAAATACCCCCTGCCAGGATACGTAACGCAGCAGTTGTCCGCCTATGATCGGAGCAAGGATGGGAGCCGCCCCGTTAACCAGCATCAGCAGCGCGAAGAACTTGGTCAGCTCTGCCCCCGAGTACAGATCCCGTACTACCGCTCTCGAAACGACGACGCCGACCGAACCGGACAAGCCTTGAATAAGTCTCAGCGCTATCAATACTTCGATCGAAGGACTGATTGCGCATAGCAGAGACGAAGCGGCGAAGATGACGAGGCCGATCATTAACGGGGTACGTCGCCCATAGATATCACTCAGCGGCCCGGCGAAAAGCTGACCTAACGCAATCCCTGCCAGGAAGCAGGTCAGACTTAGCTGCACCAGCGAAGGATTCGTCTGAAGCTGCTCCGCCATGATCGGCAATGAAGGCAAATACATATCGATGGAGAGTGGCCCGATGGCACTCAGCATCCCCAGTACGGCAGCCATCTTGTATCGGTTAGACCGAGATAGCTTCTGCGGTATCATTTCCGTACCTAACATCGGATTGCCCATAAGCTCATACCTTTCTTGACAAATTGAATGAATAAGCCGAAGCGGCTGTTAGTTGCCAAACTAACTAATTCATTCTAGCAAATCTGACTTCATTGTCAATGGTTATGGGCACTTCATGATTATTTTCGCTTCCACGACCCTTTAGGCCAACGAAACGGTTCCACATGTCTGAGCATCGTCATAAATACCGTCGCCCATTGTTCTTCATTCAATGAGCATATCGGTGAATTGCGGTCCGCTGCAATATTTTTAACCAGATGCTTGATTTGTGGCGGGGTAAAAATTCCAAGCAGCGCTTCACTAATCGGAAGCCTAGGATGCTTCAGCCCATAATCCGCCATGGCCCGAAACCGCAAATGCTGGTTATGCGGGACAAGCGGCTGCTTCCTTCGGCGAATCCGCAGCAGGGCCGAATCGACTCTGGGCGGTGGTGAGAAGAAGTGTCTGGGCACCTCTCTTACCAGCTTCAGCTCGAACCACATTCTCCAAGTCAAAATGCGTGCATTCACAACCGGTGTGGAAGTAAACCGTTTTGCAGCCCCCTTCTCCACCATCAGCAAGGCTTTCTGCAGGAGAGCGGACGGGGTATCCAGAAGCTTGCCGAGAATGGCCGTTGTTATGGAGTATGGAATGTTCGCTACGACGGAATAAGCCTCACGGGGAAGCGCGGTTTCCCTGATATCTCTCGGAATTATCGTGATATTCGCATGCTTTCGCGATTTGTCGCGAAGCACCTCAATGAACCCGGGATCATTCTCGACCGCCAGCACCTTTTCCGCTTTTTCGGCGAGAGGCAGAGTGAGAACGCCCTTACCCGCCCCGATTTCGAAAATCGTATCTGTTTCTCTAACTTCCGCGATCTCGATCATCTCTGCGATGATCCGTTTATTATGCAGCAAATGCTGACCGGAAAAGTTAGGTCCTTCTACACACTTTCGCACCTTGCGATGCCGTTTGTTTTGTCTTTTCATGCCGCTCCTCCATTATCTGATGAAATAAAAAAAACACAGACCGCTGCCTGTGCTTATCCATCACTGGAGGAAGACATGCCAAGGACTTCCCTCCTTCGGGAATCTGGAAGATCCATGGTGTTTTTTCCCATATATCGACTCGACTTGAAGTCCCTGAAGCATCAGCTTGCTTAAGGGCTCCGCTCAACCGATCGAACCTATAACTTTATTTATACATGCAAGGAGAAACGGCTGTACGTCCTTGGACAAGGACGTACGGTTTCTCGATGAAATATAATAACGGAATAAGCATGAAGCTTATACGCTTATATTTCAAAAAAGAGGTCAGGATCAACCTTCCCTCTTCCCTGCACCCTCTATAAGGTTACGTTAAAAATGGGCAGATCATTCCGATTGCTCTGCACAGGCAGAGGCTTTGAGCAGTATTCAATTATCTGCACAAAGTTCTCAATCGAATGAAAATTATAATACCCACACGTAACCCTCCGTTCACTAAAAGTAATTTCATGCTAACATATCGGAAACCGACTCACAACCTGATCAATCTGTAATAAATCGTTATAATCAAATTTTCCGCCGTGTCCCACCTTGTTTTTTCACTTTCCAATCCCCTCCCTTGACCTTTCCCTGAATTTTGGCATTCGCAGTCTTTTTGCGGACATTTACATTCAGCCCGGAGTATAGACAGGGACTCCATTATTGCCGATAGTCATCCTGTATCTCGTGCCATTAGGGGCATGCACATAAATACCGTCGAAGTTGCTTGACCCTTGAACGAGGACGGCGGCCGTCTTGCCCTCGGCACAGTTGTCGGCTACCTGCACGTTGCTGGTCGTCCCCGTGACGCTGATGCCGTACTGATTCTGGTTGCCGGAAGGGGCTTTACGGACCGTATTTCCGGCAACCTTGCCGTTCCTGGCTTTATTGGCTACGAGGATGCCGCTGCGCGTATTGTCGGTTTCGGTGGCTGGCGAGCTGATCATATTCCCCTCTACATGAAAACCGTCCATGCTTTGAATGAAGATTCCCGTTCTTCCGCAGCGGCGTATCTGGTTATGGCCTATATAAATGCCCGACGTATGTCCTTGATTCTGATAGTCCGCATCCGGCTCCTCGGTATACACCGCTTCCGTCTTAATATCCTGGAAACGATTGCCGCTTATGGACGTATCGCTGACATAGGATAACAGCACTCCGCGATACTGATTGCGGAACAGATTATTGGCAATCTGCACATTATGGGTCCACCGCAATGTAATGCAATTATGGCTGGCCGACCCGTCTTCGAAGAGATTGTCTGCAATAACGACGGACTCCATCTTGGCATAAACATTGTTGGTCTTGGGCCATCCCGCGCCATAGATATTTTCCGACCGGGTTCCTTTGAATATATTCCCTGAAATCACTATATTTTTACCCGACTGGGGAAGACCGCTCTGCACTCCGTCCGCATCCTTCGACGATTCGGTATTGGCCTGCGGATTCGACAGCATGATTCCCCGGTTGCAGTTCAGAAACAAATTGTTTGTGACAAACAATTCCGCATACTTGAAGCTTCTTACTCCGGCGAAGGTCATGCCTTCGAACGTATTTCCATAAATTTTTATATTCGAGTTGTATAGATTGTGAACGGCATAATGATTGCCCACTCCAGCCGGCCAAGCTTGTGTGCCCGGTGTGCCGCTGGCGCCGAAATAACAGTTGCGGACGGTTATGTTCCGGCAGGGGGTTCCGTCAAACACGCCGATTATCGAGAAGCCCTCCTTCGTATGATTGGCAATTTGAATCGCCTCGGCATAATTTCTCGACTGATTGGGTGTATCGTCCTTGTACCCGAGAAAACGGCAGTTCTCGATCAGCACGTTCTCGCAAGCGTTCATGTCCACGCCGTGAGCCGATACAACGTCTCTCAATTCTACATCGCGAATAATGATATTCCTTCCCCGGGCCAGGCCGAAGCCGTTAAAGTCATCCGGGTACTGCAAAATATTCCCTTCCCAAACTCCCCCCTCGATAATAATATCGCCGTGCCCTTCGTACCCCTGAAAGCTATCGTTCAGCTTCCCGTTGGCCATAAAGGAATAGTCATGGCAGCGCAGCAGCGTGGCGCCCTGCTGCATGCTGAATCGCGTCCGGCGATAGATTCGCAGCGTATCGGTCACTTTATAGGTGCCTTTCGGAACGACAATATGCGTATAGCTGTTGTGCAGCGCCTGATTCAGCGCATTCTGAATGGCCGGCGTATCATCGGTTATCCCGTCGCCGACAGCTCCGAAATCGCGAACGTTGAGCACCGGGCTTGTTCCTTTGGCCGAAATCGAAGGCTTATCCAGCGGACTGTAGACATTTTCCGTAACCGGCATGGCGGAAACTCCGGAAACGGTCCGCAGCATGCTGCTTCCTGCAACTAGAGCCAGTCCGGTCATTCCCAAGGAGGTTAACATCCTCCTCCGGCTGATTCGGTGATCGGGCCTCTCCTGCTCCTCGGGATTATCCGGCCTCCCCTGCTTCTGTTGATCCGGCTCTTCCTGCAGCTTCTGCTTTTCCTGCTCCAACATCCCTCATTCCTCCTCGCATGACATGGAATAGGTTAATGCTTTATCCCAAGCTCCCGGCAATCAGGTCTCCTTGCCTTCCCCTGCACTATCCTTTCCGGGTGGCTCCCAATCCTTCTCCGTCTTCACTTGAATCGTCTTGCCGTCGGTATGAAGCAAAATATGTCCATGCAGGCCGGTGGTATACACCTCGGTGCCTTTTTTCTCCAGCCGCTCCTTCAAATTCGGGCTCTGAAATATATTCTGGCTTATAATGGCGATCTGCGGCGATACCGCCCGCAGGAACGCCTCCGACGACGAGGTCGATTCGCTGCCGTGATGGGGAATGTCCATCATATCGGACTTCAGCTTGTCTGCCCATGGGGAGGCGGTAAGCTCAATTTCCCTGTGCTTGTAAATGTCCGCAGTGAACAGAAACGTACGCTCGCCATAGGTCATTCGGAACACCATCGAATAATCGTTAATCTCCGGAGCGGAGAACACTTTCACCGCATCGGGCAGCTCCCCCTTCGGCGGGCTGAGCACTTCGAACCGAACCTGATCGCCAAGCTGAAAAACATCGCCATCCTCCAGCGTTCGGACAGGAACCTTCTTCTCTTCCAGAGGGCTCATCGCATTGGTATATGCGGAAGACTTTGTATACGGCAGATTGATCATATAAAATTGCTTGATTTCCTTCTCCTTCGCCACGGTGGCAAAGCCTCCGATATGATCGATATGCGGATGCGTATTGAGTGCGATGTCCAGCGTGTCGATGCCCAGCTTGTTCAAATAGTCGACCACTTGCGTCCCTGCTTCCGGCAGCCCCGAGTCGACCAGCATCGTTTTGCCGTCCGGTGAAATAATCAGAAAGCTGTCTCCCATCAGGTCCTTGCCATCCAGATAAAAATAACGAATCGTCAGTTGATCCTTATAGGCCTCCCGGTCGAATATTTCCTCAGTTCGCACACTCGCTTCTTCCGGTACGGCCGGTGGCTCTATTTCGGAAGTCGCCTTCGTGCAAGCCGCCAGCATTGCTGCAGCGGCGGCCAGCATGAAGAGAGCTCTGCAGACGCCGTTCATTCGGATGAACATTTTGAAAGCCTCCTTTCCCGGTTGTTCTATCCGGTGGAATGCAAGCCGCATCCCCTGTTCCGGGAGTCTGTCCGACGGCACTTCCCCGAATGCGCTTTCACTGTTCCGAGTCACGGATCAACCGTCTTCATCGGCTAATAGCTTTGAACGATTCGGTTTACAATACCCCGGACAGACTTCCTGGGATCGGTCATATCCTCCTGCAGACTTAATTGCTTCCCTTGTAGCGCTCGTAAGCTTGCTTGTAAATGGTCATGTAATCTTCCAGTCCCATTTTCTTGACGGTCTCGACATATTTATCCCAATCCGACATCGGCTGGGAGCCTGTAATGAATTTCGCCTCCATCTCGGTGATGTAAGACTCGATATCGGAGCCGACCGTAGAGCGGAATTCGGTCTCCTCCTCGGTATAGTTGAAGCTGTTCCAGAGCTCCTTGACCGCGTAAGGCTTTGCTTTCTCCCCTACTTCTATCGACTCGGGCAGCGTCTCGGAGCCTTTGAAGTATTTCTCCTGCACATACCCGGGATAGCTGCCGCCCAGCCAGGTAATATATTTGGCCAGCGCCTGGTCCATCGTAAGCCCTTCCGGATTGTTGGTGATTTCCTCTACAAATTCCAGCTTGCCTTCGGGAGTCGTTCTGTACGTCTGTCCTTCGATGCCCATGAAGTAGAATGTAGCCCCTTCGTCGCCGAAGAAATGGTCGATCCAGCGGACGGTCGCTTCAGGATGCTTGTTCTTATCCGTGATGACGAAAGCTCCCGGCCATACGGCAGGCACTTTGATATGGGAATACAGCCGGTCCCCGTGCGGTCCCTCAAGCGCTCCAAGACCGACGTACCCCGGTTGGTTGAGCTGGGTCTTGGGGTTCGGATTAATGGTGGCTCCGAATACGCCTTTCTGGCCTTTGGCATACAGAGCGGCCGTTTTGATCGTAAAGATTTCCTTGTCGATCAGACCCTCGGTGTACAGCTTGCGTACATATTCGATCACTTCCTTGTATTTCGGATCGATGCGGAAGAAACGCAGCTCGTTCGTCTCCGGATCTACATCGACGTATTTATGGCCCAACCCGCGGTTGCCGAACCCCCATGCTCCTCTAAGCTGCTCCAGCAGCGGATTGATCCCCCCGCCGGCATAAGGGATTTCATCCGCCTCCCCGTTCCCGTTCAGATCGGTTTCCTTGACAGCCTTTAAATATTGGTACAGCTCCTCGGTGGTCGTCGGCTCCGGCATGTTGAGCTTATCCAGCCATTCCTTGTTCACCCACAGCGGCGTACCGATAAGCATAGGCAGAAATTCCGGGCTGTAGAACGACGGGAAGGAATAGATGTTACCGTCCGGCATCGTCAAGCCCCTCTTCAGGTCCGGATATTTCTCCAGCAAGCTTTTGAAATTGGGAGCATATTTGTCGATAAGATCGTTCAGCTTGATGAAGGTACCCTGAGCCCCGTATTTCATCAAGTCCGCGGCAGGGACCCTTGCTGAGTAGAAGGCGTCGGGATAATCTCCTCCGGCCAAAGCCAAATTGCGCTTCTCTGTCAAATTCTCGAACGGCACCAGCTGGAAGGTAATGTTCATGTTCGACATTTTGGCGTATTCTTTCCACACCAGTGTTTCCTCGAAATTATTTCCGTTGGTCGCCGCTTTCCCCGTAAAGAAGGTTAAACTAATCTGCTCCTTCACGATCGGCATTCCCGTCAGATTCAGATTTGTAACTTCTTCCGTTTCCGGCGATGGCTCGTTTCCTTCCTTGACTTCCTTGCCGCCGCCGCTGCAGGCCGATAACAGGCTGCCGCTCATGGCGACAGTCAGCATGACGGAGGCCCATTTATGATTTCGCATTGCTTCTTCCTCCCTCTTCTCCAAACGTTATCTATTGATTAGTTAAAAGGGGCTAGCCCCTAAGAACTCCTAGTGATTCACAGTTCACACGAACCTTCTTCGGAAAGGCCCAAAGCCATTAGTCCCGATGCGGCCCATTATCCCTTGACCGCCCCGATCATAACACCTTTGACGAAATATTTCTGCAGGAACGGATACAGCAATAGAACCGGCAAGTTGGCTACAATGACCACCGCGTATTTAATCGCTTCGCCTTCCATGACGTTACGGGCATGGGAGTCATCGCCGACGCCGAGCATCTCCTGCATCTGCCCCTGGATCAGAATTTCCCGCAGGAACAATTGCAGAGGGTATTTGTGCCGGTCGGTCAAATACATAAGGGCGCTAAAATAAGAGTTCCAGTGGCCGACACTGTAGAACAGGATCATGACCGCGATGATGGGCAGGGACAACGGCAGCACGATACGCGTAAGGATGCCCAGATTGGAGCAGCCGTCGATCGAGGCGGCCTCCTGCATTTCATAGGGAATGGAGCTCTGAAAAAAAGTACGCATAATCAGGATGTTGTACACGGATACCGCTCCCGGAATAATGAGCGCCCACATGGAATTGAGCATGCCCAGCTTTTTGACTAGAAGGTAGGTAGGCACCATTCCCCCGCTGAAGAACATCGTGAACACCATCAGCGCCGCGATGAGATTGCGTCCATAGAAGTCTCTGCGAGAGAGCGGATACGCCGCCGCCACGGACAGAACCAGATTGATCGCCGTACCGACCGTCGTATACAGGATCGTGTTCATATACCCGGATAGAATTTCGTGATTCTGGAATATCTTCTTGTAACCCATCCATGTAATCTCTTTCGGCCACAGCCACACTTCTCCCTGCATAACCGCTTCGGGATGGCTGATGGACGCAACGAGGACGAAGATCAGCGGATACAGAACGATGACGGATATGACCGCCAGAATGGCGTGGACAGCCCATTCGAACAGCTTATCACCGAAGCTTTGATTGTTCATGCACTTCACCTCCTACCATAGGCTTGTATCATTCACTTTGCGGGCGATCCGGTTAACGATAACCAGCAGAATAAAGTTGACCACGGAGTTGAATAGCCCGACCGCTGCGGAATAGCTGTACTGTCCGTCGATGATTCCCTTGCGGTATACATGGGTGGCAATGACGTCTGAGGCCGGCATGTTCAGCGAGTTTTGCATCAGAAATACTTTCTCGAAGCCGACGCTGAGCAGAGAGCCCATGTTCAGAATGAGCAGAATGGTGATGGTCGGAACGATCCCCGGCAAATTGATGTGCCAGATGCGCTGCCAGCGGCTGGCTCCATCCACCCGGGCCGATTCGTGCAGTTGAGGATCGATCCCGGTCAAAGCTGCGAGATAAATGATCGAGCTCCAACCCATCTGCTGCCATACACCCGACATTACGTACACGGTTTTGAACCAGGCGGGCTCGGTCAGGAACTCGATAGGTTCTCCCCGGAACCAAGTGATGATCAGGTTGACCAGACCGGTCTGCGGCGACAGGAAGATAAGAATCATTCCCACCATGACGACCGTGGACAGGAAGTGAGGCGCATACGTCACCGTCTGCACGAAGCGGCTGAATGCCCTGGAACGAACCTCGTTGATCATCAGCGCCAGAATAATGGGAACCGGGAAGCCGACGAACAATTGGTACAGCCCGATTCCGAGAGTGTTTTTGAGCAGCCGCCAGAAGTAATAGCTTTCAAAGAAACGTTCGAAATGCTGGAAGCCAACCCACGGGCTGCCCCAAATGCCTTTGGTCGCGATAAAATTTTTGAATGCGATCTGTACGCCGTACATCGGAACATATTCAAAGAGAATAAAGAATGCGATGACCGGTGCGATGAGTAAATACAAGTCCCAGTTTTTCCGTATCCGTCTTAGGATCACGGACCGTTTCCGGCTGAGACCAACCTCCGCCTGCACCGGCGGCACGGGCTGTTTTGACAAGCTCCCACCCCTTTCGTCTATTCATTCCGGAGCATACCAGAGGACCCGGAGAAATGGGAATATACACTTCTTTCGGTAGCTTGCAGCACATTGTCACGCAGAAAAAAATGATAACTATATAAAAAAGGGCATGTTTTACAATAAATCAGCTTTCTGTATAATGAAGACATGTTTCATGAAAGCGCTTCTATAAAAAGGAAGCCCGATTAAACGTAAGGGAGCATGTGCGATTGAAATGGGCCTTATTGAACCGCCAAACATTGGTCTTCAAGGTTTTTTTCAGCTTTCTGGTCATCATTCTGCTGTTTTCCGTCTTCAATCTTCTGTCCGTCCATTTATTCAACCGGAGCGTGCAGAACGAGATCATCCAATACAACCGCCTGATGCTTAGAAATGCGGCGGAGCGGTACGAGACTCATCTCGAGAGAATCAGGACATTGCTGTTCGACATTTATATGAACGAACAGGTCGTAGCCTTCAACCGCCAGTTGCACAGGAAAACGGAAGACGAAATCGATTATTGGAAAGCCGGAGATGTGTTGAAGAGCCTCCGCTCCCCGGCATACAATCCGATGTTTTTTCTCAATAATTTTTTTCTCTATTTCGATTCGCAAAATTTGATTGTAGAAAAGGAAGGAACCGTCGAGGCGGAGATGATGTTTACCAAATTTTACGAGAGCGACGCCTACCCTCTCTCCTTTTGGAAGGAAGAGCTTACCAGGGACAGCAACTATGTGCTGCATCCGGAAGCGACGTTCACCGTCTCTACGTTGAATTCCTCGGTGGATGTCCAGCTCATCCCGTTTTCATTCCGGGCTACTTCCTCCAATTACCTGGCCATCGCGCTGCTGGATGCCCGGGCGCTGCAGGAAGCGTTTTTCGGCAGCGATAACAGACATTTTATGATTTTGACCCAGGACGGCTCGCTGCTGTACCGTTCCTCCGATGCCTTGGCGGCCGAGGAAATTCCTTCCTTTGCGAATGGCAAAGAGTATGGCTTGTCCGGCGATTACTATTTCTTCATCGACAGAGGAGCCGATCTAACTTATGTAACGGCAGTGCCATATGCGAATATTGCATCCCAGGTTCGAAATGCCAGCCTCATGCTGCTTCTGATCTGCGCGGTGTCCATTGTGATCGGAGTGTTCGTCAGCGTGTTCCTAAGCCGCAAGATCAACCGGCCTGTGAAGCAGATGGTCACCTCGATCTTGCGCAGAGACCCGGTTAAGCTGCAAAGCGCCATTCTGGAGTTCGATCTGATTCACCAGAACATCTATGAGCTAATGAAGGAACGGGAATCGATCCAGAAAGACCTGTCCGGCAAAAGATCGCTGCTGACCAGCTTCGGCTACATCAACAAGTTAAAGGCCATTACATCCGATATTAACGAATGGAAAGATATCGCCGAGATGGACGAACCGTTCGTGATCGTGCTCTATCAGCTTCACTTCAAAACCCGGATCGTCGCCAGCAGTCAGATGAAGCCCGAGCGGATGGCCTATTACATCCAGGAGTATATTAATGTCGTCATTTCCGAAAGAATGCCTTCCGCACATACATTTCAAATCGAGAACAACCAGATTCTATCCCTGATCCGCAGCGAGGAAATCCCGGGGGCATTGGAGGATGCGCTGGCAAGGCTGAAAGCGATTTTGGATCGGGATAAGTCTTATTTTCTGGTGACCATTGCTGTAAGCTCGGTCTATGATCAGGCAGTCAAGCTTAGCGAGGCTTACCGCCAAGTGCTGGAGCTGGCACTGCAGGCACGGCCGCTGGATGAATGCCAGGTGATCCGGGATTACCGGCGGCTTCCTGCCCATCCCGTTCTCACAGTGCCCCAAGAGCAGGAGCTGTACGCCAATTTGCAGGCGGGCAACCACCTCTTCTGTACCGCCTTCATGGAACGGATGCTGGGTCAGATGGATAAGAAGGAGGCCAGTCTGCATCAGCTTCGCGAGCTGGCTATGGGGGTCGTCGTGAGGGTGGCTAAAATGCTGGAGCCTTACGGGGTGGACGCAGATTCATCCATGCGGCAAAAGCAGCTTGAGCTCATGGAGGAATGCTGTACGATTGAGCAGTTCAAGCAATTCCTGGCCCAGTTGTTTCACACAGCGGCAGACATCGTACAGTCCAGAAAACAAGAGGAGGACCCGATCATCACCTTCGTCATGGATTATGTGGTAAACCGATTTGCTGAAGATTTATCTCTCGATCTGTTGGCCGATAAGCTGAATCTGTCGGTAGCGTACTTATCCGTCTATATCAAGGAGAAGACCGGAGCCAATTTCAGCGAGCACATTAATGCGGTCCGCATCAGCAAGGCGAAGGAGATGCTGCTCGAAACCGATTTGAGCGTGAAGGAAATCAGCTTGAGAATCGGATACCAGAACGTCACCTCCTTCATTCGAATGTTCAAGAAAATGACGGGCAGCCCGCCGGGAGAATACCGGAAGAACAAGCTGATCGAAGCCGGGGGCGGTGAATTCCCTGACCGGGTCACCGCCTCAGATTGAGACCGCAGCCGTATTATTTTTTGTCCCTTGACCGGCCTCCCTCCCTGTGAAAATGTATATAGGGGCGAGCTCTCATCGCCCGCCCCTACTGAATTACAAAATAAAGTAAAACATGACGCCTTTCTGGGTATTTACCACCCCATACTTACTCTCATGCAGCTCCAGAATATGCTTGACAATAGCCAGCCCGAGACCCGTGCCCCCCGTTTTCCGGTTGCGTGACCGCTCGGCGCGGTAGAACCGTTCCCATATATGCTCCAATTGGTCCGGAGGAATCCCGTCACCTTCATTTTCTATAGACATCCGCACGCGTCCCTCTTCATCCTCGATCCGTACGGTGATCTCGCTTCCGGGAACCGCATACCGGATCGCATTAACCAAAATATTGAAGATCACCTGCTCGATTTTCTCTTGATCCGCATGGACGACCGGCTCGTTGGCCGTGACGGTCACTACCTTCAATTGCTTGCCGTTCAGATGGTGGGACAATTTATCGACGATCTCCTCCATCAGCTCGCTTACCCAGAAGCTGCTTTTCCTCAGCTTGATGGTTCCGGATTCCAGCTTCGTCAATTCGAGCATATCTCTCACCAACGCCTCCATCTTTCCGGTCTCATCCAAGATGACATCCAGATACCGCTCCCGCTTGCTCTCCCCCACGCCGTCCTTCAACCCTTCGGCGAAGCCGCGAACAATGCTCAGAGGTGTTTTAAGCTCATGGGAAGCGTTGGACACGAACTCCTTCTGCATCTGCTCTATTCGCTGCTTATGCTCCATATCTTCGCGAAGCTGCCGGTTGGCCTGCTGCAACTCCTGCAGCGTGGTATCGAGCTTCTCGGACAAGCCGTTCAGGCTGTCTGACAGACTCCCGAATTCATCCTGGCTGCGAATCGGAGATTTCACCGAAAAATCGAGCCTGGCCATTCTCAGTGCAATCCGGTTAAGGGAAAGCAGCGGCTTGGCCACTATTTTGGAAAAAATAAGGGAAAGCAAGAGAATGAGTGCGCACCCTCCGATTCCGATATACATATAAAACAATTGCAGTGCATCATTGGCTTCACTGATTTGCTGCAAGGAGGTTATCGCCATGATGAGCTCATTGACCCGCCCTTCCTTCATGACCGGCTGAATGGCCACCAGCAAGCGCATTCCTGTCCAAGGCTCCGTCCACTCCTCGATGACGGATTGGCCGTTATTAAGCTTGCTCTCATGTGCTTCCGACAGGGGAAACCATTCATCAAGAGCCAGCCAAAGCATCCCCTGGCGCAAATTCAAATGGTTGGGATCAGGCAGCAGCAAATCGGTAATCTGGCCCGAAATCCGATCGAGTTCCAGTTCTTCCACTCCCTTGAGGCTGCCGATATCCTGGGCCCCTTCCTTTTTGATAACGACAGGGTAGAAGAAATCATTCGTTCCCTCCTCGAACAGCCCTTCGACCTCAATCCAATCCCCGCGCATCAGATTGGCATTCAATAAATTTTCCCGCTCCGAAGGGTGAATCAGAGACAAGGAAATTTTGACGAAATGCCCGTCATTCTCCCGGATGGTGATACGGAAAGGAGTTTCTCGCTTCATATGGCCTTCCGGGGTCAGAATCGCCAATTGAGTTTTATATCGGGTAATGAACAAGGCAATTTCCCGGTCCATTCGCGTATCATCCCACTGCTTCTGGGCATATTGCTGCTCGAAGGCCAGAAGCTTCTTCTCCAGGTCCGCCATCTTCTTATGCTGATAGAACTTTTCAAAAAACAGAAGCTGTCCCAGCATGATGATGGCATAGAACAGCAGGAAGAAGAGCGCGGTGATCGCGAACAGCTTGAATACGACGCCCCGCCTCTTCATAAGTCTTCCTCAAATTTATAGCCGGCGCGGATGACTGTTCGGATATGGCGGGCCTCGCCGCCCAGCTTGCTGCGCAATTTCTTAATGTGCGTGTCGACAACCCGCAGATCGCCGAAATAATCGAAGCCCCAGACGTTGTCCAGTATCGTCTCCCGGGAAAGCACGATGCCGGCGTTTTTGACCAGGAACAGCAGCAGTTCATATTCCTTCGGTGTCAGCTCGATCCGCTGCCCCTCTATCTCTACGCAATGGGCTCGCTTGTTAATCGTAAGCCGGCCGAAGACCATCAGATGATCGTCCCGGCCAATCGTTCCTTCCACCCGCTTCATTAAAGTTTTGGCCCGAGCGACCAGCACCTTGGGGCTGAAGGGCTTGGTCACGTAATCGTCCGCCCCCAGCTCGAAGCCCAGCATTTTATCATCATCTTCCGATTTCGCGGTAAGCATAATGATCGGCAAATCCGACTTCGAACGGATGGACTTGCAGACGGTCCATCCATCCAGCTCCGGCATCAGAATATCGAGGATGACGAGATCGACCTGCAAATACTCGAGCATTTCCAACGCTTGCTTGCCGTTCTCCGCCTCATATACGGTCCAATGGTCCCGCTCGAAATAGTCTGCCAGAATTTCGCGGATCCGGCTTTCATCCTCTATCAAGAGCACCTTCCACTCCATTTAGCGTCCCCCGTTTACCGTTCAAGTATAATTCGCTTCTGTCTGAAGCAGCCAGGCTGCCTGTATGGTTAGTGCGAACAGAAGACATCTCTTACCCCAGTATAGCAAACTGTTGTGTTTTCTATGTGTTTGCCTGCTATTCTATTTTACTTATACTAAGATGCGGCCGGAAGGCATGCCCCATATTCCGTATCGCGGTTTATGCCCGGCTCCTTTTTCTTGAACACATGGAATACACATCGTGAAACTATAATAGAGTAAATGCAGTACCGGAACTAGAGAAAAAAGAAGTTTTTCCAATCTCCGGGGGCAGTTTATCGCAGAAATTAAGGAGGAAGTATTGCGATGCTGATAGAATTAATCCCCATCCTGTTTACTTCAGGCAGCCTTAGCGCTGGAATGCTGTCGATGATTCAGATTTTTGAAGGAGAGGCCCGTCACGCTGTATTGTTTGTCTTCCTGGCGGCGTTGATTAACGGCATGGGCTGTTATGCTTCTCATAGGCTCCAGCGTTCCAATGAATTCGGGAAAGAACTCCGTTCCTTGTCCGAACTCGTTACCTTCGGAGCCGCACCTTCCATGATCCTGTACGTTGCTGCCTTTAACCAAATCAATGCTCTCGGCTTGGTCATCACCGCCTTGTTTCCGATATGCGGCGCTCTTAGGCTCGCCAGATACAATATCGTATCGTCCCGTAACGGCCGTCATTCGGGGCTGCCCATACCGGTTGCGGGCTGTGCTCTTTCCGCCTTGGTGCTTATCGGCTCCCAGCTTAATACATGGATTATGAGCCTGCTCGTTATTATTCTCTCCTGGCTCATGATCAGTACTATCAGAATGCCTACTTGGAGCAGGGGCAAGCCTTTACCGGAGTCCAACGAAAGCATTACGCCTCACTAGAACGGAGATATTTATATGGAATTTGTCCAGGAAATGATCGCACAATACGGATATCTCGCCTTGTACTGTCTTCTGGCTCTTGGGATCATCGGCTTGCCCATACCCGATGAAGTGCTGATGACCTTCGTCGGGTATTTGGCGTCCATGGGGATTTTGCGCTATACGGCAGCGGTTGTAGTCAGTCTTCTCGGATCCATGTCCGGCATGATCCTTAGTTACGAGCTGGGTCGTAAAATCGGCAAACCGCTGGTGTGGAAGTTCGGCAAATGGATCTGGCTGACGCCGAAAAGGCTGGAGAAAGCGGAGGGTTGGTTCAACCGCTACGGAATGTGGGCCGTCAGCTTCGGCTATTTCATCCCCGGAATCCGCCATCTAACCTGCTACCTGTCCGGGGTCAGCGGGATGAAGCGAACCACCTATTGGCTCTTTGCCTCTATTGGGGCGGTGGTATGGTGTGTCTTGTTTATCACTATCGGATATTTTATCGGGGTTCAATTTGTTTAAGGTAATCTAACAGGAAAGACCGGTCCTCCGGAAAAGCCAGCTCCAGGTCTTCCAGTTCACTTGCCGATTTCCAGGCAACCTCATAAATCAGACCGTCGGGATCCTGGATGGCTGCGGCTCCGCCGACTTTTTCCACCTCATAATAAGTCACAGTGAATTCCGTCTGCAGATGCGTTCCTTTTTTTTCGAAGAGCTTGCGGATGACTTTCGCTCTATAACCCGTTTCCTCATGAATTTCCCGGATACAGCATTCTTCCAGAGTTTCACCCTCTTCCTGGCCTCCTGACGTCACAGACCAGACCTTCTTCTCTTCCGGCTTGCCTTGTAACACCATAAGAATCTGCTTCGACTCATTCACACAAACACCCGCCGAGCCGGACCAATGTTTCATGAAAGAACCTCCTCCATTAGTATATGGATCGGGCAGTCCCGATTTCCGCCCGTTAATCGAATACCGCTTCTTTATCGGGTTCTCTTAACCATGCAAATAACGTTTGGAGCTGAGTTCGGGTGGTTCGCGATTCGGATAATGCCGGCAACCCGTTCTCCGTGAAAAACCGTGCCTCCGAAGTCTCCAGCCCGCCTCCCGCCTCCCCTCCGACAATTTCACACAAGATAAAGAGAACATATTCCGGATAAGGGGCCGGAAGCGGATAATGCAGCCTTTTGTCCAGCAGCCCGAGCAGACGGACAGGGGCCGCATCGAATCCGGACTCTTCCTTGATTTCTTTGACAGCCACCTCTGCAGGAGACAGACCGATATCGGCCCATCCTCCGGGCAGTGCCCAGTTGCCATCGGTCCGTTCTCTCACCAGCAATAGCTTTCCTTCGTTAAAAATGACTGCACGCACAGCTACCTTCGGGGTAATCCTCCCTGTTGCATCGGCAAATAACGTTGTTATTTTTTCGCTTTCAGCAAATACACTGCCGTTAAGCATTTCCAAGCCGAGCTCTCTTAGCTGCTCGAAGCGTTCCAAGTTATAAACATCTTTGGAATGAGCCAATCCGGCTTGACTGATAGCTTGCAGCCGGTCCGCCCACTTGAGCCATTTATTCTCCATGTTTTTCATCTCCCGTCCGGTATTGAGACTATTCCTGCTCCTGCAGCAGCTTCACCAGACGTTTGGGAGCGGCCCGCATATACGCTTCACGAAGCAATTCACCCAGCTCCCCCCAGTCCAGAGGCTGGTCGGCCTTGATCGATACCCAGCCGTGATGACCGATATATGGGGTTTTAAAGAAACGGCCTTGGTGCAAAAGCAGCTCTTGATTTTCCCGATCCGACTTGAACGACAAGCCGGCAGGACCTTCATTTTCTCCCATTATAATAAAAGATTTGCCCCTGACCTTAAAGGTGGTATGCCCGAACCCGTCAATGATTTCTTCCACCTCCGGCAAGGAGGCGCACAGCTTGCGGACCTGCTTGAGCATCTCTATTCCCTGTTCCGATTTCAAGCTTTTAGGTTCATGCATCGCCCTACCTCCTGGATGTCTATAGGATTCTTGCTTCTTCTTTTCTTATTCGTCCTCGAGCGGCAAAGTCCTTTTCCGAGGTTATCTGTTTCTTACAAGAACTGTAAGTCACCATGGGATGAAAACCATGCAGAATCTTATGTAAATAGAAAGCCTGCAATTCTGCATGATTTCGGCCGTTTGGCCCGGTAACCACTGCAAAGCCTGAAAAAATACATCTTTTTTATCGTTTGAGGGGAGGTCGGACGATTTTGTAAGGAAAATAATGTATTATCGCAGGCTTTTCGCCGAGCTGTTCCGAATCGACTTAAAATTGATGTATAATCACAGGAATTTGTACCCGCTGTAAAAGGTCATGCCTTCCTCATATCGCGGTCGTTCTTACTTTGCGGAGAGCCCCAATAGAAAAAAAGCCCTTCCCCGCGGGGAAAGGCTCGTTGACCCGGCTTGCAAGCTCATTGGCAAATCCGGTCTATCAGTCCATATTCAAGGGTCTCTTGGGCGGACATATAGTAATCCCGGTCCGTATCCTTCTCCACCTTCTCCAGAGGCTGCCCGCTCTTCTCCGCGAGCACACGGTTGATGCGGTCGCGGGTATTCAGAATGTTCTTGGCATGGATGGCGATGTCTGTCGCCTGGCCTTTGATTCCGCCGCCGCCCACCCAAGGTTGATGGATCATCACTTCGGCATTCGGAAGGGCCAGCCGTTTGCCTTGGGCTCCTGCGGCCAGCAGGACAGCGCCGAAGGAAGCGGCCAGACCGACGCAGATGGTGGATACATCCGGCTTCACGTGCTGCATGGTATCGTAAATCGCGAATCCGGCGGATGTCGATCCTCCCGGACAGTTAATATACAGATGAATATCCTTATCGGGATCGTCTGCAGCAAGAAACAACAACTGGGCTATCACGGCATTCGCTACGGAATCGTCAATGGGGGAGCCCAGAAATACGATCCTGTCCCTAAGCAGCCTGGAATAGATGTCGTAGGATCTCTCCACCCCTTTGCTCTGTTCCACTACAATCGGCACAATACTCATTGGATTGTAATCCCCTTTCCTTAAGCCGCGCAGCGCAGCGAATTTGTCGCCGCCGAGGCGTTCTTACTAGCTTGCGGAATGCCAAAACCGGAGGAAACCACGCGGATGACCGGCATATTTGCCCCTGTATCACTGCTTGTATGCAGCACTTGAACAGTCGCCTCCCGTTCGCCCTCTCTCCCCTTCTCCCAGACCAATATCGGCCGGGACGTCACAGGTTCACTCTTGTTATTCATAGGTTACCTCCTTGTTCGGGTTCAGGATAGACGGCCATTAATACGCGGTAGCCGTTCTTCTTGTCCGGGGTTCGATACTTCTCTGCGAGGGCCTTCATGGCTTCCGCATAATCGCGGATGAACGCCTGCCGATCCGCCTCATCCGGCAGATAGACCTCCGTCTCCATCGTTGCGCTTGGAACCTCCTCCGCCTCATCGGACGCCTCCATGAGGCGCAGAGCATCACTGCGCATCCGCTCGGAGAGCGTAATCAGATGCCTCAGCGCCCCTTGCTCCTTCAGCTTGCTTACCGTCTCTTCCGGCCAGCCAAACGATTCCGGAATAATGAACGTTCTGGCAATCGATTGATACAGCACCTCGATCAAATTCTTAACTTGGCGGGTGCCGCTTCTCCGGATCAGACCGACCTTCTCGAGCGCTTTCAGATGATAATTGATTTTTTGCGGGGCTTCTCCCAACTGCCGGCCAACCTCCGATGCGGAGGAAGGCTCGCTCAGGATTCGCAAAATCTCGGCCCGCAGAGGATTCAATAGCGCAAGAGCTTGTTCCGGGCTTTCCAGCCTATAGACTTCCTGTATGTCGATTTCCGCCATTGCTTCGCTCTCCTAAAAATTATTTTTTACGTAAACTTATTTTATTATGATGGTTTGTTTTTGTCAATCCTATTCCTCAGAGGCTAGTCCGAAAGCAGTGGATGGATTTAAGCCTTTTACGCAGGAAATAAATGAGACCGCATTCTTTCCACCTGCCTTTGAAGTCGAAAAAAAGAACCTCCAAGCCCACAGCAATGAGGTTAGAAGTTCCTTTATCTTTATGCAAACTAGGAATGAATGCACCAAACTTATTCCTTTCATCCGCAGTCGGTTGAAACTTTGGTTCCGACTAATCTTACTTCCGCCCTTGCCGGCTAAGCCCAGGGATTAGTCGGCCTCCTCTTCATAAATCTGTCCGGGTCCCGGACAAAGCCGAAGGATTCATACAGCCCATGTGCATCTTTCGTGCCCAAAACTCCTGTCAGTCCGTCTAATTCCTCAGATTGAACAATGAGGTCCACTAACCTCCTGCCAATGCCTTGCCCTCTATACTCTTCGTCAATAAATACATCGCATAAATAATACATAGTGGCCCAATCAGTAATGATCCGGGCAAAGCCGATTTGTCTCGTGCCATGATAGACCCCGTAACAAATCGAATTTTCGATCGATGCCTGCACTTGGGCTAACGTTCTCCGGTTGGCCCAGTAAGAGCGTGATAAAAACTGATGAATGGTTTCGGTCTGCAGCAGAGCCTTATCCTTGCTGATGAAATATTCTCCATTTTTCAAATCCGTCAGCCTCCCTTTATAACGATGCGTATCCAATAAAGCAAGTCACAGCGGTTTGTTGACTTCAGTATACACGAAAAAAACGATGGATTACTGCGACTCTTATTATATTCCGGACGAACATGACAAAAATGAAAGATAACCGTAAGGAAGATCAATGGTGCCGTTTGCCGGGAGGAGGTAAAGTAGACGGTAAGATGAATTTAGATAGAAGGAGTGGGAATATGCTTGAAGTTAGAAATGTATCCAAGGTCTATGAGGGCAAAGTCTCTTACCAAGCACTGTCCAATTTGAATTTAACGATTCAGCAAGGAGAATTTGTCGGCGTCATGGGGCCGTCCGGCAGCGGCAAAACAACACTGCTCAATGTCGTGTCGACCATTGACAAGCCTACTTCCGGCGAAGTCGTCATTGCCGGGAAGAACGCCCATCAACTAAGCAAGCGCAAGCTGGCCTTATTCCGCCGCCGGGAGCTGGGCTTCGTCTTTCAGGACTTCAATCTGCTGCAGACGCTGACGGTTAAGGAAAATATTATTTTCCCTCTGACTCTGGAAAATGTCAGCATCAAGGAACAGGACGAACGCGTGAATCGGATCGCGGACAAGCTTGGCATCGCCCATATCTTGAACAAACGCACCTACGAAATATCCGGCGGCCAAAGCCAACGAACAGCGATCGCACGCGCTATTATTCACTCTCCCAAGCTGATTCTGGCGGATGAGCCGACCGGAAACCTGGATTCGAAAGCGGCCCGCGACGTTCTGGAGATCCTGCAGAAGCTGAACAAGGAGGAGGGCGCCACCATGATGATGGTCACCCATGACTCCCAGGCCGCCAGTTACTGCGACCGCGTTATTTTCATCAAAGACGGCATGCTTTTCAGCGAGCTGCGCCGGACGGACAAGCAGCAAGTATTTTTCCAGGAAATCATGAACGTATTGATGACCATAGGGGGAACGGAAGATGAATTTTCGGCAGTTCGCGTTTAAGAACGTATTCCGCAACAAGCGGCTGTATGCCGGGTATTTCTTCAGCTGCGCTTTCTCGGTCATGATTTTCTTCGTCTACTCGATGCTGGCGTTCCATCCGGAGCTGGATTTCTCCGGTAAGGGTGGTTATGGACAAGGCGCTCAGACGAGTATGGACGTTTCCCAATATATCATTTACTTTTTTACATTTTTCTTTATTCTGTATTCGATGAGCGTTTTCCTGAAATCGCGGAAGAAAGAATTCGGCATCTGCATTATGCAGGGGATGTCCGATTTGCAGCTTAGACGGCTCGTTTTTCTCGAAAATGTCATCATTGGGCTGGCTTCGACCGTGTCCGGCATTGCTATCGGACTGCTGTTGTCCAAAGGTATGCTAATAATGGGAAGCACTGTCCTTACACTGGAGCAGCCTCTCTCTTTCTATTTGCCGACCAAAGCCGCTTTATTCACTTTCGTAGCCTTTGCTCTGTTATTTATATTCATTTCTCTGTTCACCGCCGTTATTTTGCGCAGCAGCTCGCTTATTGACCTGCTGAAAGGCACTGCCAAACCGAAGCCGGAGCCGAAGGCCTCCACTTTCCTCGCCCTGTTAGCGGCTTTCTTGATCCTTGCCGGATACGTGATTGCTTTCGTGGTCAGAGGCGCGATGGTGATTATTGCCCTGCTCCCGGTTGCTCTTATCGTAAGTATAGGAACCTATTTCCTGTTCACCCAGTTGAGCGTTTATATGATTAATAAGCTGAAGAAAAATCAAAAACTGTACCGCAGCAAAACCAATCTGATTACCTTGTCCGATCTGGCCTACCGGATGAAGGATAATGCCCGCATGTTCTTCCTGGTCGCTATCATCTCGACGGTCGCTTTCTGCGCCATCGGGACTTTGGTCGGGATGAAATCCATGTTTACTGCCAAGATAACCGAATCGGTCCCGGCGTTTAAGTACGAATCGTATGCCGGAAATCCACAGGAGGCCGAACATTCCAAGCTCATCGAGCAGGAATTGACGGAGGCCAAGATCAATTACGAGCCTCTGGTCATCCAGAAGAAACGGTTGGAAGATGCGGAAACGAAGAAAAGCTACAGTATCATTTCAGAAACAAACTACAATAAAATTACAAAAGAGGAGATACAGTTAACGGATGGTGAAGCTCTCCTGTTCTATCCGGACAACATGGGCTTCGGAGGGCAACCTGTAGGACAGGAGAAACAAATCTCGCTTCAGGACGGACGCACTTTGGATATCAAGGAGAATACCGTCTTACCGATTGCGCTCCAACAAGTTGAATTCTCCAGAACGGCCATCGTATCTGACGCCGTTTTCCAGTCGCTGTCCGAATCGCTGACGGAATCTACCTCGTACGTATTCCATGTAGAAGATTGGCGGCAAACCTTGAATGTGTCCAAGCAGCTTAATGAGAAGCTGCAAGGCAACGGCGAGCATTACAGCTTCTTCTCAAGGGCTTACGATCTAAACGATATTAATCAGGGCTTCGGGCAAATTCTGCTGACCGGATTGTTCATCGGAGCTGTGTTCTTCGTCGCCGCGGGCAGCTTCCTGTACTTTCGCCTGTACGCGGATTTGGACCATGACCGTGCGCAGTTCCGCTCTATTACGAAGCTGGGGCTGACGGAAGGCGAGCTGTCGAAGATCGTATCGACCCAGATCGGGCTGCTGTTCTTCGTACCGATCATCGTTGCGCTCATTCATGGAGCCGTTGCGCTGAATTCATTGCAGAACACATTCAATGCCAATCTAGTTAAAGAATCGGCACTCGTTCTGGGCTCATTCACGATCATCCAGATCCTCTATTTCTTGTTCATCCGTGCCAACTATGTGAAAAAGCTGAAGGAAGTCATGTAGCCGTCATCCAAACCAGATGATTTAAAAGAGGAGCAGCCGATTCGGCCTGCTCCTCTTTTAATGTTGACTATTCGACCCACCGGACAATATCCTCGAGCTTTTGTCTGCTCTTGGGATACTTCGGCTCTTGTGCTCTGTAGCCAAAGGCCGCCATGACGGATACATCGAGACGTCCTTCTTCCAGCAAGCCCTCCTGTTCCAGCACCTGATGGACCCGATCGTAGTCAAAGCCCTCAATCGGACAGGAATCGATGCCGATCAGAGCGGCAGCAGTCATCATATTCCCCAGTGCAATATAAGTTTGCTTACAGGACCAATCGAATAAAGCCCGCTCGTTATCAAGCAAGTGCCAGTCCGATTCCTGAAACTCTCTATACCTGGGGAGAAGCTTCTCGATCAGGTGATCTGGGTAGTTCTTTACTTCCTTCTGAAGTCTCATCACATATTCCGAATCATACCGGACGTCTTTTCTCGCTAGAATAACGACAAAATGGCTGGCCGTCGGAAGCTGGGTCTGCGCTCCCCAGGAAAATTCCTTTAATTTCTCCCTGAGCGATGGATTCTGGATAACAAGAAATTTCCAAGGCTCGTAGCCGACAGAGCTGGGGGATAACCTTCCGGCCTCTAAAATAAAATGAAAATCTTCATCCGAAATAGGCTTCTCAGGGTCAAACACCTTGGTTGCATGGCGAAAGTGAAAGGCATCGATAATCTCTTGTTTGCGGATACCGGGAGTACTCATGTCATCCACCTCTCTATTTCTTATTAAGCTTCTCGGAAATTGATTTCCGTTGTAGACTCTGGCTTTTCAGCCAGGGTCTTTTATTGTTTC
>NZ_JBHTIU010000076.1:0-47170 GCF_042677205.1 Paenibacillus residui
GTCGCCTCCCTAAGAAATACAATAATATATTGTAGGGTAGGACTCCAGTTTCGTTAGGGGGCCGTGGAGATTGTGCAGGTCTTTTGGACGTTTTTGCGAAAATCCCTCCGTTTGGCCAAAAAGACATGCACTTTCGAGCGTCTTTCGCTCTATTTTGGAAAAAGGACGAGATTCTACTGCATTTTTGCTCGTCTTTAGGGCCATGCGCCTGTTTCCGCCCATACAGCGGCTGCATGGCCGAGAAAGCGAAGTCAGCCCCGGAACGAACGGGCCCGTGCTCTTGGATCAATAAAAAAAGCTCCTAACGGAGCCATCTCGAAGATGAATAACCCGGTATTAGAGGAAGCTTTTTATGCCAATTAGAAAGTTTGTTCCATTTTAATGCTTTAATGAACTTAAACTTTCTAATGTGGTAAAAAAGCACCTAACGGAGCCTATCAATACCCCACAAAGTGACGTGTGACCTTCGAAGCGTATTTCGGGTACTTTGCGGGGAACCCGGAACTGAAGATGTATAACCCGGTATAGCGGAAGCTTTCTATGCCCCATAGGAAACTTTATCCTACATCGCATTAAATTTAAATGATTCCTATATGGTAACAAAAAAGGGCGATCTCTCGCCCCTTTTTGAATGGTCCCTCAATCGCTATCCCGATTAGGACCATTAAAATGTATCTTGCCACGCAGCGCAGCAAATAGTTGCATCAACACACGGCATCGTCAGCCGGACATCAATCAACCCGCTCAAACCAACCCGGGCAAATATTAGCGAAGCAGCCTCAGGCCATTGAGAATGACCAGAATGGTGCTGCCTTCATGACCGACGACGCCAAGAGGAAGCGCGATCCCTTGCGCGAAATTCGAAAGAATCAACAGAGCAATGACGGAAATGGCAAAGACGATGTTCTGTTTAACGATTCTCCGGGTCCGGCGGCCAAGCTCGACCGCCATCGAAATTTTGTCGATGTCGTCATTCATCAGAACCAGATCGGCGGTTTCAAGCGCAGCATCGCTTCCGGCCGCTCCCATAGCAATCCCTACGGTTGCCGTAGCCAACGCCGGAGCATCGTTAACCCCGTCTCCGACCATCGTCACTTTGCCGTATTTCTCCTTCAGTTCCTTGATTCGTGTCACTTTATCTTCCGGCAGCAATTCCGCAAAGACGAGATCGATCCCCGCTTCATCGGCGATCGCTTGAGCCGTTCTCCGCTGATCTCCTGTCAGCATGGCCACCGTAATGCCCAGCTTCCGCAGGCGGGCGATCGCCTGCTTGGCTTGCGGACGGATCCGGTCCTGAAGAGCCAATACCCCTGCTACTCCTTGTGAGTTCTGGACAATGGTGACCGTCTTGCCTTCATTCGCCCATTTCTCTACGATGGCTTCAATTTCTTCATTCATCCATTCTTTATCGGTGAAGGACGGCTTGCCGATTTTCCAGGTATCCCCGCGGTAATCCGCCTGAACTCCCCAGCCGGTCAGAGCCTTGAGCCCCGAAGCCCGCCCGATGCTCAATTGCTTCTCCTTTGCCTTGTCAACAATGGCTTTCGCCAGAGGATGCTCGGACAAGCTTTCGATGGAAGCTGCGATTTCAAACAACTCCTCCTCACTCATCCCTTGATAGGCCACCCAATCCGTAACCGCCGGCTGCCCGTAGGTGAGCGTCCCCGTCTTATCGAAGGCTACGACACTTGTTTGGGCAATGTTCTCTAAATGAGCTCCTCCCTTGAACAGAACGCCCTTCCGCGCACTATTGGATACGGCTGACAGCACGGCCGGCATAATCGACGCGACCAAAGCGCAAGGGGAAGCAACGACCAGAAACACCATCGCCTTATAGAAAGTAGCCTCCCAATTCCAGCCAAGCAGGAATGGCGGTATGGCAATTAACAATAGCGTAACTAATATAATGACCCTGGCATAAATCCGCTCGAACCGTTCTATGAAAAGCTGGGAGGCCGGTTTTTCGCTTTGTGCTTCCTGCACCAGCTTAATGATTTTGGCGAATAAGGTAGACTCGCTCGGCTTGGAAACTTCAACGAACAGCGCTCCATGGCCATTCAGCGTACCTGCGAACACTTCATCCCCGGGCTCTTTATCGATCGGGATCGACTCCCCGGTAATCGAAGCCTGATCCACGGCAGAGCTCCCTTCGCGAATCAGCCCGTCGGCGGGAATTCTCTCCCCCGGTTTAACCAGAACCAGATCGCCCACCGCCAATTGCTCGATCGGCACCTCTGTTTCCTTGCCATCCTTATAGAGAAGAGCCGTTTCCGGCTTTAAGTCCATGAGAGAAGAAATATCTTTGCTGCTCTTCTGCATTGTATAAGTTTCCAAGGCGCCGCTTAAGGAAAAAATAAAGATCAGCACGGCCCCTTCCGTCCAGTAGCCTATACTGGCCGCCCCGATGGCGGCAAGGATCATTAACAGATTGACGTCGAGATCCCTCTCGGCAATCAGGGTATGAAGACCTTCCTTCGCTTTGACAAATCCTCCTACAACGAATGCCAGCAGATACAAGCCAATAGAGACGGGCTCCGACACATACCCCATTCCCCAGGCTGCTGCGATCAGAATTCCGCTCGCCAGGGCCGCTATGCCTTCTCCATATTTACTCATCCAATCATTTCCTCTACCTTCATAGTCATCCTTACTATTGCAGCCTTTAGATTCACGGATCGATTCTTTTGCCGTTTGCAGAGAAGTACTCATGATCATAGCCCTCCTTATCTCAATGAGAATGATTACCATTTTTAACCCCCTAAAAACGACACATGCCGCTCCTTATACGGGAGCAGCATGCTACAAAACAAATTCAGGGCGTTATAAAATTAAATTGATTACTTGTTTATAATCATTATAATTTATTTTGGAGGACTTGTAAATTATAGTTTGTTCTAAATCAAAATAATTATTCGCGTCCGAAAGTCCGCTCCAACTGGCGAACCAGCTCGGCGGAAGCCTTCATAAGCTGCTCTACTCCCACAGTCATCTCCTGGATATGGTCCAAATGATCATGGATGAGATGATACAGGTCATTGGGTGTTGACGCCCTCTGGGGTAGTTCGGTGTCTCTGATTCTCCGGTATGTCTGCTCGTTCCAATCTCCCCCGGTTTTGGCCGGCGCAACCGCCCTGTCATAGGAATAGACGTCCCTTTCTTTCCTGGCCATCCGAATAACCCCGGATTTTGCCGTCCTGCCTTCTTGCCTTCCGGCTTTCCGGTTTCCCTTATCTCTTATCTCCTCTGATGGAATGAGCCATTCCTCATTCAGCTCGACAGGGGCCCTCTTAGCTCTGTTCCGGGCATTCTTCTTCCAATTAACCAGATCAATAGCTTCCAAGGTGCGAAGAGATTCGTTAACCCTTAAGCCAAGCTTTCTGCGAAACATCGTTCTTCCCTCCCGCCAAATCATCGCTTTTGATGTATTAGATGAGAAGAGCGGGGTTGTCTGCGGATAGCATCCGCCTAAATTGCCGGATCGGCCGATAAAATAGGCGCCGGCTTTTCCGTTGGACGTCATGTCTGTCCTTGGAAAGATAACAAAGAGGGTGTCCCTAGTCATCCATCCGATAACCTGGAGTACACCCTCTTAAGCTAATACCTTGTTAAGGCTCCATCATTTCGCCCATTGGCTTCACGGCGGAAGCCTCCGAATCGGAACCATTTCCGGCCGTCCCCGGCTTGTATGAAGAGCCTAGAAGCGGAGAAATGACGATGACCCCTATCACGAACAAAACCGCGGCGACTGTGAACATCCCTACGAGCGTGACTAACGGCTTAAGCACCCCGGACACCATCATCGTTACGACCATGGATCCCATGAAGAGAGGATTCAATATTCCATTCACCCGGCCTACGAAAGAGGATTCGGTGCTTTGCAGAATGAGCGTGCTGATTCCTATCTGAATCGCGGGCATGACCAGGCCACTGAGCAGCTGCCCGCCGAGTGTCAGCCATAGGTTGGTTGAGAAACCGACGATCAGCATTCCGACGGCACTGACCACCATACCGAAAGCCAGCAATCGCTGAGGGGCGATCTTGCGTGCAAATACCATAGCCAGACCGCCTCCAACAATCATCCCGATTCCGTTCGCCATCATGAGCCACTGCAGGTTTTCCTTATCTAACCCCAGTCTCTCGGTTACCAGAAAGACGGCCAGCGGCTGGATTAATCCGATAGCCAGACCGGCCAGCATGAAACAGCCTCCCAGCAGCGTCAGGGAGCGGCTTTGGAGCACATACCGGAAGCCCTGGGCCATTTCCTCACGAACTGTGGTCGAAATCTCTTTCTTTTCCTCCTGCCTATCCGCCGGGAGCAAGGTGAGAGCTGCCGCAGATAAGAGGAAGGCGACACCCATGATTAGAATGGCGACGTTGATTCCATACGATTGATAGACAAACGTCCCGAGAACAGGCCCCAGAATCATAAAAAGGGCGAACATCGTCTGATACAATGACATCCCCATTTGCATCAATTCCTCCGGGACATGGAGCTTGAACAGCTTCATTCCGGAAGGCTGGGAAAACTGGGACAATATAGCCGAGATCAACGTGGCAAAAAAGACAGCGTGCCAAGTTGCAAACATTAACGTGAGCAGCACGACGAAGACCGACACTGCACTGAGCAAATCGCACCAGATCATCGTCCGCTTGGGACGCCATCGGTCGGCGAAAGTCCCGCCGATAAACGAAAAAACGAAAATAGGCACAAATTCGGCCACATAAATCATGGATATCGCGAACGGATCCTCGTTGGTCATCTCCATGACAAAAAGCAATATCGCGTAATTACGAACCCATATTCCAATCTGAAGGAGCAATCCGGACAACAGGATGGCCTGAACAAACCGGTTGCGGAATAACCCCATTGGAGAAGGGTGGGATACGGTGGACATGTATTTATTCGCTCCTTCTATTCGGAAATCAAATTAACCCTTTTTACATTACATGGATTTTCCGTCCTACGCAATCGTTTTTTTCGTTATATTTAATCTTTCCCCCTAGAAAATATTGAAAACTATTCTTCCTATTCTTCCAATGCTTCCATAAAAAATTTTTAGATTGAACCATCCATTCCAAATGCAGCGCATTATCAGGATGGCTCAAGTCGCGAAAACAAAAAAACCTCTTCATCCTGACGGATTTCGAGGTTCTTCTTATGGAAATACTTCAACATCCCTTGGAGAACGGCATCCCCGACATCTATTTCAATTCAAATTCCACGCTCGTTTCGTCTCCCACCCTGTCGGATTGGTTATTATAAGGCTCTGAAATATAATAGGTCAGATTGGTAACCTCCTCCAGGTTGCTCTCTACCCGAAACACAATATTGCCCTTCTTCAGAACCTCTCCCCTAAACTCCCCTCCTACAGGATCGGAATGGTAGATACCGGTCTCAATCTGCTCCTTCGTATTGAGCACCAGCTTTCCTTGATGGGGACTCCAGTTCACTGTCTCACCGGATGTATTCTCAACCTCTACTTTAAAGACCACGGCATTAACCGGTTTGGAATATGGAGTGCTTCGGTAAGCCGGGTCCAACGTTATTTGCGTAATGGTCATTTTCATCGGTCCGCTCACGATGGTTTCATTGACATTGAAGCTCTTCAAAGCGCTAGGGGAGCTGCCTTCATTCAGAAGGACTTTGTTAGCCTCTCCGTCCCAAGCCACGGACAGCCCTAACGATTCGGCGACGGATCGAACGGGGAGATAAGTATTGCCGTCATAAGTGATCGGGTAGAGAGTTCCCCCCTGCTCATCTTTAAATTGCAGGGAACGGCCATTTAATTCTATCTGGATGCCTTTATTCAATGAGGCTTTAACCTCTTCCAGGCTGGTGGCGGCCCATGCGCCTATAGACATAGAAGCTGCGACAACAAGTGACATCATTGCGGTAAACATGAGCTTTCTTCTCACTGTTAACACTCCTCGCCATGGGAAAATGTTCCTAATTATTGTATCATAATCGGCGGCACGTTCAAACTCATCCTATTCAGCCGCTATTATCGCAAACTTCCATGCAATCTTACTTAAACAACAGAGAGAACACCGAAACAGCGTCCTCTCTTATTCATATATTTTGACTATACGATCTAAAAGTCTTATTATCCCGGACCTATAAGAACGGCCTGATTTGTTAGCTGCGTTCAACAATTTATAGTTGATCCTATTTATTGGATACCCCCCAACACTGTTTCTATAGACCCACCCGAACTTCATCGGATAAGATATTAAGAGAAGATCGTTAACGAAACGAATGAATAAAGGAATGATTGATTTGAAAGCAACCAGAGCCGCCAGCTTGTCCATAATCAGTAATTTTTTTGTCGTCACGCTCAAGCTGATCGTCGGTGTGTTAACGGGATCCGTGGCTGTCATTTCCGAAGCCATCCATTCCTCGCTGGATTTGATGGCGTCGGTTATCGCCTTTTTCTCCGTTCGCATTTCCTCCAAGCCTCCGGATAAGGATCATCCTTACGGACATGGCAAATTTGAGAATGTTTCGGGAACGATCGAAACGCTGCTCATCTTCGTGGCAGGAATCTGGATTATTTATGAATCCGTACAGAAGCTGCTGCACCCCGAGCCGATTCGTCTGCCCATTCTAGGTGTTACCGCTATGCTGATAGGTGCAGGAATAAACTTGATTGTGGGGCGCATCGTCAAGAACGTAGGGGAGAAAACGCAATCCGTAGCCATGCGTTCCAATGCCCTGCATCTCCTGACCGATGTTTACTCTTCCTTAGGGGTAGCTCTCAGCTTGCTGCTGGTCAGCCTGACCGATTTCTATCTGCTCGATCCGCTGATCGGGATAGCGATAGCCGTTTATATTATGAAAGAAGCTTTCTCGCTGGGGAAGGAATCCTTCCTGCCGTTGTTGGATACGCGTCTGTCCAAGGAGGAAGAGAAGCTCGTGCGAGAAATTATTGATTCTTACAAAGAGGAATTCATCGAGTACCACGCGCTGAGAACGAGAAGGTCCGGTCCCGAGGAGCATATCGATTTCCATCTCGTCGTGCCTTCCGATACAGATATTGTGACGGCCCACGATCTCTGCGACCGGATAGAGAGCGATCTGCAGAAGGTTCTACATGCTCCTAAAGTGTTTATTCACCTAGAGCCGGAGCATGAGCGGCTGACTCATCGTCCGGCTAGGTGAGGACAAGAATGCTGGAAGCAAAACGGTTACACCGCAACTGAAACTCGCAGGTTTTCTCCTATATACGGACATATCGTTTAGATCTCGTCACGTTTCAGCGATACTACCGTGTTCGCTAGAATATCCCCTTTCCATTCCCGCTAATGCAGGCTTGACGGTATTCCGACGGACTGGCCCCATACTTCTTGCGAAACAAGGTCGCAAAATAGCGGACATCCTGATACCCGATCCGCTCTGCGATATCCGCAAGCCTCAATCGAGGGTTCAGCAGGAGCTGTCTGGCCTGCTCCATACGTAATTGAATGACATACTCCTTATAATTTTGTCCTGTTTTCTGCTTGAACAACTGGCTGAAGTAGACCGGATTAAGGTAAACGATGGAGGCTACCTTCTCCAGCGACAGATCCTCCTGATAATGAGAACGGATATAATGAAGCGCCACCTCCACGGCACGTTCCCCGCCTTCTGCGTAATGCTCATAACCTTGAATTGTGGAAAACTGTCTCATCCGCCGGACTTTTTCCGCCACTTTAGTAAAATGGTCTACCCGCTCCGAATGCATCATTTGGAAAGGAAGGCGGAGATACTGTTTCAGATGGGCTCGCAGTTCGTTCAATAACCCGCCGAGCCTGCTCTCTTCTTCCAACGTAATCAACCCCAGCAAGCTCTTATTGTCCAGCAGTGTTACGAACCCGTGCCCGTATCTATCAATCAGCTCGCTCAGCACATTTTCGACGATGAAATTTTCCAATTGGACATTCCTGTCGCTTTCCATCTTGACCAGAATGAGGTGGAAGAATGGATGGTTTTCCATAAACCGTCCCAAATCAAACCGGCCGGTATCCAACCCCAGAGCCACCCTCTGAAAAATAGCCTCCCGTAAATATTTGCGGCCGCTCTTCCACCATTCCGCATCCTCGGCCAGCTCCGTTTCCCGCGCAATTTCCTCTTTTAACCTGCCTATCCTTTCGATCAGCGCCTCTTTGCCTATCGGCTTAAGCAAGTAATCCTTGGCTCCGAGCCGGACGGCTTCCTGCGCGTAGGCAAACTCGGAGTATGCCGAAATCACGATCCACTTAATATGCGGATGGCGCTTCCTTGACACTTTCATCAACTCCAGACCGGTCATCCCCGGCATCAAGATGTCGGTGAGTACAATGTGGATATAATGATTGCGCAGCAAAGCGGTTGCCTCCTCCGGGTTGGCGGCGAGGAACGTGCGGCAGTGGGGAAAGTGATTTCGCAGCGTTCTCCGAATACCTTCGCGAATGACATGTTCATCGTCGACAATCAACAAGTTCATGATCATCATCCTCCTCTATGGCAGGCAACGGCATCACGACAATGACTGTCGTCCCAGACCCGATGATGCTGTTTATTCTGAGACCGTAGGCTTCCCCGAACATCAGCGCAATTCTGCGGTGAACATTGGGCAGCCCGATTCCTTTCCGCGAGCCTTTGCCCTCTTCTGCAGTCGGGGTGGCCTCGGCTTTCCACTGATCCGCGCCCTCCGCCGTAGTTTTCGAACCGATAAGCTCTACTTCCCGCCTGTCCTCGGATATTCTGGAACCGATGCCATATAGCGACGCACGCAGAGCATGGAGAGCCGTTTCCTCTATGCCGATGCCATTATCTTCGATTACAACAAGAAGCTCGCGCTCTGTTGTTTGGGTATAAACACGAAGCTTCCCCGGCCGATCCACCGGCTCCAGTCCGGATTTCACGGCATTTTCAATAATCGGTTGAATGGTCATCTTCGGCAGCGGGACATCCAGCCACCGGCGGTCTACATCGATCTCGGCATGGACTCTTCCTTCCAATCTGCTTTCGATGATGGTCATATAATGGCGCATCTGATCCAGCTCCTGACGCAAGGTCGTCCGCGAGGCCTCCTGCCAGTCACTGCTGTACCGGAACATATGGGAAAGCGCAAGAATGACCCGCCCCAGCCGGTCATTCTCCCGTTCATCCAGCATCCAATAAATCATATCGAGCGTGTTGTATAGAAAATGCGGATTAACCTGAGATTGCAGCGCTTGCAGCTCGGCATTCTTCTCACTGATGGAAGCTAGCGTAATCCGCTCAATCAATTCGTCCATCCGTCGAACAATTCGATTGAACGAGGAGACCAGACTGTTGATTTCCTCAAAGGAACGAACATTGACCGCGCCTCTGAAATTCCCCCTCTCCACCTGCCGCATTTGACGAATCAACAGCTTGAGAGGAGAGGAAATATTCCGCGAAATCAAAGTAGCAAGCGCAATGGACAGAAGGACAAGCAGCACACTGACGATAATCAGATACTTTCTTGTCTTGATGATCTCCGCATGAATATCCGCCTCCGGAGTCAGTCCGAACACAGTCCATTCCGCGTGGTCAACCTGGGCGGCGGCAACTAATTCCCCTTCACGGTTCTCGACAACGGCACCATGACTCGTCGGACGCGGCAATCCGCTGGAGGTGGGAGCCTGCACGCGGTTCCATTCCGTGGAAGCCACCACCTTGTCTTCCTTATCCACAATGTAGACCCGGCTGTTCGGACTAATAGTGACATTGGAGAGCGCTTCGAGGATCGGCCTCGGATCCGTTTCGATGAGGAGAACTCCGATCGTCTGATAGGTCGACAGATCGTACAGCTTCCGGCCGAATGCAAAAACAGCCCCATCCCCCGAAGAGTCAAATACCGGGCCTTCGTATAATCCCATCCAGACGGCCTCCCCGGAGGATTGCTCCAGCTTCTTGAACCAATCCGTCTCCACATATTCGACATCATCCGTCGCCCCAGGAAAACGATTTTCATAAGTATAAATTTTGCCTTTATCCGTAATGATATGAATTCCTATAATGTCCTTGCGAGAGTAGAACACTGCACCCATAATGTTTTGGATCATCCGTTCCACATTAACGCCGGCCACCGGATCCTTTTCCTTCTCCCTCTCCTGCAGAAGGCGAAGCAGTTCATAGTTGCTATTCAACGATTTCGTCACACTGATGTATCCCTCAAGAAGCAGATCAAACAGGCCGGCCGTCTGAGAAATATTTTTCTCCGCCATATCGCTTATTTTCTCATGAATTAAGTCCGTAGTGCTGCGATAATAAAGATAACTGCCGAGCATGAGAAGAACCATCATGGAAGAGAGAAACAGCAGAAACAACCGACCGCGAATGGAATGGATTCCGCGCCCACGCGCCATCTTCAAGCCCTCTCCTTTAATAACCCGACCTGCTCCCATCTTATCACCCAACCGTCAAGGAGTCTGTCGAACGGAGGAAGCACTCTTCCAGTCCGAGAAAGTTCGACTTCCGGTCGCCGGTCGCCGGTCGCCTTCATAACGGTGATGCTCCGGTACTTCGGGACATTTGGAACGGACTCCTTGGCAAGCGCTAGCCTTTGACGGCGCCCGCCACCATTCCTTTAGTAATTTTGTCCGCAAGCAGAAAATAGATCAGGATCACCGGCAGGGCCCCAAGAACTAGAAAAGCGCCGATAGCTCCATAATTGACCGAATATTGGCTGACGAAGCTGTTTACACCGAACGGCAATGTCTTCAATTTCTCCGAGGAGATAAAGGTTGCGGCCATAATATATTCATTCCAAATATTAATAAAGGAAAGAATACAGACCGTCATCATAGGAGGAACGGATATCGGTAAAGTGATGCTGCGAAAAATGCGAAACACCCCGGCACCATCCACAACGGCCGACTCTTCCAGTTCCATGGGGACAGACTTCATAAAGCTGCTCAGAATAAATACCGAAATCGGGGTCTGAAAAGCGACATACGGCAAAATCAGGGATAAATGCGTATTCAATATCCCCATAGTTTTAAAAAGGATCATAAGCGGCAGTAAAGTCGCCTGCATCGGGATCATCATCCCAACCAGAAACAATAGAAGGACGGCTTGCCCGTACCGCCACTTAAATCGGGCAATGGCAAACGCGACCAGCGAGCTAAACAGCAGCACAATCAGCATCGTCACGGAGGTAACGATCAGACTGTTGAGCAAATATTTGAAGTAATGGCCCGATTCCACCGCATTCACATAATTGATCCACTGCGGGGAAGCCGGCAAGGAGAAGAAGCTTCCGGACAAGATCTCTTCGTTGGTTTTGAACGAATAAATAAACAACCATAGAAGCGGATACAATTGCGTAACAAACAGCACGGACAAGAGAACGAGAACAGCAGCCTTCGGCAGTGACACCCGCTTCTTCCCCGAAGGTCTAACCGGTTGTGAAGAAAGAGCAGGAACGGTGGCGCTCATGAACAGCCTCCTCTCTAGGTATATTTTTTCTCCAGCCGGTTGAAGGCCATATTAATAATCATCGTAGCCAGCAGGCAGAGGACGACCAGGAACGCGGCAATCGCGCTGCCGTACCCGTATTTCATCGATAAAAAAGACATGTTATACATATAGGTGGAAATCACTTCGGTAGCATGCGCCGGTCCTCCTCCGGTCATCACCATGACCATGTCGAACGCTTGCAGCGATCCGATAAAGGCCAGCACGACGGATATTTTAAAAATAGGAATGTTCATGGGCAAAGTGATATGCCAATCGGCTTTCAGTCCATCTGCGCCATCGATTTTGGCCGCTTCATAAATGTCGGAAGGAATATTCTGAATCCCGGTAAATTGGATCAGGACATGGTATCCCAAATATTGCCATAGGGCGACAAAATATAGCGAATACATAGCGATGGCGGGGTCCGTCAGCCAGGAACGGGTCCAACCGCTTAACTGAAGCCAATCCAGCACCTGATTCAGCATTCCTCCCATGGAAGCGGGGTTGTAGATCGTTTTCCATAACTGGCCCACCACAACGACCGACAAGATCACCGGCAAAAAGTAGCTGGATACGAGGAAATTCGGCTTTCGGACAAAACGGTTCAGCAAAATGGCCACAAATAATGCGAATGGAATTTCGGCCATGGAGAAGAACGCAAACATTAACGTTCTGCGCACGGACGGCCAGAACACCGGATCGTGGAAGAGCAGCCTCTCAAAATTGTTCAGTCCGACGAAGGTCGATTCTCCTATTCCGTTCCAATCGAGTAGTCCGCTGTAGAAGGAGACCAGAATCGGCACGAATACGACTCCGACATAAAGCAGCACGCTCGGCAGTATGAAGGCCGCTATTTTCCACGCAGAGACTCTTAGCACATTCAACGTAATTCTCCTCCTGTCCATGATTGGGGCAAAGGATTGAAAGCGGGCCCCAACCCTTATGCTGCCTCGATGTGAAATAACCCCTCATGCGCAGCTTACGAGTTTTATTATTATGAAAAAGGAATTTATTCCCCTTCCGTACCGAGGTACCCGCTTGTTTATTGGTTGCTTTCAAATGCAGTTTGATGCTCCTTCGCAACCTCCGCCGCATCCTTCTTCTGAACAAAAAGATTCTGGATGCTGGTTAGATGGGCTTGTGCCGTCCCGGGATTCATCGTATTGTCGAAAGCCAGATCGCCGCCCTTCACATCCTTGAAGAAGGAGAGGATTTCCATCGCCATTTCCGAGTAACCGGCTTCCTTGTAATCGCCGTCCACTTTCTGTCCAATCCCGACCGCACCTTTCGCTTTGAAGGACTCTATCGGAAAATTCAGCATAAAGTAGTTTAGAAAATCCTTCGTCTCCTCCAAATGCTTGCTATTGGCGGATATGGCAAAAGCACTGCCCGGGGCCAGCATAAATTCGTCCGGATCTCCGTTTCCATTAATCGTAGGGAATTTGAAGACGCCGACTTTCCCGTTAACCGAGGAGGTTTCGATCCCGCCGGTGGCCCAACTGCCCATGTAATACATCGCGGCTTTGCCGGTTTTGAACAGATTCTCTCCCGCATTGTAGTCGAAGGACGTTACCCCTTCCTGGAAAGCCCCCGCTTGAACAAGCTCCTGGAAGCTGTCGACCGCCTCGATAAAGGCCGGGTCCTCGAACGTTTTCCTGCCGTCCAGTACATCCTGCAGGAAGCCGGGCCCGTCGTTTGTACGAAGAAGCATATTCATGAACAGGAAGGAGCCGGTCCAGGTATCCTTCTCTCCGATGACCATCGGCTGTATGCCTTTTGCCTTGAGTGTGGTAACGACCTCGAGCATTTCTTCGAAGGTGGTCGGCACTTGAACGCCGCCCTGCTCGAACAGTTCCTTGTTATAATAGACCACGCCGATATTATTGCCATCGGGCAGCGCATATAAGTTATTGTCGAAGGTGTACCAGTCCAGAAGGCCATCCTGGAACGTTTCCTTCAGACCGTTCTTCTCCACCATATCATTTAATGGCGCAAATAATCCCGCATCAACGAACGGTTTCATTTGAGCTGCCGGATTGACAACCGTAATGTCGGGCACCTCCTTGGAAGCAGCCTGGGTCTTCAGCTTAAGCTTCTGCTGATCGGTATTCAACGAATCGAGCTCGATCTTCACGTTAGGATGATCGGCCTCATACTGCGCAACGATCTTCTTCATAATGCCATGCTTCGGGTCAGTCGGATCGGGGAAAATATTCTGAAAGGTGATCTGGATTTTCTCTTTCGGGTCGTTCTTGCTGCCTTCATTGGAATTGGCCGGCGGATTCGATCCCTGACCGTTATCGGAACCCTGGTTCCCCGAATTGCCGCCACAGGCGCCCAAAGACAACGCCAGCACTCCGATCAACGCAATTTTTCCAAGTTTAATGCCCACTTAGCACATCCCCCTTAATTTAATGGTACCTCCATTATCGCTTTGGGTTGGCAGCCCTTACAACAGATGAACTTCAGGATTGAGGTTTGCTTTCTTAAGAAGAAAGTGCCGAGGGGAGTAGTCGAAATCCGGAAAATTACGTCCTCTCGAAGCAGCGATCCATACGATGGGATGATTTTTCTAAAACCTGCCATACTAAGCTTAACATTATCTTAAAGGAGCCCCGATGGAATGAAAAATAAGAAGAAGCGCAATGAGGAAACCGGGCCGACTCTTGCACCTGGCATGAATATGCATGATGAAATGGAAGAAGAGGCAAGCGAACGGGAAATAGAACAAGGCGAATCGACTTCCGTTACCCGCCTGTATCTGGATCGAACCCCCGAGGATTAACAATTCCTGGACCAACTCAAACAGATAAGCCAGGCATTAAAGAGGCTCCCCGAAAAGTTATGGGGAGCCTTAGATGTTTTGGAACCTGATGGATGGCGGAACGTAATGTAAACTATAGCATTCTTCAATAAATAATGACGAAAATGACTGGAGGGGTACTTATGAGATATAAAGTCAACAATACGCCTATCCTCTGTCCCTGCTGCCGGAACGATACCTTCGACAAAGATTATCGGCAGCTAAACTCGAGGGGGGCCACCTTCTTCGGAATCGATTGGGCTAACCGAAATGCGGCTATTCTCGTCTGCACAAGATGCTCATATATTTCTTGGTTTATGTCTGATCCTTCCAGAGACTGAACCGTGTGTGATGACATTTCCCAAATGTAATTCTATACAGATTGGAACCGCAGCGTCAGCATCGAATGATCCGGCGTTTGCGGTTTTTGCTGTTCTGCTTATCCTTCATTCTAACCGTTAGAACAACTTTGTCGGATTAGACTTTCTTTGCTGTTCTCCCCGGATGGTATCCAAATAGTTATAGAGCGTAAACTTGGATATATCCAAAAACTGGCATACTTTATCGCCGGACTTCTTGATCAGGAAGGCTCCCTTCTGATCGAGGAATTCCACAGCCCTCTGCTTATCTTCCTTGGTCATGTGCGAAACGGCTTTGCCAATTTCATTCTGGCATTCCTGCAGCAGAAAATCAAGAAGCTCATTTACATCATTAACAAACGTTTCTTTCACTTCATTTTCGAAGCTGTGCATCGTAATGGACTTAATCGTTTGCTCAGCCATCAGAAACTCGGAGATGTCCAAATTAATACATAGGGCTCCGATCGTTTCATTTTCCTTGTTTTTCAAATAGATAGAAGTAGATCTTAAAATCCTCCCGTCCTTCGTCTGCGTAATATAATTGTATTTGTCCCCATCCTCCACCGTTCCACGCAGCACTTCAAGACCGAGGTTGCTCCCGCAATCACCGACCTTTCTCCCGGTAACATGCCCGTTTTCAATAACTGCGATCGTGCTTTCATATCCGTCCGTCAAGTCGTGAAAAACAACCTCGCACTTTTCCCCGAAATGTTTGGTGATGGCTTTGGCAATCGAGGAAAATAACTCTATTTCATTTTTCATGCTTTCCAATTTCATCCCGTCCCATACAAAAATTTTTTTATTCTTAATTATTTTTTATTCTAACACAAGATTAGCCGGCAGTCATTCATCCCTCTTCATAAAAAAAGCCGGTAACTACCCGATCGTCTAGCCCAAGACACGATCATCTGCAGTTCCGGCTTCGTTCCAATTTAATACCGATAAAACGTTCCTATTCGCTAATTTCCACTATCATTTCGATCTCTACAGGCGCCCCTCCAGGCAAGGAGGAGACCCCGATCGCAGCTCTGGCATGTTTGGGAGCCTCGTCAAAAAGCCTGTTCAACAATTCGGACGACGCATTGATCACTTCCGGGTGTTTCGTGAAATCCGGAGAAGACGCCACATAGCCGTTCAATTTCACAACCCGTTTGACTTTCGCCAGATCTCCCGTCGCCTGCTTCAGTGCGGCCAATAAATTTAATGTACAGACGACCGCCGATTCCTTGGCTTGTTCAATGCTCACATCTGCGCCGACAATTCCTTTGTAAGCCATCGAACCGTCAACCGAAGGCGTCTGGCCCGACAAGAAAATTAAATTCCCCACCGTCGAGAAAGCGGCGAACGGAGCATCTTTCGCCTTCTTTACTGGCAGCTGCAGCCCCATGTCGATAAGCTTTTGTTCAATATTCATAGTTCTTAGTCTCCTTTAGTTAATTGATTTCTTCATTATAACTCTCTGTTTACAGCATGACATCGCCGCTATTGGGCCCAAGTGTTTGACCGGTATAAATATTTCCATCCGGATCGGAAGCGAGGAAGATAGCTGTAGGAACAACTTCCTCCACTTGCCCGAATCGCGGCAGGGCAAGTTCGGATTTTTTCTGCCGTTTCCACTCCTCATCTACTGTGGCCATCAACTGGGTCTCAATTGGACCGGGCGCGATGCAGTTGGCCGTTATTCCATACGAACCGAGCTCCAGAGCGATCGACTTCGTAAAGGCGATGACCCCCGCCTTAGCAGCGGCGTAATGAGCATGCTTCACCCCGCCTTTCTGACCTAATTGGGAGGCTATGTTAATGATTCTCCCTGATTTTTGTCGGATCATATAAGGCACGGTATATCTTGTTGTCAGGAACACGCTTCTTAAATTCACATCGATCATTCTATCCCAAGTTTCAACGGACATGTCTTGAATAAGGCTGGTAGTCGAGATTCCCGCATTGTTTAACAAAATATCTATCCGGCCAAATTCATCCATCGTAGCCCGGACCAACCGTTCCGCTACCTCTTCTTGCGAAATATCTCCTTCCGTAAGAATGACCTTGACTCCATAGCTCTGCAGTTCTTGCGCGAATTTCTCCATTTCAGCCCGGTCCTGGCCGTAGTAATTAAGCGACAGATTGGCGCCCTCTCTCGCGAAACCTTCAGGAAATCCCCTGCCCATTCCCAATCCCGGTCCGGCCCCGGTAATGATTGCCGTTTTATTCTTCAATCTCATGCTTGATCCTCCTGCTCCCGTTGTTTTTCCAGCCATGATGCATACTGCCTTATACCGGCTTCGATATCAATATCCGGCTTCCAATTGAAATCCTCTCTCGCTCTATCTATCTTGAGTGCACCCAGGCTGTCGTAACCTAAATCTCCGGGGCCGACCTGTAGAATACAGTCCGGATATAGAGATTTCACGATGCCGACTATGGTCGAAAAGCGGATCTCTTTCCCTGCCCCTATGTTATATTCCGTGTACTTCCAGTTATCTGTCAACAAAGCGCAACCGATCGCTCTAACCATATCCTCAATATATATAAAGTCCAGCCTTTGGTCGGACCCATTATTCCAAATTGTAGGTATCCCATGTATAGCGTTATACAATAAAGTTCTAATTGGACAGTCCATCTGCCGTCCAGGTCCATAGACAAAGGATGCCCGCAATGAAACGGAAGGTATGCCATAATTTCGTACGATCTCTTCGCAAGCGACCTTGGAAGCCCCGTATGGGTGTTCACCGTGAAGCCTCTCCTCTTCACCGACTAGTTCCGCGCTAGTATTGCCGTATACACCAGCGGAGCTCATATGAACGAATTTTTCGACATGGTTCAGCCGTGCAGCCTCCAAGACGGTTAATGTTCCTGTCACGTTCACACGGTATATTTTATACGGATTGTCCGGGTACAGCTTCGGATGTGAAATGCCTGCATTATGGAAAACCTTGGTTACCCGAAACTCCTTCATGATTTGACATAACGTGCCGAGCTCCGTTACATCTCCCTCTACATAGTGACAGCCGTCCAACCGCTGGCTCGGACCCGGTATGGAAGGGCTGTAGCTGACGACACGGTGCCCCATGCCGCACAGATAACTAACGATATGTGTACCGATGAATCCGGATCCGCCCACCACTAGTATAGTCATTTTATCATTCCCCGTTTCAAGGCATCCGATGGGCTGATTTTCTGACGATGCAGATACTGTCCGCGGCCCGGCTTCCCAACGAACAAGCCGTTACTGACCAGCTCTTCCCCCCGGGAGAATACTCGCTCTGTGGCCCCTTGCAATTCCATTCCTTCGTAAACGTTATAGTCCGTTCCTTGCTGCTGCGTTCTATGAGATATTACCTTGGACCGGGCCGGATCTACAATGGTAATATCTGCATCGCTTCCTACGGCAATCGTGCCTTTCTTGGGATACAGCCCAAAAATACGGGCGGGATTAGTACTGGTGATTTCGACAAATTTCGATAAGGACACCCTCTGTTCGTAAACACCATAATGATATAAGAGTGGAAACGTAGTTTCAATTCCCGGGAGGCCGTTCGGAATTTGTGCGAAATTATTTCTGCCTCGCGTCTTGCCTCCTTCGAATGGAATGGAGGCATGATCCGATCCTATCGTGTGGATGTTCCCGGAGGCGATTCCTTCCCATAATTTGTCCTGATTCCATTTCTCCCGCAATGGAGGGGAGCATACGTATTTGCCCCCTTCGAAATCGGGCAGCTCCAGATAGGATTGATCAAGCACCAAATAATGCGGACAGGTTTCGGCGTAGACATGCCCGCCGCGTTCAACCGCTTGCCCGACTTCATTCATGGCATCGGCGCAGCTGACATGTACGATATATACCGGAGCCTTGGCAGTTTCCGCTATGCGCAAGGCCCGATTGACAGCTTCCGCTTCCAACGTTTCCGGACGGGTCAACGCATGATAGATCGGAGCCAACCGGCCTTGAGCGACCGCCTCTTCGACCAATTCGTCAATCACATCCCCGTTCTCGGCGTGAACACAGGTCAATATTCCGGATTCCCCCGCTTTTTTCATTAATCGATACATCTGCAGGTCATTCACCATATTGGTTTCCTTGTAAGCCATAAATAACTTGATGGACGTGACGCCTTCCTTGTCCGCCAATAGAGGAAGCTCCTCTAATACCCGCTCGTTGCATTCATTAATGATGCTGTGAAACCCGTAATCGATGCAGGATGGCATTGCCTTCTCCTTCCATACCCGCAAAGTTTCCAACAGGGACTGGCCTCGGACCGGATCGACATAATTAATGATAGTTGTAATTCCACCCATAGCGGCCGCGCGCGTCCCCGATTCGAAATCATCGACGGTATCCGGTATGCCCAGATGCGTATGAACATCAATCCCTCCGGGCAGAACATATCGGCCTTCCGCTTCAATGATCCGGTCGCCATCCTCTATCTTCAAATTTTTACCCAGTCCGGTGATAATCCCGTCCTCCATTAACACATCGGCCTGATACAGGTCTCTTGATGTGACGATCGTTCCGTTACGTATAATAGTTCTCAAGATTAGACCTCCTCGGCATTCAAATAATGAAGAGCTACCCGCGACAAAAGCTCCGTTCCCAGGGTAATGTCTTCCATAGAAGCATATTCTCTCGGATTATGACTTCCGCCGGTAGAACGGACGAATATCATCCCCATGTCCGCAAGCTCGGCCATTAATTGCGCGTCATGTCCTGCTCCGCTCGGCATTTCCAGATAACTCAAGCTCATTCTCTCGCTTTCCCGCTTCATGACCTCGATGATCTCTTGGCTGCACAGTGCCGGATTTGCTTTCAGTTTAGTATCGAAACTAACCGTCAGACCCCTCCTTCCCGCAACCGATTCGGCGTGATTCCGAATGCGCTGCAGGATGCTTTCGCGTCTCTCTACATCGAGATCCCGCACATCCGTCGTCATCACCACCCGGCCGGGGACGATGTTTACTTGACCGGGAAACACTTCCATCGTTCCTACCGTCCCTACCGCTGGCGAACCGTAGGATAGACAAATCTCCTCGATCCCGGTCGCTATTTCACAGGCCCCCAGCAGGGCGTCATGCCGCATGCCCATCGGTGTGGCTCCGACGTGATTCGGCTTCCCCTCGACGATGATTTCCGTTAAGGACAAACCTGTAATCCCGGTCACTATTCCAACGGGAATTCCCTTCTGTTCCAGAACCGGCCCTTGCTCGATGTGCATTTCGAGATAGAGCGCCATCTCACCCTTACGCCGGATCGCTTTCGTAAATAATTCATCGGGATTAAGACCGAAGTCCGCTAACGCCTGGCGTCGTGAAATTCCGTTAGCGTCGCGAATTTCCAAATCGGCCGGGGTTATTTTTCCGGTCATCGCTCTGCTTCCAAATATGCCGCCGGATTGAAACCGCGAACCTTCTTCTTCACAGAATGCGATAACTTCCACGGGCCGTGTGATGCTGATATTCTCTTCGGCAATATGTTGGACGACCTCAATTCCACCAATGACGCCGATGGTCCCGTCGAACTTGCCTCCGTTGCCTACCGAATCGATATGGGACCCCATAACGACCGGACGGGCTTGCGGATTCGTTCCTTCCTTGCGCCCGATCAAATTGCCGGCGGCATCCACCCGCACCGACATTCCGGCCTGTTCCATCCATGAACGGACCAACTGATGGGCCTTTCTGTCTTCATCGGTTAAGGCAAGCCGTGTTACTCCGCCCTCTTCGGTCATTCCGATTCGGGCCAGGCTGTTGATTCTGTCTTCAAGACGCTGTGAACTTATCATAGTATGGTTTCCTCCCTTGTTTACTCATGATGCTATTCCTAACGGACCTTCGCGGTTAGCGCGGAGACCGGCCACTTTTTAATATCAAGAAGCGGCATCGATGCGCTCGGCTTGATCCGGGCTTTTGGCAATGGATGATCTCATAAGCACGTAATAAATGACCCCGCCGAATCCGACACCCAAGAACCAATTGTAGCTGTACAGATAATCCAAGGACGGAAAAATAAGTCCCAGGAACGCAACCAACACACCGATGGCCATGGCGATGAGTGCGCGGATATTCCATCCCTGACGATAAGCATATAGGCCATCTCTCACATAAAAGGCGTCAACATTGTAATTCTGCCTGCGAATAAGGTAGAAATCTACGAGCATGATTCCCGTGACCGGCCCCATTGTGGCTCCGATCGCCCCCATCACTTCACCGATCGAGTCGAAGCTGTCGTACCACAGCCATGGCGCGGACAGCGCACCGATGATAATCGCAATCAAACAGGATCTCCGGAAGTTAAGTTTGGCCGGGTACAGATTTGTCATATCGTAGCCAACCGATACACCGTTGGTTGCAACGTTAACAGAAGCGGTAGAGATCAGAACCGAGAACGCCCCCAGAAGCACAATGAAAGGATGATCGAACTTGAGAAGAAGATCTATCGGATTCGTTATGGCCCCCCCGTAAGCGATTACAGTTCCTGACGCAACCAGTATGCTCATAAGTGAGAAGATCAGAAACATCAATGGCAGCCCAATCCCCTGACCGATAATGTGATCCTTCTGGCTGCGCGAAAACCGGGTCAAATCCGAAATGTTCAGAACCAGTGTCGCTACGGTACCAAGCAGTGCGGATATAGATAAAAAGAACGTTCCCCAGAATTCTCCCCCCGAAATAGTGGCAGGTGCAGAAACAAGGGGCTTAATCCCATGTGCCGCATCAACAGCCCATATGACGAGACCGACAGCAAGAATCATGATCAGGGGACCGGCCCACAGCTCGAACTTGCGAACTCTTTCCATGCCATGGTTGATAACGTAAGCGTGAAGAAGCCAGCAGATGACAAATGCTATAAAGTTGTTCAGGTCCATACCTACAATCTGATAGTCACCCAGTGACTTCCAGCCCGGAAACGCTACGCTTAATACGGCTCCGACGGCCTTACTTCCGATATACATATGGACACCGAACCAGAATATGGCCAGCAATGCGCGGAGAAATACCGGAACCTGCGCTCCTTTATAACCGAAAGCGGAGCGAATAAGCACGGGGAATGGCAATCCGAACTCGGCTCCCGGAACGCTGTTTAGTAGAATTGCGATAAATGCTACGCCGTAAGCGATTGCAACAACGGCGAAAGACTGCCAGAAGCTGAACCCTATCTTGACGAGGTTAGCCGCAACCTCCCAAGCCACAATGTTATGAACAATTCCCATCCAGACCGCGGAGTAGCTCCACCAGTTCCAGTTACGCTTCGATGGCGGTGTCGGGGCCAGGTCTTCATTGACTAATGTAGGATCCCACCGATTTCCTGCCTGCTTGTTCACTTCGTTCATAATTTCCGTTTCACTCCCTTGATGTGTTAAAAGTTTTGGAGATAAGCAAGCAGGATGGCTTGCTTGATTCCAGCCCGGGTAAAGCTGCAGCAAGTTGACTTTATATATAACCATTACCCGGTCGCTTTACAGAACTATCGATTAGATTTTATTCGTCACCTCCCATAAAAATTTTTAGATAGCATTAAAATTATTTTTAATAATAAATTGGATTCTTTACGATGTCAATCCTAAATTATTAATCCGCTATCGGCTTACGACGAGTTGTCCATCAACGGAGCTTGACATCATCATCGTTTTTTGTTGCAAATGCAACAAATTTCAGGTAAATTCAATGTACGCATTTTTATTGCATTTGCAACAATAACGCAGACTAAGGAGTTAATTATGAAGGATATTCTCCGTGAAATAGGAATGATTGCAAGGGCACTAGATTCTATAAGCAATATAGAATTTAAAGAGTGTGACCTTACAAGAGGGCAGTATTTGTACCTGGTCCGAATATGTGAACAATCGGGAATCATTCAAGAAAAGTTAGCCGAGATGATAAAGGTAGATCGAACAACAGCAGCCCGTGCTATAAAAAAACTTGAAATTAACGGCTTTATTGAAAAGAAAGAAGATACACATAACAAAAAAATTAAAAAACTTTTTCCAACAGAGAAAGGGAAAAATGTTTACCCTTTTATAAAAAGAGAGAATGATTATTCCAACACCGTTGCATTACAGGGATTTTCCGAAAGAGAAGCAGAAACCATTCTCCGTCTTCTTCAAAGAGTAAGAAAAAATATAGGAAAAGACTGGGAATTTGTTAAAAAGGGAAACAAGAGAAATTATTGATTATACAAAGGGGCGAAATATTTAAATGACCATAACTATAAAAAAGTGTACCCTCGAAGATTTACGCAAGCTTCAAGAAATTAGCTATGAAACATTTAACGAAGCCTTTAAGCACCAGAACTCACCCGAAAATATGAAGGCCTATTTGGAAAGGGCATTTAACTTAAAGCAATTAGAAAAGGAATTATCCAATCGTTTTTCGCAATTCTTTTTTATTTATTCGAATAATGAAGTCGCTGGATATTTAAAGGTCAACACGGATGATGCTCAATCTGAAAAAATGGGTGATGAAACCCTTGAAATCGAGAGAATTTATGTAAAGAAGAAATTTCAAAAACTCGGGCTTGGTCAATATTTGCTTAATAAAGCTATGGAAATTGCGGCGAAACATAATAAAAAGACAATCTGGCTAGGCGTATGGGAAAGAAATGAAAATGCTATTGCTTTTTATAAGAAAATGGGGTTTGTTCAAACCGGAGCCCACTCTTTTTATATGGGGGATGAAGAACAACTGGATTTTATAATGACCAAAACACTCATATAAAGTGAATTGAAAGGTATAGTTCGATTAAGGCGGGGTTTTTGTTTATACTTTTCTCGCTATTAATCTTTGGATAAGGCAGTAGAACAAGCAGATTAATTGTTACCGGCATAGAATAATATTATCTTTTTGGAAGGGAGAAGAAGCCTATGCGTTGTCCTCAATGTCCGACAAGGACAGTAGTCGATCCACCTGTAAGAGTATTTGAAAATGTGTTTCACCCTCAGATCGTACAAGTCATTCAGCCAGTCGAGATTATAAGAAAACATCATTGTGTACCTATCCCCCACCGTATCGTTAAGCCAATATTTAGGGACGAATTTTGCACAGTATCCAGTCGTAGGTCGAAGAGAAAAAGATGATCAAAAAGAACTGCCCCGCTCAGCCAGACGGCCCAGCGGGGCTTTTTTTGCCAAATGTGACCGATTGGGGATTGTGGAGAAATTCCCCTCAGATTAAGTAGGCTACCACAGTTCTACCACGAATTGGATGCATCTGCTAAAATAATAAATAATCTGGAAGCTGTTTATGATCGGTTGCCCAATATAAGAGTGCTAAGCCTGAATGACGAAGGAATTAGATTTGAAGCCGATGTATTCGAACAGGGAATTAGGATGTGGTTACTAAGTCAAGGCACGCAGATTGAGGTGTTGATTATGCTCAAATGCTGAAAGAACGAAAAACTATGTTAGCAAGTGTGAAATAAGAATGGAGATGGAAAATGGGAAAGCATGTTGATCTTACGGGTATGTTTCAAGATTTTAATTTTAAATTGGTGGTCATTGATGCGTTGCTTGATCTAGATCCGAAATTTAGACAGGAGCTTGAACAATTAAAGGAGATATATACAGAAAAGTATGAATGGTATGCGGATGATTCTGGCCCTATCGACGAACTGTTACAGTACTTCTCAGCCCTGGAACTTGAAAAGGAGGATTTGGATAAAGTCACGGAGCTGTGTTTGGATGGAGGAAATGAAATATACCATCTCATTCAGCCTGATTGGGATGGTGAGGATGATTTTTTTGATATTACACATGTCGGTGGCTTTGAGCACTTAATCAACCTGAAATCTATTACATATATCAGCATGTGTGACGTTGAAATTTTAAATCCAATGAAAGAAAAAGGCATCGCCATTTTCATTTAGACCCCTATGCCGCTGACCGCGGCACCATCAGATGATGAAAATGGATGGATTTTCAAGGTAGAATAGAGTTGAATGGCTTCAATAGTGTGAAATTTGAAAACTTAATGGATTTCATACAGTTAGATTTCTATATTCGGAAGAAATATGGAAAATAACTGGAAAATCTACAGTTAGTTTGCGCCAAAACAGCCGTTTCGCCCAAAGTTGCCCATTTTAACTGTAGTTTATCCAGTTAGTTTGATCATTTTCGCCCATTCGCTTGAATCTACCTGTACAAAATACAGTTAGACGTACCGCTCCGCTTGCAACGATGCCTGCAGACGGTAAAATAGACGGATTTTCAAGGTAGTTGGAAAAAGCCTATATAAGCGGGTTTGAAATGGCACCAAGTAAAGACTGACATATTTGATACAAAAAAATTTATATATAGAAAAAACAAAAAGCCCTTATACATTAAGGGCTTTCGGTGCTTTTACTTTCTATGCGGTCGAGAGGACTCGAACCTCCACGGGCGTACGCCCACTACCCCCTCAAGATAGCGTGTCTGCCATTCCACCACGACCGCGTATGTGATTATATTACCACGAATTGCCAATGAGAAGCAATGGTGAGCCATGGAGGACTCGAACCTCCGACACCCTGATTAAAAGTCAGGTGCTCTACCGACTGAGCTAATGGCTCTCATGCAGTTCTATGTCCGTTAGCCCAGTGCAGTTGCAAATCAGTGACAAACGGAAAAGATAAATGGTGACCCGTACGGGATTCGAACCCGTGTTACCGCCGTGAAAGGGCGGTGTCTTAACCACTTGACCAACGGGCCAAAGCTTGATTACTTTAAGTGTGCTCCTTAAAGCGACAAGAGTTATTATAACGGATATTCATACCTTTGACAAGCTTTTTTTCATATAATTTATTTTGGATTTTAATGCCATCATCAACTAAACAAAAAAGACCGCATACCGCGGTCCCGGTCGCTTATGTATGGCGGAGAGAGAGGGATTCGAACCCTCGCACCGCTTACGCAGTCTAACCCCTTAGCAGAGGGTCCCCTTATAGCCACTTGGGTATCTCTCCATGGCTCCCCGAACAGGACTCGAACCTGTGACAACTCGGTTAACAGCCGAGTGCTCTACCAACTGAGCTATCAGGGAATGTAAAGCGACATCTTTAAATTTATCATGAAGTTTCCATTTAGTCAAGTCCTTCGAGAAGGACTACCGTTAGAAAAAATCCTGCCGAAACCCGCCCTTTCTGTATATAATCACCTTAATTCCTCGTTCTTATCCAAAGCAAGCAGCCACAGCTTCCCCCTGCATTTCCCGCAAACATATTTACGAGGGTCTACCTTGCGTTTGCGCAAATATTCCATTTGGCAGGAGCCGCATACCAGCCGATAACGGTAGGGCTCCTTGCTTTGTCTGCCGGGCAAAGCCTGACAGAAGCGGGTTCCCCCCACCTCTTTCAACAAGGTTTTGAAATCAGCGTCACGGTGCTTGTATCCTTTGCGCTGCAAATGCAAATGATAATGGCAAAGCTCGTGCTTAATAATTTTCTCCACTTCGTCTGCCCCGAACGTCTCATAATGCTTGCGGCTTATTTCAATATGGTGGGTCTTCATGAAATATCTTCCTCCCGTAGAGCGAAGCCGGGAATTGAAGGTGGCCCGGTGAAGAAACGGCCTTCCAAAAGATCTCAACGAGATTTGTTCGACCCACTGCTGTAATTCCTCGTTGCTCATGACCTCTCGCTCCTTCTCCTGCATAACATGGATCCAGCGCCGCTGCCGGACCTCCCCTTCACGCATCTAATTAGAAATCCTTACGCTCAACTCACCAATTGACCGGCGGGGGAATACTATTGATCGGCGTTCAGCCCCGACAGCGATAGGTTATAAATCAGTGGCCCGGATTTCGCCGACATTCTCTTGAATTTGTACCGCATCTTAAGTACACTGTCAAGTAGAAACTTGTGTAATTGAGGATGCGGAAAACGGCTCTTAACTTTTTCGACATTGGAAACTATTTTGCACGAAACAAAAAGAACTTATCTTTATTTATTCGACACGAAAGACGTAAAGGCGGAGACGTTATGGTTTAACCGTCCTTCACGCGCAAGCGAAGAGAAAGAGAGGATAACGGACCGTATGGCCAAAATGCGATTTGGAATACTCAAGCTGGGGGATCATCTGGAGTTTGTGGAGATGCCGTCCACTCATATGTACCAATTGACAGCGTTGAACCGAAGACTTCACAAGGAACTGGACAAGCTGACGGCAGGCAATGTTCCACGGCTTCCCTATCTGATTGCGGAATGTGATGATTTGGAATTGGTAGACGAGCAATACCCGGTCACCGGAGGATTGGAATATGTCAACCGGCTGGAGAGTGCTTTTGCCGCTATTGAAGAAAACTCCTACCCGCTCATTTCGCTGCTTACGGAAATTCGTGCGCTGCAGGCCCAACTGGAGCAGTGGTATGAGGAAGAGACCGATCAATAGGCGGAAACAGGTCGCACAACAGCCCGTTCAATACTTCGTGGACCTGCACAAAATCGCCGATTTGCCCATATGGTAAATTAAGCAGGCGATTTCAGCAGGAAGGGGCGGGATGCATGCCGCAATGGCTATGCCTTCAACTGATGAGGGCTTTCCACAACAAAAACCGCAGGCAAGTCAAGTTGCTTAATGATTGCTGGTTCTTCTATCGGACCAAGCAAAATGAAGTGAAGGAGCAATCCTGAAGGGTAATCCCAATATGACATTTTTCGAATGGGGATCCATTCGAATCTAAAACAAGGAGCAGTCCGTTAATCGATTTCCGGACTGCTCCTTGATTTTATTTATCCTGCCGATGCGGATTTTTCATCGTCAGACTGACTCGGCCCTTTTTGACATCCACACTAAGGACCCAAACCGTAACCGTATCTCCTACGGAGACAACGTCCATAGGATGCTTGACATACCGGTCGCTTAGCTGGGAGATGTGAACGAGACCGTCATTCTTGACCCCGATGTCGATAAAGGCTCCGAAGTCAATCACGTTCCGGACGGTTCCCTGCAATTCCATGCCGGGAACCAAATCCTCAAGCTGAAGCACATCCGTCCTGAAGATTGGCGGCGGAAGCTCTTCCCTCGGATCCCTGCCCGGTCTCTGCAGACTGTCCAGAATGTCCCGGAGAGTAGGCCCCCCAACTCCCAGCTTGGGAGCGATTTGATCGGGATCTAGGCCCGCCAGCTTGTCCTTCAGCTCCTGCTGACCCAGGGCGTTCAGCTCCAGGCCCAATTCACGGAACAACTGATCCACCACTCCATAGGATTCCGGGTGAATAGGAGTTTGGTCAAGCGGATTCTCCCCATCGCTTATCCGCATAAAGCCGACACACTGCTCATACGTTTTGGCACCCAGCCTGGGAACCTTCTGCAGCTGCTTCCGGTTCGTAAACTTGCCGTTCTCCTCCCGGAATTTGACGATATTTTTGGCAATGGTACCGTTGACCCCGGCCACATAAGACAACAGCGACGGAGAAGCCGTATTCAAATCCACACCGACATGGTTAACTGCGGATTCCACCACAGCCGACAGGCTTTCCTCCAGCCTTTTCTGCGTGACGTCATGCTGGTATTGACCCACTCCGATCGACTTGGGATCGATCTTGACCAGCTCCGCCAGAGGGTCCTGCATGCGGCGCGCAATGGAAATGGCGCTTCTCTCGGCAACGTCCAGTTCCGGGAACTCGGTTTGCGCCAGCTTGGAGGCGGAGTAGACACTCGCTCCGGCCTCGCTCACGATAATATACTGAAGCTGCCCCTTGCCGGCAGATTGGATAAAATCGGCAACAAACTGCTCGGTTTCCCGGGAAGCCGTCCCGTTGCCGATCACGATCAGCTCCACTTTATGCTTGTCTACCAGCTGTTGGAAGATGGAGCGGGCCTCCGCCACTTTATTGTGCGGAGGGGTAGGATAAGTCACCGCGATATCCAATACCTTGCCGGTTTCATCGACTACCGCGAGCTTACAGCCTGTCCGGTATGCCGGGTCAACACCGAGAACCACCTTCCCCTTCACCGGAGGCTGCAGCAGCAAGTTCCGCAGATTTTCGGCAAATATTTGGATCGCGTGTTCCTCCGCCATCTCCGTCAGCTGATTGCGAATTTCCCTTTCCACCGCGGGGGCGATCAGCCGCTTATAGGCGTCCTCCACAATAGCAGTCAACGTATCGGCAACAATTGAACCCCAATGCTTAATATACTGTCTGGACATGTATTGATGGATTTTCTCCGCCGCGACATCAATGGATACCTTCAGCACCTCTTCACGCTCTCCCCGATTAATCGCCAAGACGCGATGAGGAGGGAGCTTGCGTACCGGCTCCTGGTAATCGTAATACATTTCATAGACCGATTCCTGCTCCGGATCCTTGGCTTTGGTTATGACCGTTCCTTCCTCCCAGACGAACTTCCTGACCCAAGCCCGTATTTTCGGATCATCAGCCATTCTCTCGGCGATAATGTCCATAGCACCCTGCAGAGCTTCCTCCGCGGTATGGACTTCTTTATCAGGTTGGATATATTTACCTGCCTCTGCCATCAGATCGCCCTGCTTAGGCTGCTGCAATATCCATTCCGCTAGAGGCTCGAGCCCTCTTTCCTTGGCGATGCTCGCTCTCGTCTTCCTCTTCTGGCGGTAAGGGCGGTATAAATCCTCGACTTCCTGCAGCTTGACGGATTTCTCGATGTCGGCCCTGAGCTCCGGAGTCAGCTTGCCCTGCTCGTCAATCAGGCGGATCACTTCCAGCTTGCGATCCTCGAGACTTCTTAAATACTGAAGCCGTTCTTCTATATTGCGAAGAGTGTTCTCATCCATCTCCCCGGTCATTTCTTTACGATAACGAGCGATAAAAGGAATCGTGTTCCCTTCATCCATCAGCTCCACCGTTGTCCTGACCTTGCCCGGAGGAAGCTGCAGTTCGCTGGCGATCTGCTTGAGAATCCGTTCCCGCGTCGCTGCCTTCTGTTCCTCCGTCACCTCGACAGCGACGGTTTGTTCTTCAACATTTGCCATCCGTAGCATCCATCCTTTGTCTATTAGTTGTCCAACAGGGGAAATGACCAAAATGCAGGTGTAAGTAACCGAGAGTGGTTACAGCTTTCGTGGCCGTTAATTATGGAAAAAGGCATGGCTAATGGTAAGATAAGCAGCATTGAATGAACAAAATGACAACAAGAGGCTGTCTATCAATGGCGTATAACTAAGATCATGTGAGAAACCTGCACGGTTTGGTTATAACGGACCCTAGAGACCTTAATCGCTCCAGAAGGGCCTTTCGTTAACTTTAACGGACTGAGACGACCTTATTCCCAAGAAACATACGCGAAAGCAGGAGAAATCTATGAAATAAGCGCATCTGTGTCCGTTAGTCTAAAAAAACCGCCTAATTTGACAAAATAGGGTCTCTCAGGTCCGTTACATTTTCGCAGTAATCCATTACCAGTTTCATTGATGCTGCACGAACTTTGCTATTACTATTACTATTACTAGTACTAGTACTAGTACTATTACAATTAACCAGTTGTACGCCCTTTTCCACATTAAATCGACAGCCTCGACAAGGTGTTTAGTCCATAGAATATTCCCCAGTTTTTCCGAGCAATCCCCAATCGCATAAAAAAAGGGGGATATTAGCTCCCCCGCTCCGCTGCTCGTACACCTGGTTGTTTAATTTAAAAGTCAATCAGTCCGACGCTAATTTGCAAGGCATCGTCTACCTTGCGCATCGTTTCATCGTCCAGATGAGTGATTTTATCAGTCAGCCTCTGCTTGTCGATGGTACGGATCTGCTCCAGCAGGATGACCGAATCGCGGTCAAAGCCATGTGTCTTGGCATCTATCTCGACATGAGTGGGCAGCTTCGCCTTCTGAATTTGGGCCGTTATGGCCGCTATAATGACAGTCGGACTGAACCGGTTGCCTATATCATTCTGAATGACAAGAACCGGACGAACTCCTCCTTGCTCCGATCCCACGACCGGAGAGAGTTCAGCAAAAAAAACATCGCCACGCTTAACTATCAACATCTACACCCCGCTAACTAAGCGGTCTAATGTGCTTCCCGCATCTTCCTCTGCTTGAAAGGACTCGGAAGCAATGTTGAGATTGATTTTGGCCATTTCCATATAGCCGCGCTGCATAGATTCGCGCAGGTGCCTTTTTTTGCGCTCCATTAGATAAAGCTTCATCGCTTGCCGAATCAGCTCGCTTCGATTAGATTTTTCCAGTTCCACAATCCCGTCCACTTCCCGCAAAAGCTGGTCAGGCAAACTGATCATGATCCTTTTCGTGTTCGCACTGGACAAAGAACTCGCACCCCCAAACATTACTCAACCAATATTACCATTATAGCGGATTTCAAGCAATTTAATACAAGAAAAAATATATGCGCAAGATATATCAATTATGTTATACAAATGATAAAGATCGTGGCGAGTTATTCCATAGTCCTGTCAATAATGCCGCAGCAGATTCAAAGTGTTCTGAACCTTGCCGTGGCTAACGTATACTTTGGGAACCCGGTGCGAGATCATGCAGACGATCTCATAGGGAATCGTGCCGAGCGTTGCTGCAATTTCCTCTACGGGAATAATTGCATCTTGCTGCCTTCCAAAAAGCACCACTTCATCACCACAGGCCGCTTCGGGAAGATCCGTCACATTAATCATGCATTGGTCCATACATATCGTACCGACGACGGGAACACTCTGTCCCTTCACCAGCACCCGCGCCCGGCCCGTCAACATTCGGGAGTAACCGTCGGCATAACCGACCGGCAAGGTAGCTATCCTCTCCCCGTCCTGTCGGGTTCTATACACCACACCGTAACTGATCCCTTCATTAGCCGGCATCGATTTAACCATGACAATCTTCGTCTTGAAGCTCATAACCGGCTCCAGCAGAATCTTCTTCTGATTAACTTGAGCCGAAGGGTAAATCCCGTACATCGCAATCCCCAGTCTCACCATATTATAGGTAAGCTCCGGCAGATCGATGGCCGCAGCGCTGTTCCCGGCGTGCAAATAGGGAAATCTGATACCGCGCTCGGCAAAGTATTGAACGATTCTGTCAAACCGGCTGTACTGCATCCTCGTGTACGTCTTATCTTCCTCATCTGCGCTGGCATAATGAGTAAACAAGCCCTCCACGATCACTCCCGGAGTTCGGAGCGCCCGTTCGATGAACGCTATCGCTTGTTCCTCCTGATGCAGGCCCAGCCTCCCCATACCGCTGTCAATCTTGATGTGAATCTTGGCCGGATGCTTCTCGCCGGCCAGTTCGGCCACCGCCTGCAAATTCTCTTCATTGTACACGTTCAGCGTAATTCCGTTCTCCAGAGCAAGGGGAATCCCCTGCGCAGGAGTGTGACCCAGTATCAGGATCGGGTCTTCAATCCCTGCTTTTCTCAATTCCAACGCTTCATCCAGGAATGCCACCGCCAAATATTTAACACCGCAAGACGATGCTTCCTTGGCTATTTCAACGGCTCCGTGGCCGTAAGCATCCGCTTTGATCACCGCCATCATTTGTATAGACGGGTCCAACAGGCTGCGGAAGGCATTCAGGTTGTGACGAAGCGCGTCCAATGAAATCTCTATCCATGTCGGACGATAAAACGAATCCAAGCCTTCCACCTACTTTTACAGCGTAAGGGGATACTTAAGAAGCCTAAACTTCTCTAGTAACCCCTCGGTACCGGCGTTTCTGGTGCTAATAGCTTTAATGTTAAACGCTTCTGGGTATGCTGTCAATGAATCGTCGGGCTCTATTTTGCCGACTGATCCTGGACGGATTGGGCAATGGCAACCATTTCCTCAGCAGGAAGATCGCCGGAGGATAAACGGAACTCTACGCCATCGTATGTCCATATCAGCGTTTTCTTGTCCTCTCCCGTCATCACCGCAAAGGTATAGCCCAGGTCCACCAAGGTTGCGGGCAGGACGGAGACGGAGCGGTCCACCGGCTTGGATTGCAGCAAAGTATAATGATAAGTGCCGGAATATCTTTGCAGCAGTCCCTTGCCGTCTCCAAGCTTCACCTCGGTTACCTCCGATTGGGTAACTCCCTCCGGCATGTAGGCGGGATCAATAAATACCAGTGGTTGCTGCTTATCTCCGTCCGTCTGCCCGGCTTCAGCCGAGGCCTGCCCCTTGGCTCCGTCCGACTGCTCGCCTTCTGCAGAGACCTGCCCCTTGCCTCCATCCGTCTGCTCGCCTTCAGCAGAGGCCCGCTGCTTGCCTCCATCCGTCTGCTCGCCTTCTGCCGAAGCCTGTTGCTTATCTCCATCCGTCTGCTCACCTTCTGCCGAAGCCTGCTGCTTACCTCCATCTGTCTGCTCACCTTCTGCTGCGGGCGATTGTCCCTCTTTCGGAAGCATCGTCGGAGCAGTCGGCAGCATCGATGCCGTCATATTTCTCTGCATATCGAAGGAGTCTTTATCGAATTGTTTATTAAACTCGAAATGGCTGAACTCCATTGACACCATGACGTTATTGCCGGCATCGGTCACCTGCACGTTCTGCGGCTGAAGCGTCTTCTTGTCGAGCCATATCTTCTGCCTCACCAGGGACGCATTCTGGTAGTTGGCCAGTACATCAAAGACATATGCATTCTCTTCGGCCGTAAACTGACGATCCTTATCTGTCAGGATGCTGTCCGCAATCGACTGGAACAGATAAGCCTGCCCTTGATTGTCCGGCCAATTGCTCTGGAAGCGGAAGCTTTTATTCAAATGAGGAGTCAGCACATACACCCCTTCATCATTTCGCAAAACAATTTGGGTAATATCCTTCTTGTCGTTAGTTAAAGAAATTCGGTAATAGTGCGGTTTCTTGAACCAGACTTCGACCTGGTATTCCTGGGGCACCTGCCCCGTATGCAGCGTCATCCGGCCCACTCCCTGATAGCTCTCCATCTTGCTGACGACTTCGTTCAGTTCCTTGACTACAGCTCCGGCATCCTTAGCGCCGCATCCGGATAAAATGACTGCAATTGCCAATACGATGGCTGCCATCCACGTGACCCGTCGCATTCCCATCATCCCTCTCTCCTCAAGGTTTGTTAACCAGCCCAGCTTTCGCAAGCCTTTGCGATTTCACTGATACATGTCTATGTAGAGACTTGGCCATTTATGCGGACTAGTTTGACGAGCTTTGAGGGTGAAGCAGACTGCTCCTACAGCAGCGATTTGAAAGCCAATTGCTAATAGAAGTTACCGGATTCCGGCGGCGCCTGCTGAGTTCGCTCGATTACGTTGACGGCCATAAATTACGGATGTTAAGGGAGTTTATCCAGAACGAACGAATTGAGCCGAAGCTCAAATAGAAATAGATCTTCGGCTCTAATAATGATGAAAACGATTATTTTTTGCTCAAACACAGTTGCTTCTTCTTACAATATGTCAAACATCTAGATAAAACCATCGTTTCAATACTTCCGCAATCTCACCGTTCGGACTCCGCAATGATAACAGAATTAGGTAAATAGTGCATGAGGTTCCTCGTCAGTATGAATAATAAGGTATGCAAATGCGACTATCAGTTTAAGGTGGAATGGCCGAAATGCGATCTCGTTTATTTAAACGATTTTATAAATCCTTGCAGCATAAGGAATCCGAAGAATCGATTGACATTCAGCCCGACACTAAAGCAACCCTTCAGCACACACTTGATGAATTTGCAGATTGTACGGATTTGGTTTCCCGAACTTATCCGGAAATCGGCGTCGTCATTCTTTTTTTCGGACATCTGGTAGATGACGAAAAATTAAATCGCGATGTAATTACTCCACTTATGGGCGTATCTTCCATATCTGATGTTCCTCAAATCCTTCAACGCTCCCAGTTTAAACTAACCGGCGATTCTAAAGAACTGATTACAGGTATACTCACCGGGAATGTCGCTCTCTTTCATAACGAGAACTGTTATCTGATTGATGTATACTGCCCTGCCGCACGTTCGATTGAACAATCCGAAACGGAAACGGTGATTACCGGTCCGCATGATGCCTTTACCGAGAAGGCCGAGTCGAATCTTTCTCTAATCCGTTCCCGTTTAAAAAGCTCTCACCTCAAAGTCATTAAAGTAACCGTAGGCGAAATTACCAAAACGGAAGCCTATGTCCTTTACATCAAAGATATTGCAAATATGGACTATGTCCGGGAACTGACCGACAGACTTATAAACATCGAAACCGATGCTATTTATGATACTAATATGTTGATTCAAGTGATCGATGATAATCCGAATTCCATCTTCCCGCAGTTTCTGACGACGGAACGCCCCGATGCGGCCGTATCCAAATTGACTGACGGCAGAGTTCTCTGCTTTATAGATGGCAGCCCTTCGGTTATCAGTGCACCAACCTCCTTTTTCGAATTCTTTACTTCTTCGGACGATTATTATCAGCGATGGGTCATTGGCACCGCCACCCGGCTGCTAAGATATGTCTCATTTCTCATTACAATTACATTCACGGCATTGTATGTATCCGTCACCACCTTCCATTATGAAATGATTCCGGAAAATTTGCTGCTGTCTCTGACAGAATCAAGAAGCAAGGTACCGTTTCCGCCATTGATCGAAGCTTTACTGATGGAAACGACGATTGAGCTACTACGGGAAGCGGGGGCACGTCTGCCTACCAAAATCGGTCAGACGATCGGAATTGTAGGGGGAATCGTTATCGGACAATCGGCGGTTCAAGCGGGCTTTACAAGCAATATTTTAGTGATCGCTGTCGCGTCTTCCGCCATCGCCTCCTTTGTCATCCCGAGTTATGTCATGAGCGCCTCTATTCGTTTGATTCGCTTCGGTTTAATCCTGTTGGCCGGAATGTTGGGAAATTTCGGACTGGCGCTAGGCATTGCCTACATTGTTATCCATTTAAGCGGACTGACAAGCTTGGGTACTTCCTATGTTACACCGGTCGCGCCATTTCAAATAACGGATTGGAAGGATGTATTCGTTCGAGCTCCGTTCTGGGTTATTAAACGAAGACCGACACAATCCGATTCGCCGAATAAAGTGCGTAACAAAATGCGGAAATGAGGTAATTCCAAAGTGAAAGAGAAGCTGAGCTTTTTTCACGCAACCATCTTAATCTATATGTTCCAATCAGGCGTCGCTATCTTGGGTATGCCGAACCTATTGGCAAATTATTTTGGAACGAACGGATGGCTTGGGATTTTCCTTGTTTCCTTTATAGTATCCGTCAACATATTGCTCATATGGATAGTTCACCGGCTTGGCGGAAGCAGATCGGTATACGACATTTTGGAGCAATCCGTTCCGAAGCTCGTCCTCTTTCCGGTTTATTTGGCATTAGCTTTTCTGTGGGCTATGCTTGGATGCCTGACAACCAAACAGTACGTGTTAATTTTTCAAATGTTCTCTTTTCCTACTACCCCACCAATGGCCTTGAAATTATTAATGGATATTCTTGCTTTGTTATTAATTAGTAAGGGAATTTACGTGATTGCTAAAGCCGCGACTATTTTTTTCTGGCTCATCATATGGATGCTGCTGTTGTTACTTTTCTTCTTGGGAGATTTCGAATGGGCCAGATTGACCCCTTTTGTATTTAAGGGCGGGGAGAGCATACTCTCGGGAAGTCTGAATCTTTTCTTCGGTTACCTCGGGTACGAACTGAGTCTTTTTATTTTCCCCTATACGGACCGAAAAACAAAGTTTATAAAGGCGGTGTTCATCGCCAACATAATGATCACATTCGTCTATTTAATTACTTGTATTGTTTGCTTCGGTTTTTATAGTATTGATCAATTGAAAACGATCCAATATCCCGTCATTGACATTATGTCTTACATAAGGCTCCCGTTTGTGCAGCGTGTAGAAAATTTATTTTACGGATTCTTTATGTTTACAACCTTATTTTCTACAGTCATGTATGTTTGGGCGGCCAAAGAAGCTTGTCAGCGTATATTCCCAAAGACGAAACCGGGAGTGCTTGAGTTTATCATCCTGACGATTGTTTATTTCATCGGATTTATTCCCGAAGTCATGAACGAAGTTAGACAATGGCTTCAGACGTCGGGACATATCCAAATCGGTGTAGCATTCGGCTTCCCTATCATTGTCATTCTCGTATTACTTCTACAGCGTAAGAAAGGTGGAGTGGCAGATGGTTAAAAAATGGTTTGGCCTAACGATACTTTTGTTAACCATTCTTACCGGATGCGGAGACCAGCGTATTTTGGAAAAAGCAGGATTTATCGAGACGGAAAGCTTCGATTTGTTACCGAACGGGCAATTCCTTATATCCAATAGCGTCCCGATTACGGAACCGGGGGTTAAAACTCAGAGGAAAGTGTTAACCACTGAAGCGAAAAGCAGTAAAGAAGCCAAAGTTGAGTTTGCCAGACAGACAAGCCTGACCTTAGTGAACGGACAATTACGAAATCTGATATTCGGTGTGTCACTGGCGAAACAAGGGTTGTGGGACCAGTTTGATACATTTAGCAGAGACCCTTCCGTTTCTCCACATGCCAAAATAGCAATAGTCAATGGGAGTGCAAGCAGCCTGCTGGCCAAAGATTTCAAGCAGCACCCGCGTACGGATCAATACATTGATCGATTATTAACAAAAGAAGCGAAGGAACACGCAATACCTAAAGTGACATTATATGAATTTACCAGGGATTTTCTAGATGACGGCATCGACCCCGTCGTCCCGGTCATACGGGAGGATCGGGATAATATTTCATTAGACGGTATCGGTTTATTTAAGGGTTCTCGATATATCACCAAAATTGAGCCGGATGATGCGCTTATCTTCGGATTTCTCCGAGACAATGTCAAACGTGGTAATCTTGATGTGGAACTCGGACAGGCTGAAGGAGAAAACGAATTGGTAATGTTCAATTCCTTAACCTCCCGCAGAAATATAAAGGTAAAACGAACGGACTCGGGAAGTCCGGAAGTCGAAATCAACGTGAAAGTAAAGGGTTCCATCCTCGAGTATATTGGACCGCGTGATCTGAGCGAAGAAAAGAACCGAAGCAGCATCGAAACCATGATGTCTGATCATATTACCCGTAGGGCAAACAAAATGGTAAAACATATGCAGATGAATCGGGTAGATAGTTTAGGGATCGGCAAATACGTGAGAAACAACATGAGTTACGAAGCATGGAAAGCTATGGATTGGGAGCAGAAATACCCGGATGCAAAAGTCAAATGTAAAATCCAATTTAAAATAAAAGATACCGGTAAAATCGAAAAATAAAATGCCGCCCCTTCGACAAAAGTGGACAAGAGAGTAAATGGCTTCCGAAGCCATGAAGCAACCGGCCGGGAAACGATGAACGTCCCCGGCCAAGGATATACTATTGCTATTCGATAAGGCGGTATGGCAAAAAACTCCGGCCCCCTTCAATTTAATTCCGGCTTCAGCGGACCGGCCAACTCGTTCATGAAAAACAGCTTGCCGGGGAGAGTAGGCATGTAGGAGGAGGGCACCCATGGGTCCGCCCCATACCGCAGTGTCGTCCAGAGCGACATTCCCTGCCACATCATCCCCCTGCCGAGAATTCCGTCCGCTCCGCCAATCGCATAGTCGGCCTGCAGGAACAGTCCCGGCCCGATCGTATTAGCGTAGCAAGGAATCAGGGTAGTCCGGCTCTTGAAGCTTGTGATTGCGTTCTGCTCGATCGTCAGCGGGTGGAGACGGGCCCCTGTCCGATGCGTGCTTAGCTTCCATTCGTCTTCCGAGCTGTATTCCCCGGCATAATGCGGTTCCCAGAAGGCAATGTGGAACACTCTCCCTATTCCGTATACGACTCCAAGCTTCGCGTTGGCCGATTTTAGCTTCGCTATTTTCTCCGCGTAGGTCCCGATATTATCCCTGGTGGCGAAGTTTCTCTGCTGCACCGGGACCGTCAGCTCGCCCAGCGGCCCGTAGAAAGCTTTTTCCATGGCATACTGGAACGAGCCCGGATTGGAAGCCGGAAGCGTATTTCCGTCCGCATCGCTCCATTCATCCATGTTGAAGCCATGGACATGATCAGCGCTCACATTCCACATTTTCAGGAAGTAAACGGTCCACTTGTACATCCCCATAGGGCCGACCGGCAGAATCAAGGCCAGCGGCTCTCCGCGTTCTTTGGATGTTTTGATAAGCATGGCTATTTCATGGCCAAGATAGACGTTAAATTCCTCAATACTATGGCAGGCCACCGGCTGAAATTGCTCGTGCCAATGCGCCTGACGCTCAGTAATCTCTTCGGGGGAGCTTCCTATGCACCCCTCTATTTTGGCAAGATCCCAGCCCGAAGGCAGCCATTCTTCCATCATGGACCCTTTGATCGTCGTCAGCAGATTCATCGACATCACTTCCTTCGTTTATTTTATTGCAGCCAGCCCTTCAGTTGGGCAATCGCCGCTTGAATATCCCTGGTCTGCTGCTCTCCCCAGATTTCCCTCTCGATGATCAGGTTTCCGTCCATTCCTATTTCCCGCAAGCGTCTTATCAGCTCCGGGAAATGGGCTTTGCCTTGACCGACGGGAACCTCCCGGCCCAGTTCATCCCCATTGGAGGGGTACATCCCGTCCTTAATATGGACTTCCCTCACATGCTTACCGATAACATCAAGTGCGTCTACAGGATTTCCCTTGCCATACATAATCAGGTTCGCCGGATCCAGATTTATGCCCACGTTGCTCATTCCGACGCGTTCAATCGTTCTCAGCAGCACCACCGGCGTCTCCTGCCCTGTCTCCAGCCAGAACTCGATTCCCAATCGCTCGCAATAGCTTGCAATTTCACGGATAGCTTCCACAACACCGTCATACTCCGGGTCCGTCAAGTTCTCCGGGATAAAGCCGCAATGGGTGACCAGAGCCCGAGTCCCTATCCAACCGGCAAAATCGGCCCACTTCTTCAACACTTTCATGCGCTCCTCCCGGTACTTGACCGGAACAATGCCGAGGGTAAGCGGCCCCTCCTTGAAGTCCCACACCTGCGGCTGGGGCAGCCCTCCCCAGAAGGCGCTGATCGTTACACCGGCAGCCCCGGCATGACGGACCGTGTTCTCAGCGATCTCCCGAGTCGCCATGGACACATCCCAGCACATGAGCTGGCAGACGTTCAAGCCGAAATCGCTCATCTTGGCAAAACAGTCTCCCTCATTCGCCAAGTGGGTGATAACACCGATATTCATTGCCATGAATTTCACCTGTCCCTCCTATCGTATTCATTCCATAAAATACTATAGATCCGGGGCAGGACCAGGACATATTTATAACCGGTCAGGTCATTTATTAAGCATTGGTGCACTCCGCTATTTCCCGGATGGCTTGGCGAAGCATCGGTTCGATCTCCTCGGAGAAAGGCGCGGGCAGCAGGAAATAATGAGTGGACCAATAAGCTTCATAGCCGCCCTCCCCAATCTGTGCCGCGGTAGGAATATACCCGATCATCCCGTTCGTGTACCCTAGAGGCAGTACGCGCCCATTACAGGCTTCTTTCATGGCTTCTTTAATATAGAGGCCGTACTCCACAACGACTTCCGCATTCATGGCGACAACGGACAAGCCCTCTGCCAAAGTTAAGGTGACGACGTCCAGCGGCCTCTGCGGCTGCAGGCGGGGAGGGCATTCCAGCAGCTTCCTGCTCCATTCCCCGATGACCCCGGGCTCATCCATCCGCTTCACAAGCTCCTGAGCGGAGGGCGGGTTCTGCAATGGGGCGGACAGCGTTACGATGCGGGCTGTCAGCGGACAACCCTCCAGCCGTTCCCACTCCCCGTTCATCGCCCCGAGGACATCGCCGGCGAACTGCTTCGCTATTCGCGTCACTTCATCGTCATTGCCTTTCAGGATCAGCTCGCCGTCGGCGCCCGCCGGGTTGATATCCCCGCAGCAGCCCTGCAAATAAGCGGAGACGACCCCTCCCCCCAGCGTTTGCTCAATCGTATCCATGGCCGCTCCGCAAAATTCGGAAGACACCCAATTTTCCATATTAGCGACAGGATGACAAGCGAAATGAACAAGCAGGGCTTTCGTTTCCCCTGTCAGAGAACGGTAACGGACCAACTGCACTTCAGAGTCATGCGGCCCGCCCGGATTCGCCTTGAAATCACATTGTCCGTCCACCATCTTCCGGCGGTTGATGCCTATATCGCTGCGCCCTCGTATAAATTCCACATGTACGGCCTCCCGGTCGGCCATAGCCTGCCCGATCCCCTCCAATACAAGAGCCTCCAACTCCACTATATAGCGGAGATCCGCTTTGCCCAGTAAATCGGAAAATTGGGTGCTCGTCTGGGGCCCGGAGTGCGTATGGGTGCCATGAAGCAGGATCGAATCTTCCGGAATGCCCCACTTCTCATGAATTTGCAATTTAAGCTGAGGTACCCGCTCACTGCCCCACCAGATCAAATCCGCAGACACTAACAGCGCCTGCATCTCTCGTCCGTCCCCGTCCATATGGCGATAATAAAAGATCCGGGCGTACAGCGGATGAGTTATCCCCTTGCAGCCCCCGTCTTCACTTCGCAAGCTGAATCCGGCAAGAGGCACACTATGCTGCGGGGTAATATCGATTTTCGAGGTTCCTAACCAAAGCTTCGTTTCCATCCTCAATCCTCCTAGTATATGTCAGCCTTTCACCGCTCCGACCAGTTGGCCGTGAATGAAATACTTCTGAACAAACGGGTAAATCGCAATAATGGGCAAGACGGTCAGCATCAACGCCGCCATCTTGATATTCTGGGGGTGTACCCGGTCCTGCCCTTTGATCATGGCCTCTTGCGAGAGCTTGCTGGCCGATCCGGAATCTATCAGTATGTCTCTCAGATGATATTGTAAGGTCCATAATTCTTTATCACGGATGTATATTAATACGTTAAACCATTCATTCCAGTAAGCAACGGCGCTGAATACCGTAAAAGCCGCTATCATCGGCAGAACCATCGGGAAGATGATACGTGTAAGCATCACCAGTTCCCCGGCTCCGTCAATTTCGGCGGATTCCATAATTTCCTTATGCAGCCGGTCAATCACATTTTTGAAGACGATAATGTAAAAAACGTTACATATGCTGGGAAGAATGAGCGCCCAATAAGTATTCGTCAGGCCCAGCTTTGTGACAACCAGATAAGTCGGAATCAACCCGCCGTTGAAAAACATCGTCAATAGAATGAAATGGAAGAAAAATTTTCTGCCGATCAAATGTTTATGGGAAAGGGAATAGGCCGCACTGATCGAGAACGCAATGACCAGAACCGTATTCACGACCGTCAGCATGACGGTATTGGCGAAAGAACGAAGGAAGGAAGCATTGGCCGCCAGCTTGATATACCCGTCCAGGTTGAACCCTCGGGGCCAAATGCCGATATTGCCTTGGACAACCTCTTGGTAGCTGCTTAGAGAGATAGCCATCGCATTGAAGAACGGGACAATAACGGAGAGGCAGAACAGCCCGAACAAAGAGTAGTTAAAGATATTAAAGATAGTTCTGGAGGTTGATTTGTAAACAATCATAGTTATGCCTGCCTTTACTAGGTTAATAGAGCCCTGTACCGCTCAGTTTCTTGGAGACCCGGTTTGAAACAACCAACAGCACAAATGCCATTACACTTTGAGTCAAGCCTATCGCAGTCGTTAAACTATATTGAGATTGTTCCAACCCCACCCGGTATATATAGGTGCTGATAACTTCAGATACGTCATACACCAATGGATTTTGCAATAAAAATACCCTCTCGAAGCCAATGCCGAAAATGTTCGCGAGCTGCAGCAAAAACAGCAGCGTAATCATAGGAACCATCGCAGGCAGCGTAACATGAATCGCCTGCCGGAAACGGCTGGCTCCATCGATCATCGCCGCCTCATACAGGCTGCTGTCAATGCCGGCAATAATGGCAAAATATAAAATCGCGGACCAGCCCACACTTTTCCATATTTGCGCTATGACTGCAATGGCACGGAACATTTCTTTCTCGGCCATAAAGTAAATCGGATCGATTCCGAACGCCGATTTCAGGAACATATTGAGCAAGCCGTCCGCAGGGGACAGCATCTGATGAACCAGCCCGGCGACGACAATCCAGGACAGGAAATGGGGCAGATAAGAAATGGTCTGCACTATTCTCTTGAAGCCTCGGGCGAAAATTTCGTTAGCCAAAAGCGCAAACAGAATCGGCGCCGTAAACCCGAATAGAAGATCATAAAAGTTCAAGATGAGGGTATTTTTCATAACCGACCAAAACTTGGCATCGTTAAGAAAATAGGCGAAGTATTTCAAACCTGCCCAATCGCTGCCAAACACGCCTTTATACACGGAATAATCCTTAAAGGCGACAATGACGCCGTACATCGGAATGTAGTTGAAGAAGAACAAGGAAATAAGGGTCGGCGCTAGAAGCAAATAGAGGGTGATAAGGGATCGGGTGCGTACTTTTCGCTTGGACATCTTCCCCGCCATATCCTCCTTCCTTTAATAGACTGAGGCGCCCGCTTTGAGCTATGGAAGCGAAAGGGCACCTTCGATATAAAATCAATGAGCTTTACCAGCCGGCATGCTTCACGCCCTGGCGGATAAGCATTTCTTTGTTTTCATCCAGATATTTCTGCATCGGACCGTAGATAACATCGCGGAATTGAGCTTCCCATTGCTTCACCCGCTGATCGAATTGTTCCATCGTAATCTTGCCCATGATCGCCTCGACCGTAACGCTGTTGATCGCCAGCCGGGCTTCCGAAGCCTTCAATACGGCTTCATCCGGCGCTACATAGCCGGGCAGCTCTCCGATTCCGTTCTCCCTTGCGATTTGGTCCATTGCGTATATGCTGTTATATACCTCGTCCGTATACTTATCCCCGAGAGCCAGTCTATGAGAAGCGACTTTGGCATCCTGCCCTTCGAGAAAACCGAACACTAATGCCAAATGAAGTGACCAATAATCCTCTGTCCCGGGTCCGATCTTATCCGTAGGAACCCGCTTTCCGTCAACGGTATTATAGGTCACGCCTTCGCCTTCGTAGCCCCAGAAGATGGATTCGTATAATTCGTCCGAGGCGAACGCTTCGATTACCTTCCATGCTTCATCCGGATGTTTGCTGCTCGAAGAAATGTACAAACCGTGTGTAATGATGGGAAGCCCCATCTTCGGCTCGGCATATTTCTTATCTTTCAACACTTTCGGATATTCCTTCAGCGGAGGCGCAAACAGCCACTTAACCTCTTTGGCGTGAGGAGGCAGCGATTTCTCCGTCTTGTAGTACACCGCCCCGGGAGCGATCTGATCCGCGCTGTTCACCTGCAGCAATACCGTGTTGTTAATAACCTTCTCATTGTATCTGGAGTCGTCGGTCGTCGCGAATTCGGGATCCAGCAGTCCCTGGTCGTATAAATCTTTCATAACCAATGTCGCTTCCCGGAATTCCGGCAGAAGGACGTTGGGAATGATTTCTCCGTCTTGAATTCGCCAACCGTAGGGAACCGCCCCGTACCAGAAATAAATCACGCTGCCTCCGCCCGTGAATACATTATCACCCGATGCCGCATTGGACATGATGACGGCGTCCGGGATCTCCTTCTTCACGACCTTGAAAAATTCAATCCATTCGTCAACCGATTTGGGCCATACCCCGTTATTATATTTATCGATGAGTTCCCCTCTCATCATGTTCACACCCGAGCCCTGCGGACCGGCCTCCCAGGCCATCGGTATCCTCCAATACTTGCCGGTGACCGGATCTTTGGCAAATTCCATCATTTCCTTCGTAATATACTTCTGCACCTGCGGGGAATTGTCGTAGTATTCCTTCAAGTCGATGAAGGCGCCTTGTCTGGCGGCCCGGTAGGTCTCGTCAACCAAATAAGTCTGAACCAAATCGGGCATCTTGCCCGAAGCCAGCATAAGATTGAATCGGGTCGGAAAATCTGCGTAGGAGGGAACCTCCAGCTTCAGGTCTACACCCGCTTGTTCCTTAACGATATTAATAAACTTGTTGTTCTCCGGATCGACTCCTTCGGGATGGGGCAGTCCGGAATCCCCCATGAACATGGAAATGGCCACCCTGCCTTTGTTATCCGAATCTCCTTCATTCGAAGAGGGATCTTTCGAGCATGCGGCGACAAGCAGGATCAGTACGGTTATCATAGACAAAAAGATACGATTGGTTTGTCTACCCATCGTTGATCAGCCCCCAATTTTTCACAACGGCTGTAAGCGCTTACTAATGGTTTGTGCCATACAGCCTCACGATATAATTACTTCTGAGGCAAGTGAATATCAAACCGGTTCGTTTGCATCACTGGCCTCAGATGAAATCATTTCGTATAGGATTAGGAATACGATTTAATGACTTTCTCAAGAGCTTTCGCAATATCATGCATGGCCTGCTCATCTTCGAGCAGTGTAACCTGTGTCAGCCACAGCGCCTCTTTCTCGCAAGCTCTTTCGCTTACAGGACAGGAATACTCATGATCCCGCCCGCTTAATTCCTTGGATGCCTGCTTGATGGCCTCGTTGGTATTCAATGAGTTATAGCCGGTCAGGACGAAGATGCCCTCCGCATTCACCTTGTTAATAAAATCGTCCTTATCGATTCCGCGCGCGAAATCGGAATCCAGCTTGAACATATACAAGTGATTGGCATGTCTCGTCACTCTCGGATCTCTGGTCAACAGCTTAATGCCGTCTATCTCGGAAAGAAGCCCATCCAGAATCTTTACATTGGCTTCCCTTGTTCTCATCTGCTCCTCCAGGCGGGTCATTTGCGCAAGGACAAGCGCGGCCTGGAATTCCGTCATCCGGTAGTTTTGGCCGATTCTTTCATGCTGGTACCACTTGCCTCCCGGGATTCTGCCGACGTTAATCAGCGACCACGCATTGATCAGCAGTTGTTCGTCATTCGTCGTGATGACCCCGCCTTCTCCGGAGTTCAAGTTTTTGCTCGATTGCAGACTGAACGTCCCCATATCGCCGAGCGTCCCGACACAGCGCCCGTCCCACTTCGCCCCAATGGCTTGAGCGGCATCCTCCACCACGACAAGATTATGCTTCTTGGCGATCTCTACAATGCGGGTCATATTGGCCGGGCCGCCTGCGATATGTACCGGAACGATCGCCTTGGTGCGCGGGGTGATGGCGGCTTCGATCTTGTCAGGATCGAGGAGCAGAGTATCCTCCTCGACATCGACGAATACCGGAATGGCGCCGATAGCGAGCGGTGCCGAGGCGGTAGCGACGAACGTATAGGGAGGTACGATCACTTCATCTCCCGGCTTCACTCCGCATGCCTGAAGCGCTACCGAAATGGCGACGGTCCCGTTAACCAGAGCGATCGCATGATTGGCCTCCTGAAGTTGAGCGAATTTCCTCTCCATATTCGGCAGTTTGCCGTGCATGGAACCGTATTCAAAAATACCTCCCCAATTGCCCGATTCCAATACTTCCATAATCATTTTTCTTTCCAAATCGTCAAATACGGGCCATCTGGCTTTCCAGCCTCCTTGCCTTACGGGCACGCCCCCGTCAATTGCCAGTTTTTCCTTATCCATGTCCCATCTTCTCCTTAATCATATTCTTTTTCTTTTCTAATATGTAAGGTACTATAGATGTAACTACGGGATAGGTCATTATCCAAATAGCATAAGTCACATTTTAATCTTTGGGAGAAGGGAAGATTTTTTCCGATGGGAATGTTTCCTGAATATCACGACACCATCACCGTCGCCAATGTCAAGAGAGGCCAACTGCCATTCTACATATTGGAAATTACGATTGATTTCCTCATCAATATGCATCACCACGATTACGTGGAGCTCTTATACGTAGTGGAAGGCAGCGGCATCGAGATCATCAACGGAAAGAAACATACCCTTCAGCCGGGAACGGCCTCCTTCCTGCTCCCGCATCATATTCACGAGATTCAAGGCAATCCTGCCTCTCCGCTGCGGGTCTATTGCTGCATGTTCGACATCAGCGTCCTGTTCGGCTCCCGCTTCGACTTCGAGCTGGTGGGCAGATTGCTGCGTTCGGGGGGCGACCTCCCGTCCTTCGTCGACTTCAAGAATGAACAAATCGAACAGATGAACAGCATCTTCTCCTCGATCGTCCGGGAATATACCGGCTCCAACTTCGGCAAGTTCACTTTCATCCGTGTCAAATTGCTGGAAGCGCTGCTTCAGTTTGCCCGCGAATTGCAGCCTGCGGCCCAGGATGAATTCAGGCCTGCGCTTGATTCACAGAAAAGGCTGGAGAACGTTATTCAATACATCCACACCCACTACGCCGAGAAGCTTACCCTGGAAACATTGTCCAAGAAATTCAACTTAAGCCCTCCTTACATAAGTCAGGGTCTCAAGAAGCTGTGCGGGGAAGGGTTTGTGGATTATATGCATAAGATCCGAATTGGCAGCGCTCTCAGTTTACTGTCTTCCACAGATATGCCTGTCGCCGACGTTGCGGTGGAGGTCGGCTTCGATTCTTATCGCAGCTTCACCCGCGTGTTCAGGAAACTGCGGGGAATGACGCCGAGCCAATACCGGGAAACGTATATCAACACAGACGATATTGCGTCTCATTTTACCCAAGGGTAACCGTAAGAGCAAGCAAGGCCAAGGGGACGTCAGTGTCAAGCTAGCGTGGGCAGTCATTTAAGATGCCTGGAACGCGAACCCCGAAGGAACCTC
>NZ_JBHTIU010000077.1:0-18287 GCF_042677205.1 Paenibacillus residui
CTCCTCATCGTTGCCATACAACTAAGAAACTCCTTTTTTGCTGTCTAATTTTCTTAGTCCATTATACACCTTCCTTTTTTGTTTCAGCACATTCAGGGCACAAGTTATTGTAATTTTGATCAACCATGTCTTAAAAAACTGCGGATTTACCAGTGTGCCCAAGCTTTTAAAAGAACGATAGGCCACCTCTTGAACCACATCCATCGCATCATTCTTGTTTTTGACATATAGATAGGCCATGCGATAAATGTCTTGTTCGTAGGTTTGAAAAAGTTCGATATAGGCTTTGTGGTCACCATTTTGAGCTTTTTTTACTAACTGATTGATTGGAGTTCAACCTTTCCTTTTTATGTTTTATACCTATTAGACAATCCGGTTGACAATTTGGCTTAATTTTTTTGATATTTTTTTCGGCCTCGAACAATTTTGGAAGGACGCATATCCATAACAAAGGGGGAACAGAATCAGTCGAGGAAATTGAAACATGTCCTTAGGAAATGTAATTCAAGCCTGTCGTATATCTGCAGAAATTACTCAGGCGGCTGACGATCAGTCGGCCGCCTTTGAGCGCAATCGTGTTGAAGCTGATTTCATTTCCTAATATTGTCAAGAACATGCTTGATTCTCGATATTCCTTTTTCAATCTGTTGTTCTTCCAGGTTTCCATAGCCCAGAATAATTCGGTTTTCGTGCCTGCCTTTCTGTATGGCGTGCATTTCGACACCATGTACGGAAACGCCGGCGCCCAACATTTGCTCCAGAACTTCATTTGTAAATCGTATACCCGTAAACTCGGCAATCAAGTGAAGTCCTGTAGAGTCACCAGTTACCTGGACGCTGTCTCCAAAACATTGCCCTAATACTTTCCTGAGGAAATTCCTTCGCTGCTTATAAACCTTCTTCATTTGCCGGATGTGCCGCTCCAGAAATCCCTCTTCGATGAAGCGCGCAAGGATGAGCTGTTCCAAAGAAGGAGTATGCAGATCACTGAACCATTTGAGCATCCTGCACCGTTCAACGAGCGGATAGGGCAGAATCAAATAACCTATTCTTAGAGCGGGGGAGAGAATTTTGCTGAAGGTTCCGATGTAAATAACGACGCTTGGGTCCAGCGACTGCAGCGAATGGATAGGAGGGCCCTCGTACCGGAATTCGCTGTCGTAATCGTCCTCAACAATATAGCTGCCGGTATTTCGGGCATATTCAATCAACTGCACCCTTCGTTGAATAGGCAAAATGGAACCAAGCGGATACTGGTGCGAAGGGGTGACATACACGGATCCGTGATATGCGCCGGTTACTAACCGATCTGCTGCAATTCCGGAATGATCGACGGGAAGAGGGATCAGGCGGGCACCGCAGGACGTGAAGATGGTTTGGATATCGTTCGTGATCGGGTCCTCGATCATGATGTGATCACCCGGGTTTACAAGTAATTTAGCGACAAGGGTAATCGCCTGGGTGGCTCCGGAAGTAATGACCAATTGGTCCGGGTGGCAGCGCACTCCCCGAGTTCTGTATAAATATTTGGCAATAGCGCTTCTAAGCTCATACCTGCCTTCGGGAGAACCGTATCCAAAGCTCCGGCCCGGCGTATCGGATAATACCTGCTGCGCAAGCCGCGCCCAATGTTTCCGGGGGAAAAGCTCCAAAGCCGGAATGCCCGACCGAAAATTAACGATATCCTCTGTCATCTTGGTCCCCGTATGTTTGATCGAATCCGGCAAAGACTCGAATGTTAGGGGGTGCTTCAGCAGCGCCCCTTCGGCGACAAAAGTCCCCGAGCCCTGCCTGGCTTCCAGGTAGCCTTCCGCCATCAATTGCTCGTAAACTTCCAAAACTACATTTCTCGACACTTGCAAATCGGCCGCCAGCTGGCGGGTTGAAGGCAGCGCCTGACCGGCCTTAAGGTCTCCGTTCAATATTTTGGATTGAAGCTGATGAAAGATTTGCTTGGTCAATGGCGTATTTAACCTGCGGTCTACTGCAACCCAAACCATTTTCTCATCTCCCTCACGAAGTGGTACCCCTAATATCTTAAAAATGTGGTTCTTATTAGAACCAGTTTATCATGTTAAACTTTTTTGAAAAAGGAAGTAGGGAGGATCATTTGATGATGGAAATGGAAAAGCGGGCCGCGGACGCTCTGAAAAGCATCGCGCGGAACCAGCAATTAAAAGCCTATCTCAGCCAATCGGAAGTCATGTACCCGGTGCTCCTGCAGGCGGCAAAACGGTTCATTGCAGGGGAGACAAGGGAAGAAGGGATTCAACAATCCAAATTACTGGCATCCAGAGGATATCGGGTATCGATTGAGTACATAGGTGAAAATACGCCATCTGCCGAAGATTGTGTGAAGGCGAGAGAGGAATTCGCCGCATTGATCAAAGAAATCGCCCGCGAATCGCTGGAAGCTGCCGTTTGTCTCGACTTGTCGCACATTGGTTTAACGGTGGACCGGGGTTTAGCGGCGGACAATATTAATATTTTGGCGAAAGAAGGCAGGGAGCACGGAATTAGCATCATGGTTTCGTGGAGACCGAAATGCTGTACGGGGTTAAGGCAGAAAGGCTGAAGGAATTCAAAGAAAAAGGGTATTCGGCCAGAGTATATCTGCCTTATGGAACCGATTGGTTTTTGTACTTGTGTCATCGGTTGGCCGAGCATGCTCCGAACATTTATGGCGCTATTGCGGATATGGTTAATGTTCATGAGGCAAGGCACGAGATTCGATACTAAAAAGGAGACCGGCAAAAGATGATCCGATTGTGTGAAAAAACGGATGAAGAGCGTATATACCAAATAATAAACGATTCGGCCCAAGCGTACGGGGGTGTAATTCCGGAGGATCGTTATAAGGAGCCGTACATGAGCAGACATGAACTCGCCCAAGAGATGGAGGACGGTGTCATCTTCTGGGGATTTGAAGACGGCGGGCAGCTCTGCGGTATCATGGGAATTCAAGATAAAAACGAGGTGGCCCTGATTCGCCATGCCTATGTACAAACGATCAGTCGTCAGGCAGGGATCGGAACCAAGCTGTTAAATCATATTAGACAGCTTACAGATAAACCAATTCTGATAGGGACATGGGAATCCGCAGCTTGGGCGATTTCCTTCTATGTCAAGAACGGCTTTACTCTGGTTAATAGGGATGAAAAAAGAAGCCTGCTTCATAAATATTGGAATGTGCCGGAGAGGCAGGTCGAAACATCAGTCGTTCTATGTGATAACCGATTTCACCGGGGAAAGTAGAGGGCCCGCTTGAATGCGGTTCCGACGGTAAGTATACCGGACCCGACGTTTGATGATTTTTTCTTATGAAAGTGTCACATTTTACTTCAGGGAAACGTCTTGTTCGTAAAAAGTGAGGTGGCCATCATGAGACAGTATGATGTGGTGATCATTGGCGGCGGACTTGCCGGTTTAACCACATCGATTTATTTGGCAAGGGCTGAACTATCCGTAATGGTACTGGAAAAAGCAAATCAACTTGGCGGTCGTGCGCTTACCGTCAAAAAAAGCGGGGCAGCGCTTAATTTGGGTGTACATGCATTTTATCGGGATGGGGCAGGGGAGGCGATTCTGCGCGAATTAGGTGTTGAGTTGAAAGGCGCCTACCCTCCCGCCTCGGCGGGAGCAATGTGGAATAACCGGGTTTATACGCTGCCATCAAAACCACTGCAACTAGTCGCATCCAGGCTGTTCTCATTCTCGGAAAAGACGGAGCTTGCCCGCCTCATGCTTAAGCTGGGCAAAATTGATCCGAAGCGGATCGGGCAGATCAGTTTGAAGGAGTGGGCGGAACGGGAAATTCGGCATCCAATGCTGAGGCACGTAATTTATTCGGTGAGTCGGGCTAACTCCTTCGTTCCTCACCCTGAACTTCATCTTGCGGGTCCTGCCGTTCGGCAGCTTCAACGAACATTTGGCGGAAAAGCTTTCTATATCGATGGGGGGTGGGGAGCGCTAATCGATGATTTAAGAGAACGGGCCGTCCGCGCAGGCGTCGCGATTATTCGGCAGAAAAAAGCGGTCGAAGTTGACTATGACGGGATGGTTCGACGTATCCGGTGTACTGACGGCGATACGTTCGAATCTCCTAATGTGGTGATCGCTGCCGGTCCGAAGGAGGCGTATAATTTGGTGAAAAACGCGGACAGCACATCCATTTCCAAGTGGAAAGACGCCGTTAGACCGATCCGCGCCGCATGTCTCGATCTTGTTTTGCACCGTCTGCCTGATAGAGGTTCCAACTTTATTGCCGGATTTTGGCTGGATCAATCGTTCTTCTATAACATCCCGTCTACTGTTGCGAAGCTTAGCGATGACGGCTCTGTCGTCGTCCACCTGATAAAACATCTTGGAATGAGTGAAAGCCAACCTGAAGCGGACCTGTTGCAGTTGGAAAGAGCAATGGATCTCGTACAACCCGGGTGGCGAAAAGAGGAAATAGCCAGGCAGTTTTTGCCGAATTTGACGGTTGCCCATGATTTCAACACGGTGGATAAAAGCGGTGTTTATTACGGTCCGGCGATTCCGGAAATACATGGCCTGTATGTGGCAGGAGATTGGACCGGGCATGGAGAACTATTGGCGGATGCGTCGTTTGCCAGTGCCAAAAGAGCGGCTCAAGCGATCATTGCGGACAATCGTTCGAGAGGGGGAGAATTGCGCGTTGCAGAGTGAAAAGTTATATAGCGATTTAAAACCATTGCTCTTGTCGTTAGCGTATCATACTCTGGGGAGCGTCACAGATGCGGAAGATATTGTTCAAGAAGTGTTCCTGACGTGGGAAGAGAAACCGCCGCAGCAAGTACGAGATGTCAAATCCTATTTGTGTAGATCGGTTCATAATCGTTGTGTAGATTTCATTCGATCGTCGAGCAGAAAGCGAGAAGCGTATGTCGGTACATGGTTGCCGGAGCCTGTTAATACCGATAAGTTTCAGAAGAACGATCCTCTCGCGGAAATGGTATGGAAAGAATCCCTTTCTACTGCCGGGTTATTATTGCTGCAACAGCTCTCCGCGACAGAACGGATTGTATTCCTGCTGCATGAAGTGTTTCGTTATCGTTTTGATGAAATTGCCGAGATCGTTGACAAAAGCACGGCAAATTGCCGGCAAATATTTCATCGGGCGAAGAAGGGTATCGGCCCATTGCCTGATCGGAACCCGGAAATTATAGAGAAAAAAGCTGCTTTCGCTGAACGATTTGCCGAGGCGTTGACGACTGGAAATATAGGGTTGCTCATTGAACTTTTATCCTCGGATACCGTACTTTACACGGATGGAGGAGGCAAGGTAAAAGCGGCACTCCGTCCAATAAAAGGTTCGGAAAAAATTATTCGTTACTTCATCGGTATTAAGGATGAGATTCCTGCTGGAACTCGATATGAAACTAGTGAAATCAACGGCATGCCGGGAATACGATTAGTCGTCGGAGAGATGATTTTCGCAGTGATTACGTTTCATTATTTGCGTGATCAGCTATCTGACCTTTTTGTCGTGATGAATCCAGATAAACTGTCCCATTTTAATCGCATGAAGTAAGGCCGTAGGTTGTCTTAGTGTGAAATAACCGAAGTATCGTACAATCAGCGGCAAATATTCCGTTCGTCAAAGGCTCCGACAGGAGCCTTTTTCAACCTACATTAAAGTCAAACTTTAAAGTAATGCAGCAATATTATAAGAAAAAACGGCTGCTCCCACTACGATTCTTGGTATATCAAACGAAATATTGCATGAATGTCGTATGATCAAAGTAGGAGGGTGATTTGTTCACGGAAAATGTGACAGCAGAAGAAGCTCTAAATAAGCTATTGACATCGCTTTCAACTATTGTTTATAATTCTATTCAACAACTGGTATAGACAAGTATATGTTTATATATAGCCATGTGGAAAATTTTGATATTTATGATGTTAAGGGAGCGATACATGTGGAGAAAAGTCCGCAAACCGAGGGTATTATCGATAAGAACAGCATCGTACCCATCTACTACCAACTGAAAGAATATATTAAAGATCAAATCAAAAGCGGGGTGTGGAAGCCGGAACAATTGATTCCTTCCGAGCGGGAACTGACCGAGCAGTTCCAGATTAACCGCATGACCGTCAGGCAATCCATTAACGAGCTGGTGCACGAAGGTTTTCTGCGCAAGCAGCGCGGAGTCGGAACATTCGTTACCCAGCCTCCATCCGGAAGAAGCTTGGCCAAATTGACGAGCTTCTCGACCGATATTCTGAATCTCAAGCCGGGCTCACGCTTGCTGGCGATGAACGTTATCCCCGCACCGCAGAAGACGAAGGAACAGCTTGGCCTGTCAAAAGAGGAGCAGATCATCGAGATTATCCGCATCCGGACGGCTGATAACGAGCCGATCGCTCTGGAGCAGGTGCATTTGATCTATGACAAGGCATCCCCGCTACTTAACGAGAATTTCGAAAATCGGTCGATTTATAAAATTCTCGAAGAGGTATGCGGCTTCCGGCTGACGCGCGTGTCACAAACGATTGAAATCGCTACGTGTACACCGGAGGAAGCCGCACATTTGGACATTGATCCAACCGATGCGGCGCTGCTGATGGAGAGGGTCACGTATTTGGAAAACGGCGAACCTATCGAATTCGCGCGCTGTATCTATCGAGCTGATCGTTACGAATTGACATAGTAGCGATAATTTACAAACAGGAGGTATTTTTTATGGCAGAACATCTGAAATTATCGTTCGAAATTTGGCCGAACATGCCTTGGGGCCGGCTGGAAATTTGTGGACCCGCATGGAACTCTTGGGGAGACAAGCCCCTGGAATGGTGCGTTCGCCAGACCGCGTCGTACGGGTACGAAGGGTTTGACGTCATTTTCCCAAAAATTATGGAGCTTCGTCCGCATGAATACACCGAAACGGTGAAGAATGTTCGCAAAGCGATGGATGAAACGGGCATTGCCTTTGCTTCTATCGGGGCGCATACGACGTTTGTCTCCCCGCGATATTTCGATCGGGAGAACGGGATCGCCAAATTCAAGAAGGCTATTGACGCTGCCGCAGACATGGGGGCGGAATCGGTGGTTACCCTGCTTGGAGACGGATACTACGATCCGCCGCTCTACAATTTGATGACACGACAAGAAGCTTGGCATCAGGCAGTTACAGCTATTCAAGAAACGGCGGACTATGCCAAAGGCAAAGGCGTCGACGTCAGCATTGAGCTGCTGCAGGGCACAATCGCCAATACAGTGGAGACGATGATTAAACTAATTGAGCTGGTGGATCGTCCGAACGTATACACCTGCGTAGACGTTGGAACGTTCTATACGACGGTGAAACCGCGGATGCCGATTAAGATAGCGATCGAGCAGCTTGGCGACCGCATCCGCAATGTGCATGTGAAGGATGAAGTTGGATTTCCGAACATTATGCAATCTCAGCACGTCTGGTTTGGAGGCGGTTTCGTCGACTTTCAAGAGATGGCTGATGCGCTCAAGTCGGTTGGTTATAAACACTTCAACGCGGTGGAATGGGAAGCTTGGCAAGCCGGCGGATTATTCGGCGTAGGGGAGCCTTCCGGAATCGGGCTGGCGGATTTCGACCGGGTGGCCGCAGAAGCCAAGGAATTCCTCGAAGAATACGGATGGGGCAAAGCAAATTGAGAGCGTTGTCAAAATACGTAAGCCAGGCTGAGCTGGAGGAGCTGCTGTTCAACCTGATTCAACTGGAGAGCCATGAGGAAGCACCGGCACTTGAACGCCCTTTGGCAGAATGGATTGCGGCTTGGTGCCATAAGGCCGGGATCGAAGCATTCGTTATGGAAGCGCCTGCAGGCAGGTTTAACGTTATCGCCCGTGTAAGAGGCGACGGCTCCGGTCCGAGCCTGATGCTGAATGGGCATCTGGATACCGTGCCCGCTTACGATATGGAGGATGCGTTCCGGCCGAGGGTGGCTGACGACCGGATTTACGGACGCGGTGCCACGGATATGAAGGGGGCGCTTGCTTCCATGCTCGCGGTTTTGCTGGCGGTACAACGAAGCGGCGTTTCGCTGGCCGGGGATGTGTGCTTTGTCGCTACGGCAGGTGAGGAGACCTATAGTCCCGGAGCCTATAAGCTGCTCCGCTCCGGATTTCGATGCGATTATGCCATCGTAGGCGAACCGACGGGCATGCAGGTCGGCATAGCGCATAAGGGCGTGCTGTGGGGCGAGGCCGAGTTCGCAGGACTTTCCGTTCACGGAAGTGTGCCGGATGAAGGCGTTAATGCGATTTACCGCGCGAGCGATTGGATTCAGGCGATTCAAGAAACGTACATCCCTTCATTAAAGCAAAAGCTGCATCCGCTGCTTGGAGCTCCGACGGTCAATATCGGTATGATCGAGGGCGGAACGCGCCCGGTCATTGTACCGAATAACTGCCGGATCCGATTCGAGAGACGGATGATCCCCGGCGAATCCGAAGAGAGCGTGATTGGTGAGCTCCAGGAGCTTCTTGACGGGCTGTCCGCGGAGTCAGATAACATGCGCGGGAATATACGGGTGTCTGACAATTTCCACGGTGTTCCGCATGGACCATTCGAGACCTCTTCCGCCAATCCGCTCATTTCATTGTTATCGCATGCGTATGCCGAGCATTTCCAGACGGCGGCTCCGGAGCCGGTCGGCCTGCAATTTTGGACCGAGGCGGCAATGTTTGAGCATATAGGCGGGATGGGAACGGTCGTTTGCGGTCCGGGCTTCATCGCACAAGCGCATTCCTCGAACGAGTATGTGTCAAGATCGCAATTATGGGCTGCCTATATGATGTATGCAGCGGCGGTTTATCGGCTCTGCGTCCGGAAGGAAGAGGCTTCGCCTTGTTAGCAGTGCATATTTGATGGTGTACCCGGCATTTATACGTGTAAAGGCCGTAACACAATATAGTAGAGACTCGGGAAAGGGGGAAGATATGTTATTGCTCGGATTAAGATGCAGCAGTTGCGGAGAATGGCATGAATCAACGATCCGGTATCAATGTGAAGCTTGCGGGAACAGCCTGATGGCGGAATATGATTATAACCGTATTTTTCGCAAATTTTCATTTGAGAATGCCGGAATGGCCAGCGGGATATGGCGATTCAAACCTCTGCTTCCCGTAGGGCCGAATGTCGCGCCCGTAACGCTCGGAGAAGGCAGCACACCGCTTTTGCGGGCGAATAGGCTGGAATCGGCACTATCGCTTGCAAACGTTTTCTTAAAGAACGAAACGGTGAATCCGACACTTTCTTTTAAAGATCGTGCCTTATCGGTCGCTTTAACGGTGGCCGGCCAGCTTGGTGCAGAGGCCGTTGTGACCGCTTCCACCGGCAATACCGGCGTATCCGCCGCAGCATATGCGGCCAAATCAGGGTTGCCATGCACGTTGTTTGTTCCGAAATCGACGCCTCGGGCCAAGCTGTATGCAATGAAACGCTATGGAGCTTCACTGCATCAGGTGGACGGCACCTTCAGCGATGCTTACCTGCTGGCAAAGGAAGTTGCCGAGCGGAAGCGTTGGTTTAACCTGACGTCGACGTTCCTGAATCCGTTTGCAGTGGAAGGCCATAAAACGCTGGCTTATGAACTGGTTGAGCAAATGAAAGAGGTTCCGGATTGGGTGATCATTCCCATTGGGGCAGGACCGCTCCTGGTTTCCGTATACCGGGGGTTTCTCGAACTGCGTTTAGCCGGACGGATTAACACCATTCCCCGGTTAGTGGGGGTACAGGCGGCAGGCTGCGCTCCGATTGCCAGAGCGTTCGCTCAAGACAAGACGGAAGTAGAGCCTTGGGAAGCGCCCGAGACGATGTTATCCGCAATTGCCGATCCGCTCAGCAGCTATCCTGCTGACGGAAGCCGGACGCTGAAGGTCATCCGTGAATCGGGTGGACAAGTCGTTGCTGCTCCGGATGAGGCTGTACTGGGAGATCAGGAATGGCTGACGAGACAGGAAGGGCTTTACGTGGAGAATGCCTCCGCATCAACGTTGACTGCTCTCAAAATTTTGTTGAAGCAAAGGGTTGTCCGCGAGTCGGATTCCGTCGTTCTCGTATTAACCGGACATGGTACGAAAGAAACGGAGTAGGATTTGTGTCCTTACATGTTAGGAAACAAGCAGTTACTTTATGGAAAAGAGGGGTATGCAATGAAAAAAGTTTTAGCATCCACCTTGGCCGGCGCCATGGCAGTGTCTGCTCTATTGGCGGGATGTTCCTCATCCGGCGGCAATTCGGGTCAGCCTGCCGGGAGTCCAAACAGCAATGGCGAGGCGGTCACCGAGCTTACACTATGGCATATGGAAGAGCCGCCGAACCGGGTCAAACGGTTTGCAGAAGTGGTCGAGGAGTTTAACCAGTCGCATCCGAACATCAAAGTGAAAGCCCAGGTTCAAAGCTGGGGGGATGCCTATTCGAAATTCCCGGCATCGATTAAAGCGGGCAACGGGCCTGACCTTTTGTTTACGATTCCCGATTATACGACGCTGCTGAAAGAATTAGACGTTGTTCAGCCTGTTGACGATATCGTGCAGAAGCTCGATGAGAAGCACAAGTTTCTTACAGCGTCGCTTGCCCCGTATCAATATGAAGACAAAACTTGGGCCGTGCCGGTATTCGGAATGATCCAGGTGCTGTGGTATCGCAAGGATATGCTGGATGCAGAAGGGCTTCAGGCGCCGAAAACATGGGACGAGCTGCTTGCAGCGGCAAAAACGCTAACCAAAGACGGGAAGTATGGAATTGCACTTCCGGCCTCCAAATCGATGGCGACCGACCAGGTGCTGTACAGCTTCTTGGTGACGGCAGGGGCCAAGTCGGTCATAGACGGAAATAACAAAGTAACGTTCGATAACCCTAATACGGTGAAGGCGTACGAAATGTACAAGGAGCTGCTCGCCTTCTCGCCGCCGGACAGCAATACGTACCAATGGGGCGAACCGCAGGCGCAGTTAAACACCGGCCAATCGGCGATGGCTATTGAGAAAGGACAGTATTTGGCCACGTTCGAATCCGAGTCCGGACGCCCGGCTTCCGATCTTGGGGTGGCGCCGATTCCGGTAGCGGATGGAGGCGAACCAGGCAGCATCTACTATTCTAACGGCATTATGGTGCTGACGAAAGACGCCAAGAAGAAAGAGGCGATTGCCGAGTTTTTCGATTATTTGTACGAACCGGAGACGTACGGGAAGTTCATTAACGCGGAGCCAGGCTTGTTCCTGCCGGTAACCGAAGATGGTGCGAAGGCAGAAAGCTTCTGGAATGATCCTGTAATCAGCAAGTACAAGGACCAGGTGCAGGTGCTGCTCGACGCTTCCCAGAAAGGCTATCTGTTCGGTTTCACCGACGGAGTGGCAAGCAAGATTGGAAAAATCGCCGGACCGAATTTCATTGCGCAAACGCTGGAAATGATCATGACGAGCGGCAAGTCGCCGGAGGAAGCCGTGAAGATTGGGCAGCGGCTAATGGAAGATGCGGTGAAGTAATGGCGGATATGAATTTTAATACAAGAGATAGAGAGAAAAACAAAAAAAAGTGGAAACGACAGCAATCTGCGCGATTTCCACTCCAAAGGTTTCTGTTCACACGGCAATGGAACAGATAATAATATCTTCTGACAATCAGCATGAAATTGCAAGTCTTTTCCGTGAGGGAGCGCGAGTTCCCTTGCGGAAATTCATCACACGTTCCGAGGTGAGAGCATGAATTCCAAGACAGCTAGGTCCAGAAAGAATATTCCTGTGCTTCCCTATTTGCTTGTGCTCCCGATAACGGCCTGGATCGTTGTAACGATTTTCGTTCCTTTGTTTCAAGTCGTCAGGGAAAGCTTTTATAACACGGGGTTCATCGGAACGAGCGGCAGTTTCGTAGGACTGGACAATTATACAACACTCATTTTTTCTTCAGAATATTGGAGCAAATGGGGCAAGAGCCTGATATGGGTGCTCGGCAACGGACTGCTGCAGACTGTCCTGGCGTTCTCGATCGCCCTGCTGCTGAACCGCCCCGGCAAAATCCGGCAATGGCTGCGCACATGGGTTATCATCCCGTGGGTTATTCCGACAATTGTCGTCTGTATTTTTTGGCAATGGATATTTAACGGGAGCTATGGCATTCTCAACGACGCTCTGATGTCCTTCGGCTGGATCGACAAGCCGATCAATCTGCTAGGCCATCCGTTCTGGTCGCTGCCCATTCTGATCTTCATCAATACGTGGCACTGGTTCCCGTTCATGACGGTCATCGTGCTAGCGGGGCTGACCATTATTTCGCAGGACATGTACGAGGCGTCCTCGATCGATGGGGCGAACAAATGGCAGCAATTTTGGAAAATTACATTTCCGCAGCTCAATCCGATTCTATTCGCATTAGGTCTCGTAGGAACATTGTGGAGCTTTAATATTTTTGATTTGATTCATATTTTAACCTCTGGAGGGCCGGCCGGAGCTACGACGACAGTGCCCGTATATATTTACCAAATGGCGTTCCAGTCGTTCCAACTGGGTAAAGCATCCGCCGCCTCTGTAATAACCTCGCTGCTTTTGCTTGTCTTTGCAACCGTGTTCATTAAATTCGCTTCGCCGAAGGAAGAGTAGGAGGGTGATAGCATGAAAGTATTGAAATGGCTGTTCAGTTTAATTCTCGCGTTGATCGTCGTCTTCCCTTTTTACTGGGTTATCGTCTCCTCCTTCAAACCGGCGGATCAAATTTTGAGTCCGGATCTGTTTCCTAAAGCATTTACGCTGGAGCATTACCGGCAGCTGCTCGAAATGACCTCGTATTTGCAAAATTTGTGGAACAGCATTCTCGTCTCGCTAGGTACGCTCGTATGTACCGTACTGATTGTCATACCGGCCGGTTTCGCCATTTACCGGATGAAATTTCCGGGAAGATTGTTCGTATACCGGCTTATTCTCGCATCGTATATTTTTCCGGGCATTTTGCTGCTCGTTCCGGTTTACCAATTGATGAGCAATATCGGTCTCGTCGATTCACTCTGGGGATTGATCGTTATGAACGTGACGTTCTCGGCACCGTTTGCTGTTTGGCTTATGCGGGGATTTTTCGACGCAATTCCAGTGGGACTGGACGAGGCGGCTTCCATCGATGGGGCCGGACGCATGCGGACGCTGATGCAAATTATTCTGCCGCTCATTATGCCGGGCATCGCAACCATTATGATTTATGCATTCATTACATCGTGGACGGAGTTCGCTTATGCATCGGTTCTCATCTCCAGCGATCAGCTGCGTACGCTGCCCGTAGGGCTCAAAGCGATCATGGGCCAATACACGGTGCGCTGGGGCTGGACGACCGCCGGTGCGGTGCTGACACTGCTGCCCGTCGTCGTGTTCTTCGCTTTCGTTGGCAAGTTTTTCGTGCGCGGACTAACGACCGGAGCCGTGAAATAAGATGAAAGGAATGGTAGATATGCGGTCGATCAAACAGTCAGTCAAGATCGGTGTCATTGGGTTAGGGAGATTCGGCAGGCTGCACCTGAAGGTATTCAGCCAAATCGACGGCGCGGAGATTGCTGCGGTATGCGATTTGGACCGGGAATTGACGAAACGGATCGCGGGGGAATACCCGACTTCCCGAGATTATGCAAGTCCTGAGGATTTAATCAGGGATGACGGGCTCGACGTAGTCGATATTGTCACCGATGAAGCGACCCACGGCAGGCTCGTCATTCTGGCGCTCCAGCATGGCAAGCACGTCTTCGTTGAAAAGCCGCTTGCACTGACCAGCGAGGAGGGGCGGAAGATCGAGGAGCTGCAGGCCAGTACCGGCAAGCTTGTCATGGTAGGGAATATAAGCCGTTTTGCTCTGCCCTATATTTTAATGAAACGGTCGCAAAATAGGGGGCAGCTGGGAGAACTCGTTCATATGCGGGCGAAACGCCAGTTCAGCCGCAGCTGGTTTGAGCATTTTGGCAAAAGAGTGCATCCGGTTTACGAATCGGGCATTCACGACCTGGATTTATTCCTGTGGTATGCGGGCGCACGGTGTACAAGCGTATATACCGTCGAACGAAATATAAGCGGATATCCGTATCCGGACCATTTCTCCGCGCTGTTAACCTTTGAAAACGGGCTGCATGCTTCCTTGGAATCGTCATGGACTATTCCGGGGAACGGACCGCATAATATGACGGACACGCTGGAGCTTGACGGTACCATCGATGCGGAGATCGAGCTTGTCGGACAGCGCAGTATGGCGAAATTTTCAACGCTGCAATCCGGGCTTTCGATCTGGACCGATGAACGCTGCTATACACCGGATTACACGTTGTGGCCGACAGAGCACGAACAGGTCGGCGGCGCGATTCGTGCAGAGCTGACTCATTTCGTGGAATGCGTCAGGCTCCATCGGCCGTCGGACATTGTTCCGCTGGCCGATTCCGTTCATGCCCTGGAGATCGCCGCGGCGATTGTCACGTCGGGAAAAACCGGGGAACCGGTTCGGGTGGGAGGTTAAATCCTATGAATGATAGAATAGATATCTATGAGCGAATCAGAGAGTTGGGTTTGACGATTCCAGAAGTACCGCCCCGGTTCCTGTTCGTGCCCGGGGTACTTACGGGGAATCTGCTGTTTATATCCGGACAAACGCCGGAAGTGAACGGCGTCATGCAGTACACAGGCCGGCTCGGCGACGATCTGGACGTTGAAACAGGCCAACGGGCGGCCAGGCTCGCTGCGCTGAACTGTATCGGCGAGATGCAGGCTGTACTCGGTGACTTGAATCGGGTAGAGCGAATTGTGCGGATGATGGGATACGTTCGTTCAGCAGACGGTTTCGGCGAGCAGCCGCTTGTTGTCAACGGGGCTTCGGAGCTGCTGCACGAAGTGTTCGGCGAAGCGGGAAAACATGCTCGCGCCGCACTCGGCACAAGCGAACTCCCGTTCGGCGCTCCGGTCGAGCTGGAGATGATCGTGCAGGTGAAGGCCGAATGAAGATTGACGAACGTCTCTATTTAATCGGGAGCGGCCGGCTTGGTTTCGACTGGACGCATCCGAGCGATTGCAACGTATATGTGTTCGATTCGGGCGATGGACTTGTCATGATCGATTCCGGAACCGGATTGTCGCATAATGAGATTCGAGAGCATCTGGAGGACGAGGGGTTACGAGCCGGGGACCTGGCCGAGATTTGGCTGACCCATCTGCATGCGGATCATGCGGGCGGTGCAGCGGAATGGCGGCGTATATCCGGAGCTAAAGTGGGCGTACTGAAGCAAGCGTCCGAACCTCTTATGCTTGGCGATGAGGAAGCTATTGATTTGCCGACAGCCCGCCGCAACGGCTTCTACCCGCCAGATTATCTATTTTCGGGCTGCCCTGTGGACCGGCTATTCGAAGATAAGGAGAATTTCCGAATAGGGAACTGCCGGGTTCAAGTTCTTCATACTCCCGGACATTCGCGGTTCGATACTTCTTTTCATGTAACGATGCCGAACGGCAGAGCGGTTTTGTTTTCAGGCGATACGGTTTTTTATAATGGAAGGATTTCGATGATTCATACTCGCGATTTTCATCTCCAACAACTAGCTGACAGCATGGAATTACTTGGGCAATATACAGTCGACATGCTGCTTCCGGGTCATGGACAGCCTGCATTAAAACGCGGATCTGAACATATTCGACTGGCGCGCGACACGTTTCGGGCGATGGGCGTTCCGATAAATATCGTTTGAGGAGTTGAGGAATTTGGCTGGGCAAAAGGCAGGGAAGCAGTACGCGGAGAAGGTTATTAGCCATATTCATGAAATAATAGAGAAGGAAAGCGCAGCGATCGACAAGGCTGCAGACAAAGTAGCCGCGACGATCGCCCGCGACGGGCTTGTTCACCTTTTCGGGTGCGGACATTCACATATGCTGGCCGAGGAGGTGTTTTACCGGGCAGGAGGGCTTGCGGCAATCCAGCCGATTTTGGACACTGCGGTCATGCTTCATGAAGGCGCTGTCAAAAGCTCCATGGTCGAGCGAATGGAAGGATATGCGGCACACATATTGAACAATTACGACGTCAAGCCGGGCGAACCGATCATCATTTTATCCAATTCAGGTGTGAACGGGGTTCCCGTCGATATGGCGATGGAAGCCAAAGCGAAGGGGTTATATGTGATCGCGATCGTATCCTCCGCTTATTATGAGGACGCCCCGCGGCATTCCTCCAGCAGGAAGCTGTACGAAGTCGCGGATCTGGTCATTGACAATCATTTGCCGCACGGGGACGCATTGATGGAAGTAGCGGGAACGGATATTCGGATGTCTCCGGGTTCAACGGTGATCGGCGCAACGATTTTAAATATGATGATGACGATGGCCGTTTGTAAGCTTGCAGAGCAGGGCATCGAACCTCCCGTATTCCGAAGCGGGAACGTTCCGGGCGGTTTCGAACAAAACCTTAAGTATATTGAAAAGTACAGAAAGCGGATCAAGCATCTTTAGAATGGGGGAAACCGGAATGACAATGAGTGCGGTTATGGGAATCGATCTCGGCACGACTTCCGTCAAATGCCTGGCGATGGACCGGAACGGGAAGCGAATCGCCTCGGCATCCCACAGCTATCCGATCCAATCGCCGCATACCGGTTGGGTGGAGCAGCGGCCGGAAGATTGGTGGGCGGCAGTGGTGAAGTCGGTTCGGGAATGCTTGTCGGCACTGCCTGAGGATGCGTTCATCGAAGCCGTTTCGTTATCCGGTCATATGAGCGCGCTGACGCTGCTGGACGAGTGCGGTTCACCGGTCATGCCTGCCATTCTTATCGCCGATACGAGATCGGAACAGCAAACCCGTTATTTAATGAAGCATTACCGGGATCGAACGATCGCCTTGACCGGCAATGTCCCCCTTGATGCGTTCACGGCTCCGAAGCTGATGTGGGTGAGGGATCAGCGGCCCGATTTGTACCGGAAAGCGGATAAGCTTGTGTTTCCGAAGGATTACGTACGCTTCCGCTTGACGGGCCGTCTAGGAACGGATCCGACTGATGCGGGCAACAGCCTGCTGTTCGATGTGCGCAGACGGGAATGGAACGAGACGTTCATCCGGGACCTTGGTCTGCGTGTGGATCTGTTTCCTGAGGCCGCCGATTCTCTATCTGCAGCGGGAACGATAACGTCCGAGGTCAGCGTCTTGACCGGCCTGCCTGCAGGTACCCCCGTGTTCACGGGAGCGGCGGATATCGCCTGCACCCAGATCGGCACGGGAACCCTGGAAGCCGATATCATGGCGATTACGCTGAGTACTTCAGCGCAAATCATTATGCGTGTGCCGGATACGCATGTTGGTGTGGCCGGGCAAGTGACGTTTCATCCGAGTGCCGCAGCCGCGGCGATGTATGCGATGGGCAGCGTGTTTACTGGAGGGTTGGGCGTACAGTGGGGGTATGAGCTGCTGTTCGACCGCGATTCTATGAATGCGGGCGATTATGAGCGGTTGGACCGGCTGAGCGAACGGATGAAGCAGATCCCTTGCGGCAGCGGGGGGCTTCTGTTCCTGCCGTTTCTGGTCGGAAGCTCGACGCCTTATTTCGACCCCCGCGACAGGGCGGCATGGATCGGCTTGACGCATCATCGCGACAAGGCGCTGCTGCTGCATTCCATTATGGAAGGCATCGCCTTCAACATCCGGGAGAACGTCGAAGCCTTCGCCGCCATGGGCCAAGTTCCCCGACGGATTTACTTGGGCGGAGGAGGCAGCCGCAATCCGGTCTGGCGCCAGATGATCGCTGACGTACTCGGCCGCGAGATGGTCCTGCTGCAAACAAGCGATGCCTCCGCCTTAGGCGCTGCAGCCATTGCCGGTGTCGGCGCCGGCCTGTTTGACTCGCTGGAATCGATCTCCCGCGAGCTCGTTCGGGAGGGAGAGCGGCTGGACAGCGATGGGGAGCGGCATAGGAGATACAACGTCCTATATGAAAAGTACCGTAAAGTGTATCGGTCGCTGCATGAGTACTATACGGAGCTGGATTCGGAGCTGCTTGGCGAGTAGCATAAATAAACGATCATTTGTTCCGGATCTAGTGAATTTGGGTGCGGCAGATTTAGCAATTTCAGCACTGGCCCCTCGCGTGATGTTAGGTCAGTCCCTATGCGCGCATGCCGACCTTTGCTCACAAAAGAAGCAAAAGTGCATCTTTTTTCACGGAAAACGCCTATTGTAAGGGAAAAGCCTGCAAAAATACACGAATATCGTTTAATGGCATGGCGGTAGCGTCAAGAAGTTTGTGTAAGCTGGTAGGGTTATCCATCGGGACGATGGATAAGAAATATT
>NZ_JBHTIU010000078.1:0-20807 GCF_042677205.1 Paenibacillus residui
AATATACCGTTAACTCCTTGTCATACTTGGCATCAGGCAAGAATTTCAGGTGCGAAAGTTGAGTTAGTAAGAATTAATTCTTTTCTCTCATACTTTCCAGACTCAATTTCTAAAGTTTTATTACTCATTCAATCCTCTCCTTTTCCACTTGAATTTGCCGATTTGGTAATATAGAAACAAAAAAATATACTTTTCTTAACCATATTTCTGTGAGTAATAGGTATCCACCGAAAAGAATAGTTTGAATTTACCAAATCGGTTACTATATGTGTATTCTAATATTACCATTTTGGTAATGTCAATCATTTTATTTCCGTTTTGGCAAAACTATTTATTACCGTAATGGTAAATGGTAATATTTGAGTACTAACTGATTTCAAAGTGGGGACATTCCAATGAGCGTATTGGGTAATCGAATCAAATCTCTTCGAGACAAGGCAGGACTCTCACAAAAAAGACTGGCCGAATCCTTGGGCATCTCCAATGTTCAGTTATCCAGATATGAAACGGGAGACCGGAAGCCGGACCCGGACACTATAAAGCAAATAGCCGATTTCTTCGATGTCTCTGTCGACTATCTGCTTGGTCGGGATACGCCAACCCAGGATATCCCCGATATTGATGATCCGGAGCTGACGATTCTGTTTAGGGATTTAAAGAACGCTTCCCCGGAAATACGCGAGGAGACTCGCAAATTTCTTGAATTTCTAATGGAGAAGGAGAAAGACCGCAAGCCGGGGGACCGGCAGGGAAAATAACCTGACCAGCGGGAAGCTATGAGGGAATCCATGGCTAAACCGGACAAGCCAGTTACGAGAAGCTATGAAACCCGGTCGCTGTTTTGATTCAAGTAGAGGTGCAGGCTCGTTCGAGCTGCCTGAAACGAAGAATTAGAGGCATGGCAAAATAACAATTACTAAAGGAAAGTTCTGTGCCCAGTAAGGGCTTTCTTTTTCGAAATAAAAAGGAACGTATGTTCTGTATTAAACTGATGACAAGAGGTGATAACGGTGTTATCTCTTTACAAATGCACTCCTTTCGAACAATGGGTCGAACAAATTTGCCGCAAATATCGAATTACCACTCCGGAGCATCTCACCATAGAATATGTGTCATCAAGAATGAATATCTGGGTATATTATCAGCCTTTTCGGAGCAGTCATATTGACCGTGGTCTAGGTATGTACAGCGTAAATGTGGATGCCCGCCTATCTCCTGAGGAGCAGTGGGAGGATTTCCTTCATGAGCTTTGCCATGTCCTGAGGCATTCCGGAAATCAATTCTGCATGCCGGAATCCTTTCTCCAGTGGCAGGAACAGGATGCGAACAGCTTCGTGCCCTATGCGGCCATTCCGTTCTTCATGCTAAACCGGATGGAACTGCCTCCTCATCAGAATGATTTGATAGACTTGATTACACATACGTTCAGAGTCACCAGAGAGCTTGCGCGAAGAAGAGTGGAGCAAATTCAACGTAGAATCCTGCAAACTATACTGCACGAAGAATGGCTTAAACAAGTAGCTTTGGATGAGCGCAAGCTGATTTAGCATGAGTTATTCAGGAATTATTCACAGGTTGGAATGATTTGGATGTAGTTATTTTCAGGGCGGCAGTCAAACGGGTTTATGCTGAAATATTCTGACTTTTCGACGTTTTTCATAGTTTGTTTGCTCTTCAGATTAAGGAATTATACAATAGAAAACGGAAGTCATCAGAACTTATCCACAATCTTATCCACAACATGTTAACAAAGGAATGGATGTTCGATGAATTATCCACATTTCAGAAGTTGGGAGGGACAAGCAGTGGACCATCCGGACCATGTCCGTTGGATGCGCGAAGCTATAACAGAGGCGGAGAAAGCATTGGCCAAAAGAGAAGTTCCCATCGGTGCCGTTATTGTTCATAATGGAGAAATTATTGGCCGGGGGCACAATTTGCGGGAAACCTCACTGGACCCGACTTCTCACGCCGAATTAATCGCGATCCGGCAAGCGAGCGAACATCTGCAGGCCTGGAGGCTGCTGGATTGCTCCCTGTATGTAACATTAGAGCCCTGTCCTATGTGCGCCGGGGCTATTGTCCAGTCAAGAATACCCCATGTCATATATGGAACGGCGGATCCTAAAGCGGGCTGTGCAGGGACATTAATGAATCTGCTGCAGGAGGAAAGGTTTAACCATCAGGTGGAGGTTACCAGCGGAATTCTCATGGAAGAATGTGCTTCTATGCTCACCGACTTCTTCCGCACCTTGCGAAAGAAAAGCCGTTAGACTTATGCTGATTCCGGCGCAACTGTCCGGGATCAGCGGAAATTTTGGAAGGCTGCTCCTCTTCCCATTCCCGGTTATTTATGATATAATGATTTTTGCTTAAGCGCCCGTAGCTCAGCAGGATAGAGCATCAGTTTCCTAAACTGCAGGTCGTACGTTCGAATCGTATCGGGCGCGCCAGTAAGTTAATAAGATATCGAGACGTGGCTCAGCTTGGTAGAGCGCTTGGTTCGGGACCAAGAGGTCGCAGGTTCAAATCCTGTCGTCTCGACCATTACATAAGCATCGGGGACCCAGAATTGGGGGTCCCTTTCTTGTTGTATTTTAGATGCATAACACGAGCTAAAAGGATGAAGTTACCCATGATGCGATACGTAATTCTGGTATTTTTAGGTGCCTGCAGCTTTGGAGTGCTGTCCACCTTCGTCAAGCTGGCCTATCAATCGGGCTTTACCGTCAATCAGGTCGTTGGAAGCCAGACCTTACTGGGGATGCTTACACTGTGGATAATCTTTATCGTCGTTAAAATCAGAAAAAAGGGAGACGCGGTATCACCGGCATCCTTTAAAGAAATACTAATGCTGATGGCCGTCGGAACAACGACCGGTTTGACGGGTGTATTTTATTATGCCGCTTTGCAATATGTACCGGCTTCTTTGGCAATTATTCTGTTGTTTCAATTTTCGTGGATGGGCCTGCTTATCGAGTCACTACTCAACCGGAGGTGGCCGGGCAAAGAAAAGCTGGTCGCCCTACTGATTCTCCTGGCCGGAACGGTGCTCGCCAGCGGGATTCTGGAACAGGGACTGGGCTCTTTTACTTTAGCAGGCGTGGCCTTGGGTTTGGTTGCCGCCCTTATGTATACACTGTTCATTCTATTCAGCGGCCGAACCGCTCCTCATATCCATCCGGCCAAAAGAAGCGCCATCATGCTCACCGGTTCATTTATACTGATCAGCATCATTTTCCCGCCATCTTTTCTGGTCGACGGCTCCTTATGGAACGGACTCATTAAATTTGCGGTTGTTTTGGCCTTGCTCGGCGCCGTAATCCCCCCTTTTTTATTTGCGTTGGGGGTTCCTCATATCGGCGGATCACTGGCTACGATCCTGAGTGCTGCAGAGCTTCCGACCGCAGTTCTTGCTTCCAGCCTTGTCCTTCGGGAAGAGGTTTCGGTGACGAAATGGATCGGCGTACTGATCATATTGGCAGGCATCGCATTGCCGGAATGGATCGCCAGCCTAAGAAGGAAACGCCAGCTCAAGCTTCAGTAAAACGTCTTCGGACGTTTTTTTGTTTTTCCGAGAGAAAATAAAAAGAGCAGAGTCGCACTCTGCTCTAAATCATATCATTGGGTTAAATGGCGGAGCTGACGGGATTCGAACCCGCGGTCTCCTGCGTGACAGGCAGGCATGTTAGGCCTCTACACCACAGCTCCTTGGCAACTACTATAAGAAAGGCACAAGCAATATAATAGCATGTCCTAGAATCAGATGCAAGTACTTTTTAGTAGCTGCCCTTGTTAGTCGGGAATATTCATCCGTGGTATCACGATTCCCTCATCGAAATCCTTCAAGCATCGTAATGAACCATTCCTTCAATCCATTCTTTCTCATCAGGGAACTGCCCGATGAATTTGTCATACAATGGAGGATGCTCCTCTCCCTGCCTCATTCTCGCCGCCAAATACCACCGGGTCAATTCACGGCTTGCCGGAAGCTCCCAATTCCCTTCGGTATAGGGTTCCATGACATCCGCGGCAGTCTTGTAATCATTCCGCAAATAATAAATTTGTCCGATAGACAGTGCCATCCCCGGACCCACCCCGAACGGCTCGTGCATCTGCCCTTCCGGAAGCTGCTCCAGCTCCTTCATTTTATCCAGCACCGTTTGGTAAAGCTGAATGGCATCATCCCAGTATTTTTGCTGCGCTGCAGGATCATTATTTTTTCTGGCCTGATCACCCAGCTGCAGGTTCAGATCAACCGCACGATCATACCAGTTTGGAAAATCCTCAAACAGGCTCAGGCCCCAAATACTGCTTTCCAGACGTGAATATGCAACGTCCAATGCTTCCGGGAGCTCATCCTTTCGGAGATGTAAAATGAACTGCTGTTCAACAAGCAAACGATTGTAAGGCTCCTTCTTACTTAACTGCTGCAGGTGCTTCGCCACTTCCTCCAGAATCTTCGAATCCCCTGTTTGGTTATACATCTTATTTAATTCATTGACCTTGGCCAACACATATTCAGGATGATTCGGCCTCGCCTTTAAGGCTTTTTCTAAAGCTTGGTTCGCATGGGCATTGTTCCCCTTCATGCTTTGATCCAAGTAAGTATAGAAGGTTCTATTCGCCTGATAGTCGTAAAAGGATATGATCAGTACTATAAGGGCCGCGGCCGAAATCATACCCGGAACAAGCCGTCCCCAGGTTTTATCCGTAAGCCAACCCCACAGCTTGCTTCCTTCCAGGCGTAATTCAGTAGTTACAGCGGATGCCATCCCACCCAAACACAGGAACACGAGTGCGGCGATATAGCCATAGCTCATTTCAAAATCAAGCGCGCTATGAAGCAAGATGGACATGGCCACAAGATAATAAAGAATTGATTGATCGGGATCTGTTGTTTTGCTTAAGAACACATTTTTGATATAAAAAATAAACACCAGCAGGAGTAACCCTCCCAGGAAAATAAGCCCGACCAAGCCGGTTTCAACAAGGTATTCAAAGAAATAGCTATGAACCTGCCTCGGAAGATAAGGAGCGCCCTGGTAAGCGGTGAACAGCGCCTCCCAGACCCCGCCGCCTCCGCCGAGAACCGGCCGGTCGGCGAATATTTTCAATGAGTCGGCGAACATCATTAATCTTTCGAGTACACTGTGCTGTTGGAGGTTAATGCTTGCGATCCTCTGGTGCAGCGCTTGCGGGAGCAGATTCCCGACCATTGAACCCTGAGTGATAAGCAGAAGTCCGATTCCCCCTAAGGCTATGAGGCCAACGGGAACAATCCAATTAGACCATTTCCAGCCGGCAAACCGCGCAAGCTTTCTTTCCATCAACGGCGCCAGGTATAGCTGGAGGATGACAATAAGGGCTGCCGCCCCAATCGATACCGGTACGAGCGTCAGCCAGCCTTTCCAGGAAAGAGGATCCAATAGGCTGACCGTATCGGCGGCACCATTCTGTTCATAAGAGGCTTTCATTCGTTTGAGCATTTCGAGTGATATGCTCTTGATCCGGTCCGTAATCAGGAAGGAGGCTGTGAAGCCGATCCCCAAATATATAAAAAAACAGATTTGCCGGACAACGGAGAGGAAAGGCAGCAGCGCCAGCAATATAAGCGGAAGCACCACAATTCCCCCGCGGGATAGAGTTAGCGAGAACGAGAGAGCCAACGGAACCAGCATTAATGCATTCAGTGCAACGATCACCCGGCTGCGGGAGGACATGATAAAATGCAAGCAGCCCAAAAGCAGGGCAATCAGCACAGCCGCATAAGCATTGGCATACTGAAAGACAGCCGTCAGCCTCAAGCCTTGGTCTTCCATGACAGCATCACGAAAATAAGCGTTTCCGAACATGTTTAGAATGCAATAAATGACCACCATATAACCGGAAGTCATAATTCCGAATTGGAGCATCCGGTTCCCCGATTGGCTTCGAGCGAAATAAGCCGCCAGCCCGAATAACATCGCATACATGGCATGAAGCAAAATCTGCTTTCCATTGCTGTAGGGAGATACGGCCACGAATCCGGATAAGAGGTAGGATAAAGGCAAACCCCAAGCTAATAACATTAACGCATCTCTCACGGAGCTGATTTTCCAACGAAAGATCCAATAAAGCGAAATGAGAAAGAAGAATAAGGCTGTCCAAGCTGCCGACCCATAAACATTGACTTCGTATTGAATCAGATAGCCGTTATATAAGCCGGTGCGGAACGGGGCGATGAACAAGAACAATAGAATAAATCCCAGGCCAGTCCAATATATGATTTCATTGGGCTCCGATATTCCCAGGTTTACCGGGAGGCGCTCGGGTTGTTTGGTTAATTTAGTCTTCATCTCTGCTCCTTTATCTTTATGGGCCTGTTTCATCTGGCCCTTCCATGCTGTAATGAATATTACAACCATATAGACTTATTACTTTGGAAAAAGTTTCTATATTTTAAAAAATTAAATGAATAAATTCATTTTGTGTCAGGAAATAGAGCTTTCTAAAATAAAAATGTAAAATTTTTACTTTCGGCTTCTCCCCTTTGCATGTAATACACCGCGGCATGCTATACTATACGAAAAGTATTTTTACGGACCTGGTTATGTGCCTGTTTTTCTTTATCCATTACAAATCGAAAGGTGGGAAAACCCATGCATAAAGCTCAATTACGCACTCTGGGGCAGAAGGTGGAGCTGGCCTATGAAGATCGCGGACAGGGTCATGCCGTAGTCCTGCTGCATGGATTTTGCGGAAGCTCGCAGTATTGGAAGTTCATCGCGCCGGCATTAGAGAACGGCTACCGGCTCATCATTCCGGATTTAAGAGGGCACGGGCAATCTTCCGTTCCGGAAGGCCCGTACTTAATGGAAACTATGGCGGAAGACATTGCTGAACTGTTAGAGCAGCTTGAGATCGAGAAGGCCGTTCTATTCGGGCATTCTATGGGCGGATATGTAACTGCCGCCTTTGCCGGGAAGCATCCGGATAAGCTGGCCGGCTGCGGTCTGATTCACTCTACCGCGCTGCCTGACAATGAAGAAGGTAAGCGGAAGAGATCCGATAATATGGAAGCCATCCGGCAACGGGGAATGAATGCATTTGCAGGGGAATTGATCCCGAAGCTTTTTGCCAAAGCCCATCTGGAGAGCATGAGCCGGGAGGTCGAGAGCATGACGGCAATAGGCCAAGCAACGCATCCGGACGGAGCCATCCGCTCCCTCCAGGGGATGAGGGAACGAACAGACCGCACAATGGTGCTGAGAATGGCCGAAGTGCCCGTACTGTTGGTGGCCGGAGCGGAAGACCAGATTGTCCTTCCGGACAAAACCTTCTCGGTTGAAGGGGACAACATCTCGACATTTCTGCTCGACGGTGCCGCACATATGGGGATGATCGAAGCTCCCTCATTGCTGGCTGATCGAATGAAGGCCTTCCTCTCGCAAATCTACGGATAACCATTAAGCTTAACAGGACCAATCGAAGCCGGTTGGTCTTTGTTTCGGTTAAGTCTAATTCAAACTTTTTACATAGGGCAATCGTTGAAGGATTAGAATGCGATTCATATAGTCCGGCAAAGGATGAGAACGTTGATCAAAATTGAAGATTTATCCAAACAATTTAAAAAAGACGTTTGGGCGATTCGCAACCTAAATTTAACAATCCCAACGGGAATGTTCGGGCTGCTGGGACCGAATGCAGCCGGTAAAACAACTCTGATGCAGATTCTAGCCACTTTGCTGAATCCTACATCAGGTACGGTTCGAATAAACGGCCGTCCCCTGTCCGATGCCGAAGAGATCCGCCAAATAATCGGGTATCTTCCGCAGTTTATCGAAATTTATCCGCATATGACGGGTTATGATTTTCTCGATTATATCGGCGTTATGAAGGGAATGAACGACCCCAGACTAAGGAAGTCTGCTATTGACACTATACTGGAAAAAGTCAATCTACAGACTAAAGCAAAGGATAAGGTCAGAACCTATTCCGGAGGCATGAAGCAGCGGCTGGGGATCGCCCAAGCGCTGCTCGCTTCACCCGAAATTCTGATTGTGGACGAGCCCACTGCCGGTCTTGACCCGGAGGAACGTATCCGTTTTCGGCATTTGTTATCGGAGTTCAGCATTAAGCGAACGGTACTCCTATCGACACATATTGTTTCGGATATTGAAAGCAGCTGCCAGCGGCTTGCCGTAATGAAGCAAGGGGTTCTTGCCTTCGTCGGGTCCCAACGGCAGCTGCAAGCCCGCGCCGAGGGCAAGGTGTGGCAAGTAGAGGTGAAGGAGGAGCAATTCCTCCGGTTGGTTGGGAATCCGGAAATCCAGCTTATTCACTCCCGCCGCATACCGGGAGGAATTCAATGCAAGCTTATTGCCTCCGATTCCCCTACGGCTAATGCTCTCTCGCTCTCCCCTTCCCTGGAAGACGGTTACCTGGCCTTGATCGGCGGTGAGGCCAGTTGAGCAAATGGGTTGGACAGGTAAAGTCTGAAACCAAGGCATTGCTAAGTAAACCAATCCTGTTTCTGCTGCCTCTGCTTTATGGTTTTTGGTTTGCCTTCGAACTGTCGCATATCGCACCTCCCGCCTCCGAGAATCTGTACGCCTACGCTTACCAATTTCACAAGGTTAAGCATGTATTGACTCTCGGGGTGGCATTCATGCTTGGAATTTGGTCCATTCGCTCCGATTTCCACCGGCCCGGATATTCATGGATGGGGAGCTTGCCGGTTTCTATCTGGACTCGGATTACTGCGAAATATACTGTTTATTTAATTTATTTAAGTCTTTTTACTGCAGCTATGGCCATCGTATTTATATATTACGGATGGATTCGTCAGCTTTCCGTCTCTGCAGTGATAGATTACACGCTGCTGTTCGCTCTCCAATATGAAGTGTCCTATGCTGTCACACTGGCACTAGCTATGCTTCTGAGTGCATGGATACCGGGAAGAATTACATATCTGATCGGGTTTTGTGCCTGGATGTTCGGAACCTTCTTCCTGGACGTATTCATCATTAATCGTTATGAGCTGTACCCTCTTACCACTTTCCATCTAAACCAATTTCTCGTTGATTCCCTTCTGGAAAGCGAACTATGGGGACATTCCATCATTGCGGACGAGCTGTGGTATGCCAGAGGTTTCACCCTTTCGGTTACGCTCTTACTGCTGGTCGCTGCTGCAGCTTATCTCACTCTTCATCGGCCCTCTCGCCTCCGGAGATGGTGGTTGGGACTATGTGCGGGGGCTGCTGCCTTAGTCATTCTATGCTTCATTCCATACGGAAAACTATGGATAGACCGCTATAAAGAGTATGAAGCGGCCAGGGAAGATGCAGCTTCTTATGAACAGCTTGTTTCGAAAAATAAGCCCGACGAGTTTAGAATAGGCGAATACCAACTGTCGGTATCCCGTATATCCAACCACCGGATTCAAGTCGATGCCGTCTTAACGATTCCTAATTATGATCAGGAGAAAACGGCCTCCCTGCCATTCGTCTTAAACCGTAATTTGGAAGTCACCCGTGTGCAGTGGAATCATCAATCGGTCGCCTGGGTCCGGGATGGAGACCGGTTCATTCTGGAATCCGTCCGCCCGGATCCGGATCTTGAGTTTCAAACCTTGGAGTTATCTTATAACGGTCCTTTATACGAATGGATGGTTTTATCCGAACGTCCCGCCATCCCGATTTTCCTTTCGGGCAAGAACGCATTTCTTCCGGAGAGCGCCGCGTGGTACCCTTTGCCCGGAGAGCAATTTCGTTATTTTAAAGGTAGAATGGATACGGACAAGCTTTATTTGAATACGGAAGCGGGGCTGGAATATAAAGCTCGTTTTAAAGTCCAATTTCAAGGATTTGACCATCGGCTCTATGGGACTATTCCCGAAACGGAGTCAAGCAAGCCGGGAAACCAACAATTTGAATCAGCAGAAGCAGACGGGCTGACGGCCCTCTCGGGCAGCTTTATAGAAGTAACCGTACCCGAAGAGCCGGTTCGAATCATTACTACGCCCAGCAACAAGCTTGAGGCGGAACGATTTCTTCGGGACTTGTCTAAGCATTTGAACTATTACCGCTCCTGGTTGAATGAACCGCCCAATGGGATTGATCAAATTTTTTATCTATCGTTAGCTAACCAAGGCTACGTTGGGGGTATGGCTAAGGTTACCGGGCATAGCCTCATCCTGTCTGAAACGACGTCCCACAATTTGGATAAGTATCAGCTGGGGAAAACGGTAAATGCCTATCTGTTCGGAGATTTACATATGAATTATTACTCCGAACCGGAAGAGGAACAACCTCACTCCATCGTTGGCCTGATTCGCAATGCCTTCTATTATCTTTATTTACGTGAAGAGATGCATTTCACCCATGAACAGATAGTCAAAGGAAGCTTGGCTGGTGTATACCCGCTGCTTTCCCTAAACCAGGGAACAGATCTGTACGCCATGATCGACCGGGCTATCGCCGAGGGAAAAACAGCGCAGGTTAAATCGCTGTTAAATACCTTTTATCAACGGGGGCTATCTATTCAAAGCCATTCCTCAGAAGCGGATATTCCGGTCATTACCGAACAAGAATGGCTGGAGGAGTGGAACCGGGTAATGCAACCATACTCCGGAGAGGAGAGATAACCGGTGACGGATGAACAATTGGTCGAAAGGATGGCCGACGGGGATCAAGCGGCATTTGAGGTGCTTATCCATCGCTATCATGGACCCCTGCTCGGCTATTTGGAACGGCATCTGTACAATCGGGAAAGAGCGGAAGACTTCGTTCAAGAGACGTTCCTGCGATTAATCCGGCAATTGAAGAAGGGAAGGCTGCCTGAGCAAATCCGCCCCTGGCTGTATCGTGTCGCTCTGAATTTATGCCGCGATTACTGGAAAAGCCTCGGATTTCAGAATGAAAAGCAGCAGATTGCTGAAACGCCGGACAGACGGGATGAAGGGCCTTCCGTCGTCGAAATCTACGAAAGACAGGAAACGCGTAAAGAAATTCTAATGTCACTTCATGAATTAGGCGAGCTTCAGAAGGAAATTATTATCCTAAGGTTCTACCAGGATTTGAAGCTGCATGAAATCTCGGAAATTATGGAGATCCCGCTGTCCACCGTCAAAACCAATTTATATCAAGGATTGAAAAGGCTGCGTTCACGCTTAATCCAAGAAGGTGTGCAGATCCGCCATAAGAAGGAGGGGGAAAATACGTATGCATAAGACGGATTTGAAAGAAATCGATGAGATGATGAATGGGCTGGCAGAGCCGTTATCCAGATATATCGTTAGTTCCCCGAAGCCAGAGGATACACGTCGTCTGATTGCCAATCTGCAGAATGAATTTGACCGACTTAAGGAAGAGCATCAAGCCCTTCAACTGTCCGCCGTCCCGCGCAAAAAGCCGTCATTCATCCGATTGTGCAGGAACCAGCTTCAAGCCTATCATAAATCGTTCTGGGCGGTCAGTGTTGTTGTATTTATTATGATTACTTTGACGACGTGCGGTATGATTGCTAACTACACCTTCGTCCCGCGAAATCTGTTTTCAACTGCCATTCCCTTGTTTATTCTCGTCGGAATGGCCTACAGCTACCGTTCCTGGAATAAGGAAATGAGGACGATCGAGAGCATCCATCCCTTCCCACCGGCGCTGTTAATATTGAGCCGGCTGCTGATCGTCGTCGCTATTAATATTGTGCTGGGACTCTTTGGTACACTTTTTTTGTTATGGACGGTTAAGTCCTTTTCGTTTCTGACCTTCATGTTGTCCTGGTTATCCGTTGTTCTCTTCATGGGAGGGTTGATGGCGTATCTTACGTATCGCAAAGGGATTGCTGCAGGGTTCACCATTTCCATCGCGGCCTTTCTCTTGTTTCATTTCGGCCAGGAATGGCTGCTTATTCATCAGTGGATCGAACTGGGACAGCTAAAAGTCTATTATGGACTATTTCTGATCGCCGGATTGGCTTGCTTCCTTTCGGCCTATCGGCCGCGCAAATTGGATTGGACATCCCGTGAGAGGAATCCGGTATGATTGAACTGAACAAAGTGAAATATCGCCATCCCGACTTCCTGTTGAACATAGACCATCTATATTTATCCCGGGGCATCACTTTGCTCGTTGGGCGGAATGGAGCCGGTAAGACCACTCTGCTCAAGCTGTTGGCGACCGCGCTTTTCCCCAATGAAGGCGAAATTCGTTATTTAAACCATACCGTTAAAGAGGCTCTCCCCCTTATTCGAAGCTGCATCGGATATATGCCTACCGGATTGCAAATGTATGAAGAAATGACACCCTACAAGCTCCTGTCTTATTTAGCCGAGCTCAAAGGATTAGATTCCCGGGAGGAGGTGGAAGCGGTTATCGAGAGATTTCAGTTCCAGCCCCTGAGAAATGTAAAAATAAAGGAGCTTTCGCAAGGCCAGCATCAGCGTCTTGGCATAGCGCAAGCTTTTCTCGGGGACCCTTTGTTCCTTCTATTGGATGAAGCGTTGAATTACCTGGATATACACGAACGGAAGAAGATCATTAGCGAATTAGCGAGGGAATCCGAACGAAAGGCTATAATCGTGTCCACCCACGAATTGAATGAATGGGAATATGCGGCCGACGAAATCGTTTGGATCGATGAGGGTATGCTCTGTTTCCACGGTACCCCTGCCCGATGGACGAAGGACCTCCCTTGGTCGGTCTGGAGCGGAACTATGGACCCTGAACTTCTCCCTAACCTGAATCCGGACAGGATCCTATCGCTTCGCTTAGAAGGGCAGCAGGCCATTATTCGTTCAATAGGACCGGAGCCTCCTGCAGATTCCTTCGTCGATGTTCCACCGAACTTGGAGGACGCTTACTACATTCGCCGCTGGACACGGGAAAAGAACGGCAGATTTTAATAAAGAGTCGGCAGCATTGCCCATTAGGCTCTAAGGAACGATGATCGACGCCCGATAAAGCTCCGAATCCCATTCCACAGTAGCGCCCAATGCTTCAGTAACAAATCTTAAAGGGATATAAATATGTCCGTCTATAATGACGGGGGCGGAATCGAGGCTGACGGATTCCCCATTGACATAAGCTGTTTGGTCATCCGGCCTAAGAATGAGCTGGATATTATCCTTCCAAGCGGTCAACGTCCGAGTTTCATTATCCCATTCGAAATCCGCCTCCAACCGTTCAAATATTCCACGGAATGGAGCCATTGTCGTATTTCCGTTAATATATCCCCGATAATCATGAACATATTGCCCGTTTACAAAAATTTGCACCTGCGGTTGCTCCAGCTTCTGAACGATCCAGGCATTGCTTAACGGCCTTCCTGCCGGACGAACGAACTTGCCGTTCACATATAGGGCTGAGCTTGCTCCGCCATCCATATTCATCGCCTCAACTAAGCCCAAATCCAGTAAAATATGCCCCATTTGCGATAAGGTTGCGGCCGATGTTGTCCCCATTACCATCTTGCCTTCATGGTTAATTCCTACAAAACTCCTGACCGCCGCCAAGCTCGTTATCTTCGGATCATTGAATCCATCGCGTTCCGGATCGATATCTATTCGGCCAGCGGTTATAAGCTTGGGACCTACTCCAATAGCAGAGAGCCAATCACTGCTGCCGCTCTGACCGTTTGTATTTCTCTGAAGAGCCGCCTCTAATTGAATGTCAACCCCGACCTGGAGATGCGGCAATAAGTATTCGATGTTTCCTTTGGCATGACCGATAAAAAGAACAGCCCCATTCTCCGGAATCTGAGCCTCGTCTTCCGTAATTTCGACAATTTTCCCTTCACGAATCACAATCTTGCTACCGCCGGGATAGTCAATATGCTGCTTACCGAATTCGGGGGAGTACCAATTAACCTGGTCATGAGCTTCCGCTCCGAAGTATTTGTTAACACTCCACGGAGTGAAGGAATAAATATTCTGACCCTCGTGGAATACATGAGCTTTCAGTGACATCTCCCAATGCTCAATAACAGCCTTCTTATCCAGGCCTATAGCCAAAGTCTGGTTTATCCCGGAATGAATCGCCCTTCCATCCGCGATCATCAATCCGTTCGGGTACCGGATGCCGGAGTCCTGTTCATATGCGTTGAAAAAAGTCCCGTTAACGGCAGCTATCGCACCGCTTCGCCGAATCATTTGGTCAAACTCTTCCACGTGGCCTATTCCGCCCTCTGCAAGCAATGGTGTTACTTTAATGCCAGGATCCTTTAAGTCCACTTCTATGTATTGAATCGTGAAGGATTTACCTTCATAAATTACCTTGTGCTCGGAATAACTTACGGATTCTTGTTCCGCCGCTTGTACCTCATTGGTGAGAACCATATAACAGATCAAAAACAACGCCCAATATAATAGAAACCGATAGCTTTTCAATTGGCCCCTCCATCTTCTCATCCTTTATACGTTATTTTCATTATATCGGTGCTTCTGCAGCTTGTCAGTATACGGTTTATCTTAATAACCACCTCCGAAAAGTCATACTTTATAATATGAAGTAATACTAAATATTACCCGATGAGCCTGACTCGTTTAATTAACCTTAATTCTCCGCTTCCGCGAAACAACAAAAATCAGAGGTCTCCAGGAGACCTCTGATCGTGACGGTGACTTGTTCGGGATCATTTCAAGCTTCGTATAGCTTCCTTTTGGATAACATGTCTCCGACAATGTCCCGATGTGTTGGAGACACGTCTAACGTGTCTTTGGCACATCCCTCCAGTTTCTATAACGAGCTAAAATAATCGTACACTCGGTTGTTTCGCTGAGAAGTTCAACGGAACCACAACCTCTCTTGTCACCGTCGATTATAGTATGCGGCCGTTATTAATAAATATTCATACTCCAACAATTACCATAACATCAGAGTCTTAAGGGTTTATCTTCTTTGTGCTAATTAACTGCCTTCTCCATGGTTATTGCGGGAATGATTGTGATTTTTGACCTTCTTGGAGCCGGAGAGAGGTTCATTGGCAGGTTCATCATGTCTATCCCGGAACTGCTTATCATCCGGAGAAGGTACGGGTATCGTTTTAGTTTTCGGCAATGGTTTTACCCCCTATTCTTCGTCATGGTTCAAAGCATCTTGATGCCGACGGTCATTGGTATCCTGCTGAATCTGCTGCCGCTGGTGACTATTTACCGCAGTTGTCTCCAGCTTATCGACAACATTCTGCAAATTCTTGTCTTTCCTTGCTGCTTTCGTCATATAATGAACGGCCTCCTCACTTGTTGGTCAGCTCATGTAAAGCCTGAGCACATTCATGAATATGTCTTACGTAATCATCTGCAAGCTGTTGAATCGTTTCGTTACGCTCATCAATGGTTCGATTGTTGATCTCTACATCGACGAGCTCAACCTTTACTTCCCGGGAATCGACATACGTGCACAGAAAGTCAAAAGAATATCCCGTATGCCCTGCAGTATCAATGTGTATACGAAGCGATTGCTCATCTACCCCGTCCCCGACGACATTGGATCGGTCACCATCATTAAGCAGGGTCGGCAGGGTTTCCTGCCAGGCTTCCACCAAAGCCGCTTGATTAACCACTGGAGCTTCGATATTGCTCATTTTATGAACACCTCCATGAGTTTAAAATGCCGAAGCTTCGCCTCTTTTATACAAGGAGTAGTATGTACCATGCTGTTTAGCATCTAACACAACCCTTTTTCGTTTTAATACCGTCTAAATGTCTGGACAAATAAAAAAGCCGCAACCTATTCAGGTTACAGCTTAACTATTTACTATTTGATTAAAATATTGGCGGAGAGGGTGGGATTCGAACCCACGGAAGAGTCACCCCTTCGCTGGTTTTCAAGACCAGAGCCTTAAACCACTCGACCACCTCTCCGAGCGGACGATTCCATACGGAATCCTCCCATTGCCCATTTGGGGACAATGATCATTGTATCACATATAGCAGTGAATTTTCAACGTTACTTTTTGCTAATGACGGCAACATTGTTCATATATGGACGAAGAACTTCCGGAATCACGACACTTCCGTCCTCTTGTTGATAATTCTCAAGAATAGCCGCCACTGTTCTTCCTAACGCTAATCCAGATCCATTCAAAGTATGGACAAATTCAGGCTTTGCCTTGGCATCTCTGCGGAAACGGATATTCGCCCTTCTGGCTTGGAAATCTTCAAAATTACTGCAAGACGAGATCTCCCGGTAAGCTTGGCTGTTAGGCAGCCAGACCTCCAGATCATAAGTTTTCGCTGAGGAGAAACCGAGATCCCCCGTACACAAGTTCATTACCCTATACGGCAGCTGCAGCAATTGCAGAACCTTCTCCGCATTTTCCGTCAGCTTCTCAAGCTCATCGTAAGAGCTTTCCGGCGAGACAAGCTTGACCAATTCCACTTTATTGAACTGGTGCTGGCGAATCAACCCTCTTGTATCTCTACCGGCGGCACCCGCTTCCGAACGGAAGCAAGCACTGTACGCGACAAAATATTTAGGCAGATCTTCCATAGATAGAATTTCATCTCTATGGTAATTAGTAACTGGAACTTCTGCGGTCGGAATCAAAAAGTATTCCGTTCCTTGAATTTCATATACATCCTCAGCAAACTTCGGCAGCTGTCCCGTTCCGGTCAAGCTCTCTTTATTTACGATCAGCGGAGGGAGCATTTCTTCATAACCGTGCTCACTGCTGTGCAGATCCATCATAAAGTTCGCAAGCGCACGCTCCAGGCGGGCACCTAATCCTTTATAGAAAACAAATCGCGAACCGGTTACTTTAGAAGCCGCCTCAAAATCGAGAATACCGAGTTCTTGGGCAACCTCCCAATGAGGCTTCACATCGAAGGAGAAGGACTTGGGCTCCCCCCAGCGGCGGATTTCCACATTGTCATCTTCTGAAGCCCCGACAGGCACGGAGTCATGGGGCATATTGGGAAGCGACAGCAGAATCGCATTCAAATCCTCTTCGATTCCCCGAAGCTGCTCGTCCATCTCTTTAATGCGGTCGGAAACTTCCCTCATCTCAATGATGAGTGGTTCCGCGTCCTCCTTAGCCCTCTTCTTGGCGGCAACCTCTTGAGAAACTACGTTTCGGCGATTTTTCAATTGTTCAACTTCTTGCAGAAGTTCGCGCCTCGTCTTGTCCAATCCGACAAATTGATTAAGCTCATCCGGAGAGCCTCCCCGGTTGATCATCGCTTGTTGGGCGCGTTCGAATTCATATCTAAGCAATTTTGCATCAAACAAAAGTAATTCCTCCCGAAAGGGATATTTTTAATCCTGCATATACCTAAAAAAACATTTTACAGGAAGGGATTTAAATAAACAACTGTTTGCCCGCATTTTAAATCCCCGGTATCGGAATTTTAGTCCGTTCTCGTTCCAAATTTATCTTATTAATAAGAAGAAACTCTAGAACAAATTCTTAATGCTTGTTCCTATGCTGACGAAAAAGTCCTTAATCGCCCGGAACAGCAGACGGAGCCAGCTTCCCTTCTCATTATCCTCGGCCGCAACGAGATCAACGGAAAATTCCTGTTCGTTGTACTTTACCTTTAAGGTACCCATTTTATCACCTTTTTTAATAGGTGCGACCAGCTGATCTTCCGGAAGAGGGGTTGCTTCTTTGACAAGTTCCTCGTCGCTGGCTCCCTTTCTTACCAATATCGACAGATCAGAACCGGTTACGACAGGAACTTGGGTTTTAACCCCTTTATTCATTTTGACGGTTTTCAGTTCTTCGATTTCACTGCCGGAACTATAAATCGTTTTCTTCTCGAAATTTTTAAACCCATAATCCAGCAGCTTGCGGGTTTCTTCAAAACGTTTCGGCTCCGATTGGGCACCCATGACGACACTGATTAATCTCAAGCCGTTTCTCTCGGCGGTTCCGGTAAAGCAATAGCCGGCTTCATCGGTATGGCCTGTCTTCAATCCGTCCAGACCTTCATAAGCATACTTTTTCAAGCTGACTGAATCATTGCTCCACCCTTCCAGCATCCAGTTCCAGTTCGTCATCTCGGTCGTGTCCCGTTCTCTCAGCTTTCTCCGGGTGGTCTTCGTATATTCCAATACTTCCTTGTGATCTTTAATAATATGATAAGCCAGTAATGCGGAATCTCGGGCAGTCATCATAGTTTCCCCCGGAATGTTCTGAGGGGCATATTTCCCAAGGTCATCCCTTCCAAGTCCAGTGGAATTGATAAAATGTGCAGACTCGGAAAGCCCTAATTCCCGAGCTTTCTCGTTCATCATTTCGGCGAATTTCTCTTCGTTACCAGCGATATGCTCCGCTAAAGCAACAGTTGCATCATTTCCCGAATAGATAGACATTGAAGCAAACATATCCTTAACCGGCAGTTTCTCCTGATAGGCGAGGAGCTGTCCCGATCCAATGACGTTGGCCGCATATTCCGTAGTGGTCACCAAATCGTCCCAACTGAGTTCCCCGCTCTCTATCTTCTCCATTACTATGTATTCAGTCATCATCTTCGACATGCTGGCGGGAGGCAGAGGCTCGTCCGCGTTAAATTCATAGATGACTTGACCGGTAGCTGCATCCATCAATATAGCTGATTTGACTTCCAAATTTAATTCATTGTCAGCAGCAAGGGCTTCTTCAGGAACGGCAGACAGAAATGCAGCCATCGCAATTAAAGCTGCAAGAAACATACACAACGGTTTTCGTAGTGATAACCCGTACTTCACCTTTCACACTCCCATGGTCGTAGTCCTCTTATTTTAACATAGAGCCTTGTCCAAACAAAAGGAAAAACAGGGTAATTCCGCACCCTGTTCAACCTTCATTCTATTTAATTAATTTCCGTTAGAGTTATTAATAGACGAGAAAACATCCAGCGAATGGTTGTATGCAACAAATTTGCGTTAGTCGCGGGTTTATAACGAATAGTTAGGTGCTTCCTTAGTAATTTGCACATCGTGAGGATGGTTTTCCCTTAGACCTGCACCGCTAATCCGAATAAATTGCGTATCTTCCCTGAGCTCTTGCAAATTCTTGGTTCCGCAGTAGCCCATACCTTGAATCAAGCCGCCAATCAACTGATGAATGGAGTCCTTCAAAGGTCCTTTGTAAGGAACGCGTCCTTCAATTCCTTCCGGAACCAGTTTGGTCTCATCCTCCTGGAAATACCGGTCCTTGCTTCCTTCCTTCATAGCCCCGATAGATCCCATACCACGATATACTTTAAATCTCCGGCCCTGGTAAATTTCCGATTCTCCCGGGCTTTCTTCCGTTCCGGCAAACAGGCTTCCGATCATGACGGCATTCGCTCCTGCTGCCAGCGCCTTCGTAACATCACCGGAGTACTTGATTCCTCCATCGGCAATGATCGGCACATTGTATTGTCTGGCCACTGTGGCACAATCATAAATCGCTGTAACCTGAGGTACGCCTATACCGGCAATAACCCTTGTCGTACAGATGGAGCCTGGTCCGATACCTACCTTAATTACGGAAGCGCCGGCTTCAATCAGGTCTCTTGTCCCATCCCCCGTAGCAACGTTGCCCGCTACAATAACCAGTTCCGGGAAATGCTTTCTCAATTCGCGAACCGTATTGCTAATATTAATATGATGGCCGTGAGCAGAGTCAACGACAATCATATCGACTCCCGCGTTTACAAGCGCTGTAGCCCGCTCTAACGCATCCTTAGAGGCTCCGATAGCCGCACCTACCATCAGCCTTCCCTGGCTGTCCTTGGCGGCATTAGGGAACTGTATAGCCTTCTCAATGTCTTTAATCGTTATAAGACCTTTAAGCTCGTTAGTCTCGTCCACCAGGGGCAGCTTCTCTATCTTATGCTTCTGCAAAATATGCTCCGCTTGCTGCAGCGTCGTACCGACCGGCGCGGTTACCAAATTGTCCTTCGTCATGACATCTTTAATTTTAATCGAATAATCATGAACAAAACGAAGATCCCTATTCGTCAGAATACCAACCAGCTTATTGTTCTCATCGACAATCGGTACCCCGGAAATACGGAACTTGCTCATTAGCTCTTCGGCATTGTATACATGATGTTCCGGGGTTAAAGAAAATGGATTGGTAATAACGCCGCTTTCCGAGCGCTTAACCCGATCCACTTCCTCTGCCTGCTGGGCAATACTCATATTCTTATGAATAACTCCGATTCCGCCTTCACGAGCCATGGCAATAGCCAGTACGGCTTCCGTCACCGTATCCATTGCCGAGCTTAGCAAAGGAATGTTTAGTTTAAGATGTCCTAAACGAGTAGATACATCTACCTGTTTAGGTCCGAACACCTCCGAACGACGAGGGACGAGAAGCACGTCATCGAAAGTCAATCCTTCTTTAGCAAATTTGGTTTCCCACACACCAATATCCTCCTTAGCCTGATAACTGCCTATACGTATATTATTGAAATATTATCAGAAGCCTATTTTTAATGTCAAGGACACGTTTAAATGGTAATGTTTCCAATTCAAAATATGGTGAAAAGGCAGTAAAAATAAGGGATTTTAAGTAATTTAACCTAAAAAATATAAAAAAACGCCCTGCAGTGAGCAACGACCATCAAAGTTCAAAGCATTGTTTACATTGTGAGGTTTTTCAACTATTTCTATACACTGCGAAAGAATGGCCCTTCTTTATGAACAAACGCCGTAGGTATTAACTGCAGGGTAAAATAAAAAAGCCTCACCGGCATATACCCGCAAGGCTTGGTTCTCACTTTAAAACAAAAAAAAGCCGCTTGGCAACGTCCTTCCGCACCGGCTGAGATTGCTTCTCGAATCACTTCGAGGTCGGCATCGGAATTTACCGCTTAAGCCGGGCCAGCTTCTTGAGTTTCATCGATAAAAAAT
>NZ_JBHTIU010000079.1:0-16255 GCF_042677205.1 Paenibacillus residui
ATCCTGCAAAGTACCTCAAGGAAACAGAAAATAAGTATTGTATGTTAATTGGTCAGTCGTAGTTTTTTTTAAGTTAACCGGAGTTCGAATTCTTGATTGGTGAATATAAAGGAAGGTGTTTATCCAATGCTTGAAAAGAAACCACTGCCGACAGCCACTCCAGAGCAAGTAGGAATTCCATCGTTCGCCATCCTTCAATTTCTTGACAGATTAGAGAATAAAAAATTATGTATGCACAGCTTTATCGTCCTACGTTTCGGCAAAATAGCTGCGGAAGGATATTGGAGTCCTTTTCATGCTCATAAGAAGCATCGGATGTACTCCTGCACCAAAAGCTTCGTTTCCGTAGCCATCGGCTTAATGGAAGAGGAGGGACTGCTTTCTCTCGGGGATCAAGTGATTCGCTTTTTTCCGGAGAAGCTTCCAGAGGAAGGGGTTCATCCTTATATAGCTCAAATGACGATTCGCGACCTGTTGATGATGGCTTCTGCACATGAAAAAACAACCTACAAGCAAATTAAGGATGATGACTGGGTGAGGACGTTCTTTCAGGCTGCGCCGTCGCATCTCCCCGGGACAATGTTCTTTTACGATACATCAGCAACCGTTACCCTTACCGCGATTGTGGAGAAATTAAGCGGAATGTCTTTGCTTGACTATTTGCGTCCGCGATTGCTGGATCCTATCGGTTTCTCGGAGGATGCGTACTGTCTCCAGACGCCTCTGGGAGTTTCCCATGGGGGCTCGGCTCTGATCTGCACGTCTCGAGACCTGGCCAAGTTTGCATTGGTCTGCATGAATAAGGGCCGATTTAACGGGGAGCAGTTAATTCCGGAGGGGTACATACAAGCAGCAACCTCCCGTCAGATCGATACAACACATACGCTGGACACATTCTATGAGGCTCAGCAGGGATACGGGTATCAGTTCTGGAGGACGAGTCATGGCGGCTTCGCTCTTCGCGGTATGGGGGGGCAGTTGGCTATATGTTTGCCGGAGGATGACTTACTGGTGGTGACAACGGCAGACCTTCAGCCCAATCCGGATGGAACACAGATCGTGTTCGACGCTCTGTGGGATACCATCTACAGTAGTCTTGCCGCCCATTCGCTTCCCGATGATAAGGAGGCTTACAACGAACTGCTGGATCGGACAAGCCGGCTTTCCATTATGCTTCCTGACGGGAGCTCTCACTCATCCAAGGCGGCTGAAATAAACGGGAACGGTTACCGCCTGGCAGATAACCCCATGGGAATCTCTCAAATTCATTTTGAGTTTAACGGCGATGAGGGGGCTTTATATTTTGAAAATAGCAGGGGGACTCACAGACTGGGGTTTGGATTGGGGAAGACCGTTTCGCAGAAGTTCCCTCAATACGGTTATGACAGTCTGTCTGCAGCAGCCTGGGTAGATTCCAATTCCTTGCTGATTTATTCCTACATCATTGATGACTATTTCGGAACAGTGAGAACTAAAGTTCATTTCGGAGCAGATACCGTGACTGTCGTTATGCGAAAATATGCGGAAGGCTTCTTGGATGAATATTCCGGCATTGCAAGTGGAGAAAGAGTATCAGGAGCCGGTTAGAGGGCGATAACTGAACTTATCTTTAGAAAATAAGCCGAGCTCGGTATGAGTTCGGCTATTGTTAAAATATAAGAAAGTATAAGTTCACCTTATACCTATTCTTGTATTTCATCGGTAAACCCGCTTGTTCTAAGGACGGCGATAGCCGTTTATCCTTGTTTTCTGAGATAATGCGGCTTCAGTCCGGCAGCCCTAGAAAGGCAGCAGAGCGACCGTTTCCTTCGCCCGGAGGTCTTCGATCATGTCCAGCCAGGCCTTGGGCTTATTGGACAGAACGGTGTAATAGCGGGTCAGGAAATTCACGATCAGGTCTGCGGGCAGCTCATTCTGGTCTGCCATCGGCAGGAAGCACAGGTCGAGCCCCTCTACCGCTTCACCGTCGTTGTTCCACGAAGGGTGAACATAGGGGAAGTCCAGGCGTTGATAGCCCAAGTGGGACAGCACCTCGCGGCGGACATACGGGTCCATGGGCTTAATGCCTCCGAACTCATAATGCTCTACGCGGTAAGGGTCATAAATCTCAGCGAACATCCCGGACAACTGATTGCCCTTATTTGCTGCCCAGGATTGCAAATCCTCCAGCCTCTTCCGGGCCAGGAAAGGGCCGATTCCCAGTCCCGCCGCCCCGATAATCGTAAAATCGGTCATGGCCACGTTGAAATCCTCGTAATAACGATATTCGGTAGCCCCCACGACCTTGCCGTCATGGACAGCCACAAAGACACGGATTCCCGGGTCTTCCAGAGGCTCTTTCCACAAGTCGAACTCAAGTACTTCCTCGGTCGGGAACACGTTCTGCATCAGTTGATGCATCTGCCGGAACAGAGGATCTTCAATACCGGTAATTCTGCGATAATCCATCGTTTCATTCTCCTTCTTATCCTTTTCCTGTGCGGAAAGGGTTCTTCCATTCCATCAATGCTCCATAGTTGCAGGATTCTTCATCCTCCAGGTAATCGGCCACTACCTTGACGGGAGTGCGGCCGCACCGAAGCAGGAAGGTGATAACAGGGTCCTTGCATTCCCCCCGGATCACTGCCTCTAAATACTGCTCCGCCGTCCATTCCTTCGCTTTGTGATGATAGCCGGGCATCCTTCCTCCGCCTAGAAGCCGTTCCAGGCCCAGATGAACGACAACCTCGTACATGGACTGCATCAGCCATTTTCCCAGGCCAAGCTGGCGATAGGAGGGCCGGACGCTGATATCTACGACATAAAGAGTATTCCCGTCGGGGTTATGATTGCGGATATAGCCGTTGTCGGTCATCTCCGCCCAGGTATGGTCCGCGGAATGGCCGTCATCATCCACCAGCAGGCCGGTCATCGAGCCCGCGATTTCGCCGTCGACTTCAATGCACAGAGCCCCTTCCGGAAATAACTTGACATGGTTCTGCAGCTGCTCATCGTTCCACCATAATTCCGACGGGAAGGGAGGAGGGAACGTTTCCTGCTGGATGCTGATTAATCCGGGAAAATCCTTCTCCTCATAGTTCCGAATCACTGCCGGGACAGGCCGGTTCCCGTTAAAGACGTAGATTTCCTTGCGATACATAGCCATCCCTCCTCAACCGAAATAATTGTCCGCCTGCGCTGATCGACCGGCCAGCCCGGCTATTCCTTCCAATCGGGATACAGATCGGTTCTCCGGTCGCGCCAGGTCGTGACCGATCCGCTTGCCCGCACCTGATACAGCAGCTCCAAATCGAGATCGGCCGTTACGAGCATATCTTGATTGATTTCTCCTTCCGCCAGAATTCCTTGAGGAGGGAAGGGGATGTCATTAGGCGTAATAATCGCCGCCTGCCCGAAATTGGCCCGCATGAAATCCACGGTGGGCAGAGAACCGACCGTTCCGGCGACGACGACGTACACCTGATTTTCAATCGTTCGGGCATGGCTGGTGTAACGGACCCGGTGGAAGCCGTGACGGTCATCCGTGCAGGACGGACAGAAAATAACGTCGGCCCCCTTCGCCTTAACCATCCGGACGATTTCCGGAAATTCAATATCGTAGCAGGTTAATATGGCGATAGTCCCTTTATCGGTTTCGAATACCCGCAGCCCCTCGCCGGGAGTCATGTTCCATTCCTTCTCTTCCGTCGGGGTCATATGGAGCTTCGGCTGCTCCGCCACAGTCCCGTCGGGATAGAACAGGAAAGCGGTATTGTATAAGCGGTTTTCCCTACGGATGACATGCGTCCCTCCGATGATGTGCACATTCATCTGCTTGGCCAGAGAAGTGAACAAATTCAGGTACCGATCCGTAAAATCCGGCAAATCTTCAATCGATAAAGCGCGGCCCTGATCATCACCGATGGACATTAATTGCGTCGTGAAATATTCGGGAAACAGAATGAATTCGGCGTCATATTCCGCCGCTGTTCTGACATAATGCTCCGCCTGCTGGGCAAATTCCTCGAAGGAGCTGATCGTATGCAGGTGATATTGAACCGACGACACTCTTAATTTCATAGCGGGTGCCTCCTTTGGGATAGGATATTGATTTCTATTTGACTTCTAAAAGATTACTGTTAGGAGAGGGTGCCCCGTCGGGGGCATAGGTACAAAGGGTACAAAGTATGCCATATATTTCCAATATATAGCCTGCAGCTTGGCGGCATGGAGATTAAATGAATTCATCCATGGGATGGTTGGTTTGACCTCCATGCGAAAAATTTAGCTGACAGGAAACCCGGGGCTTCCGCAGCTTGCGTAAAAAGATGCAAAAGTGCAGGAATTTAAGCCGCACCCCCATAGCTTGTGCAAAAGGATGCAAAAGTGCATCTTTTCCTACGGAAAAACCGAACAATGCGAGAAAAAGGATAAAAAGCATGCACTTTTGCACTTTTTTGGCAAATTTTAAGCGGATTCCTTCGCAAAACGTGCACTTTTTTGCAGCTTTTGGTTGGCGCTGACGGGCTTATTCGCCGCTCCCTCGTTCCCCCGTCTATGGACAAATCCCTGCCCATTCAAGGGAACATCCTCATTGTGCTAAAAATATGTCTTTATGGCAAGTACCTACCGAAAGGTGACTAAGTTACCCGGAAGTAACTATGCTTGATGTCCCCAAGGCAGAGGAATAACAGGAGCGGGATTCGGGTATCAAAATGAGGCTTGTCAGCCATCCTTCCTCCATTAAACAGTAGGATTCACCCATAAGAATATAGTATGATAAAAAACAAGAGGAGGCGGGCGCAGTGGAATTGAAAGACCGGATCAAGCTCAAGGAAATCAATTGCGATAAAGAATTGACCTTGGCCGTCATCGGCGGCAAATGGAAGCTGATTATTCTGTGGCATCTCGGCCTGGAGGGCACCAAGCGTTTCGGCGAATTGAAGAAATTGATTCCGAATATTACGCAGAAGATGCTGACCAACCAGCTTCGGGAGCTGGAAGAGGACCAATTGGTCATAAGACGGGTCTATCCGGAAGTGCCGCCTAGAGTGGAATATTCCCTGACCGAGTACGGCGAAAGCTTGATGCCGGTCCTGCGGATGATGTATGACTGGGGCAGAAATTACCGCCGGAACGTGATTCGGAAAGATTCCGATTCTGCTGCCTTCGTTGAAGATGGGATGGAAAAATAACTCCCCTGCGCGTGAATAAAGCGAGCAGGGGGTTTTTGTATTTGGGGGAAGCTGGCTTCGTCGGGACTTTAACTTTTGCGACATCAACTGATTTATTGCCCCACTTCCGCTCTTTGCGGACGGTCCCGATTCTTGCTGTCAGATGGAAGCAGAAGCCCTAGGATGCCGAACAAGGGCAGGAAAGAGCTGCAGAGGATAACCAGCGTCAGGTCGGTCAGATCGATCAGCCCGCCGATCGCCACCGCTCCGATGGCCCCCATGCCGAACGCCAGACCGGTAATGAGACCGGAGACGGTTCCAACCTGCCCGGGCACCAGCTCCTGTACGTAGACTACGGTTACAGAGAAGCTGCTGTGATTAACGAGCCCGAGAATAAACAGCAGCGGGTAAGCCCATAGTTCATTCGCATAGGGCAGCAGGATGGCAAAAGGAGACGCGCCCAGCAGGGAGAGCAGAATGACTCTCTTTCGGCCAATGCGGTCGGACAGAGGCCCGCCGAGGAACGTTCCGGCAATGCCTGCGCCTACATATACAAAAATATACCACTGTGCCTCGGGGATCGATATCCGGAACTTTTCCATCAGATAAAAGACGAAATAATTGGAAAGGCCCGCCCCGTACCAGGATCGCAGGAAGACGATCAGGATAATAATACCGACGGCCAGCCTTACATGTTTCCAGTGGCCCTTGTCCGTATGCTGGTTCACTTTGCTTTCGATTTTCCGGCCGGAATCGGACAGATAGCCCCGGTACCATCCGGCCAGTTTTAGTTGAATAACAACTCCAATAGCGGCGACCAGAGTAAACCAGAGCGCCCCCAACTGCCCGAACGGATAGAAAATCAATGCCGTCATGACAGGCGCCAGAGCGCTGCCGGTGTTTCCTCCTACTTGAAAAATGGACTGCGCCAAGCCTCTTCGGTTTCCGGCGGCCAAATAGGCAATTCGGGCCCCCTCCGGGTGAAACATGGCCGAGGCGGCCCCAACCAAAATCACCGATCCGAGAACCGCTAAATATCCCGGGGAAACAGCAAGACAGAGCATGCCCAACAAGGCAATAGCCATTCCTATAGGGAGCAGGAGGGGCGAGGGCCGTTTATCCGAGTACATTCCGACCACCGGCTGCATGACGGAAGAGGAAAAATACAGGATGAACGTGATCACGCCGAGCTGGGTATAGGATAACCCCAGTGTATCCCGCAATATCGGATAAGAGGCCGGGATGACGGCTTGAAGCGAGTCGTTGATTAGATGGACCAAGCTGACGGCCAATAATATGGGGTAGAGAGTCTCCTTCTTGTTCATTGTCGGCTCAGACAAGATTGTCACAACCGTCCTGGAGGGAATGGATGGCTCGTTCGCACAGTAGTTCAGTTATCCTTAAATGACGCCGTACCGTCGCTCGATTGATTTTGGACATTGGTTCCAGGCTCCCTTCCCACGAAGATCCTCAGGCTGTACTGACTTCAGGCGATCAATCATAACATAGCTCTTCTTCATCGGCGATTTCGACCATTCGCCTGTATTCCTTGGGCGTTATGCCGTAATATTCCTTGAACAGCTTGGAGAAGTGCTCGCTGTTTTCATAACCTACCTTGTTGGCCACCTCATACACTTTCACATTATGATCCAGCAGCAGCATCTTCGCTTTCTTCATCCGCACATTAACGAGATATTTCCACATAGTTATGCCGGTGCTCCGCTTGAACATTGCGGTCAGGTAGGAGCGGCTAATGGGAATCAGATCGGCCAGCTTCTCCAAATTCAACTTATCGGCATAGTGCGTATCGATATATTGTTTGATGCGGCGAATGATTTTTTCGTTCTCGCTGGTTTGCCCTTTTCTCATCCTATCCAGAAAATAAAGAATGCTTCCTTCCATCTGCATAACGGCATTCAGCCGGAAATATTCTCTCAACTTTCCACGGGGAAGCACGGCATAATCCATATCCCATTCGCGCATGGGGGCCATATTCTCACCAATAGGCGGCCGTTTCAACGCTGCGGCAACCAACTCGATCCATGCGGTGGATAGAGCTTCTAATAAACAGTAGTCTCCTTCAATCCATCCTTCCATCAGATTCAATGTATCCACCACAAGCAGGGGATATTTATCCGCACGGTTGGTCAGGATGTAATCCGTCCAGCGCTGCAGCATGTCCTGGTACTGATCGTTCTTCTGCAGCAGAAGATGGGAGACCTCATCCATTCTTGTTTTGTCGAGAGTGACCGCCGCATGCTCCAATGCTTGCTGCAAAGCGGCCCTGTCGATAGGCTTCAAAATATAATCGGAGACATTTAATTGGATCGCTTGCCGGGCGTAAGCAAATTCATTATAGCTGGATACGACAATGCTTAGCATCCGCGGATGAGTCTGCCTGATGCGTTGGATTAGTTCCAGTCCGTCCATAACGGGCATGCGTATATCCGCAATACAGATGTCCGCGTGATGGGTTTCCAGCCACTCCAAAGCTTCCATACCATTGGCCGCGAACCCGGATACGACGAACGGTCCCCCGAATTGCCCGATCTTCGAGGCAATCCCCGTACGGATGTATGGTTCATCATCCACGACTAAAATTCGTAACATCGTGCTCCCACCCCCGGTCTATAAATTCATAGGCAAGCAAAAGCGCACTTCGGCACCTCCGCTGTCGCTGTTTCTTATCCGGAGGCCGGCCTTGTGCGATGTATATTGCGTCGTTAATCGGTAATGGATATTGAGCAGTCCGATGCGCTGGAAATCGGAATAATGCGAGTTTTGCCGGTACAGTTTATCGTTCAGTTCCCTGATCTTGTCCTCGGAAAATCCCATTCCGTTATCGGCAAAGCAAACCTCAATCCACTGTTCTTCGATTTTTCGAATGGCAACGGACAAATGAAGGGCTCCGCCGGACGTCTCGAAGCCGTGCTTTACGGCATTTTCCGCAAGCGGCTGCAGAATCACTTTGGGACAAACCGCCTTCCAACACGTCTCTTCCACGGATAGGTCGTATGTAAATTTATCTCCGTAACGGGTTTGAATAATATGCAAATACCTCTGCAAATGTTCGACCTCATCCCGGATCGTCGCTTTCGTATCTTTATAATTGGCCGTATAGCGGAACAGGTTGGCCAGGTCCACGGTCATCTGCTCAATATCTGTCGCATGGATTTGGGAAGCCATGGAGTTAATGATCTCCAGCGTAAACATGAATTGTTCGATTTCTCCCAAATAACGTTCCAGATTCAAGTTGGCCTGTTTGAGAATAAGCCGGCTTAACTGGATGGAATCCTTCTCGATAGCCATCGCGACATACCGGTTGACAAAGAAACCGATGACAACCAGATTGAACATAACAATGACGAGAAAAATAGAGATCAACTTCCACTTTAGAGATGACTTCCATCGGTTGATTATGTTTTTGGCCGGCAAATGAAGTCCCACCTGTTCCTAATGTTCATCCGGAGGTTTATTTGTCAGCGGCCGGTGTCTTCAGCACTTCGAAGATTAAGGTCCGGAGAGGCTGATCACTGTTATTTTCCAACCCGTGCTTCCACCAAGGCTTGTTCAGGATGACATCCCCGGCTTTGACCTGCCGCGTCTGGCCGTTGACGGTCATTAATCCGGTCCCTTCCAGGATGATGTATACCTCTTCGTCCTCCCGGTGGCCGTGATAGCCGATGGAAGCCCCCGGCGGGATTTCTCCGTAGCCGAGGAACATGATCGGCGTATCGAAATCTTCACGGGAATACAGCCTCTTCCCTCGGGTCATCCCCTTCCCGTGATGGCTGACCGATGGGGGACCGAATTCCATATCGTAATAGTTGCGGACAATCATTGGACCATACCCCCAGCTCGCAGAAGTATCCACTGCTTGGTGCGTAGTGATGGATTCCCTGCAATAATGTGCGAGCGCCTGATTTCTCAAGTAGTCCTTGGCGCTTGTCTCCGGCTCTCTCTGCTCCTCAAGGGACTGCAGAAATTCCGTAAACGGGCCCGGAGCATGAACATCGCTAAAATCATCGATCAATGTGGTGGCTCCGTCTTTCGTCAGATGAATCTGGTTATCTATCAGCTCCAGGCAGCCTTGATCGCCTTCGATCCGCCAATTGCCGGCCCAATCGGTATGCTTGCCCTTCGATCGGACGGAGCAGCGGAAGGTGGCCGTAATGCCTGCTTGCAGCTCCATAACGATATTCAGGCTGTGGCGGTATGTCGCGAACACTTTCCCGATCTCCCGCCCTGTCAAATAGCGGATCAGATCGAAATGATGGACGATCAAGCCTTCCAGAATGGCGGTTTTGTCCGAATGCGCCATTTCGCTGTAACGGTAGAACACTCCGTCGATCGTAAGGATGCTGCCGATTTCACCGTCCGCGATGAGCTTTCTTAACTTTCGGACAAACGGGAAAGCACGGTAGTTTTCGGCGATCATGAACGGAATATTTTCTTTCTCCGCCCTTTCCACCATCGCGATGGCATCCTCGTAGTTATCCGCAATCGGCTTTTCGCAAAAGACGGGAATTCGATGATCGAATGCGAGATGGTTGATTTCCTTGTGGATATGCGGCGGAGTGACGTTGAGCAGCACATCGGGCCGTTCCTTCTCAATCGCTTCTTGTACCGAGGTGTAGAAAGGGACACCGTCTTCTTCCACCTTGGCTCGCTTGCTTTCATCGGTATCGGCAACCGCCAACTGCAGCTCACTATATTGATTGCGAAGCCTCCGGTACCATCCGGAACCGAATCCTCCAATGCCGACCAGCAATGCTTTCATCATATATCCCTCCATGTCCATTGTTTATGCAGCGTGTATGCGGATTACCCTTTGAGCGATCCGACCATGACGCCTTTAACAAAATATTTTTGTACAAACGGGTACAGTACGATCATCGGCAAGCTGGAAAGAATGATCAGCGAATACTTCAATAATTCGCTCAAGTAGAAATTTTTGCTTTCCTCATCCACATTCAGTGTGATATCGCTCGTAGTGTTCAGCAGCAATATTTCCCGCAAGTAGATCTGTAGAGGAAATTTGTTCTTGTCGGACAAATAGAGCAGCGCGTCGAAAAAACTGTTCCAATGTCCCACCGCATAGAACAGCGTAATAACGGCAATGACCGCTCCGGACAGCGGCAGGACGATGCTGAGCAAAAACCGGAAGTTGCTGCATCCGTCCATCTTGGCCGATTCCAGCAATTCGGCAGGAATATTGCTGCGGAAGAAGCTCATCATCACGACGACATTGAAGATGCTCATCGCATTCGGAATAAGCAGCGCCCAGCGGGTGTTCAGCAAGCCGAGCTCTTTCACCAGCAAATAATTGGGGATAAGCCCGCCTGAGAAAATCATGGTAAAAGCAAAGATCAGCATGATCGTTCTTCCGCCGTAAAAATCTTTGCGCGAAAGCGGGTAAGCGGCCGCAATCGTCATGACCACATTGATGACCGTCCCTGCTACGGTATAAAACAGGCTGTTGGAATAGCCGATCCAGACGCCCTTGTACTCGAATACGGCTTTATATCCGGCCAGTCCGATATCCACGGGAAACAGCCAAACTCTGCCTCCCATCAGCGACTCCGGCGAACTGAACGAGGCGCTGAGTACATATACAAGAGGATACAGGACCAACAGCAGAAGAATGCCGGCGAACAGGTAGTTGGCAATGGTGAACAGCTTATCCAGGCCCGTTTCTTTGATCAGCCGGTTTTCGATCAAGGCACATCCCCCCTTCGAGCTACCATAGGCTTGTGTCGCTTACTTTTCGGGCTATTTTGTTCACTGACACTATAAGGATCAATCCGATCAAAGATTTAAACAGACCGATGGCAGTGGCGTAAGAATAGTTGGGAATTCCCGAGATAATGCCCACTTTGTACACATAAGTGTCAATCACTTCCGAGGCTTCCAGGTTCAATTGATTCTGCAGCAGCAGTACCTTCTGGAAGCCTACGTTCATGATCTGCCCTACATCGAGAATGAGCAGGACAACGATCGTGGGCATAATTCCCGCAATGTCTATGTGCCATATGCGCTGCAATTTGCTGGCGCCATCCATAACGGCCGCTTCATGGAGATGAGGGTCAATGGCGGATAGAGCCGCCAAATAAATAATGGATCCCCAGCCAATCTGCTGCCAGATGCCGGACCAGACGTAGATGGACTTGAAATAGAGCGGCTCTCCGAGAAAATTGATCTGCTTGCCGGTAATAGCCTCGATCATCTGATTGACGATTCCCGTATGAACCGACAGTAATTGGACGACAATTCCGACCAATACGACGACCGAAATGAAATGGGGGGCATACGTTACCATTTGCACCAGCTTCTTGAACCTGCGGTTCCGTAAATAATTGAGAGATAGTGCAAGAATAATCGGTGCAGGAAATCCGACTCCCAAATTGTAAAGGCTTAGTCCGAGAGTATTCTTGAGCACAAGCACAAAATCATAGGAGCCGAAAAATCTTGCGAAATGGGAAAGTCCCGCCCACTCGCTGCCCCATATCCCTTTGGCCAGGTTGTAGTTTTTAAAAGCGATAAGCAATCCGTACATCGGCAAGTAATGAAAAACGATGACGTACACAAAGGGCAGAAAGATCAGTACGTAAAGCTGCCAATTGTCCCAAATTTGCTTGCGTCTTAACGCATTCACCCGTCCACCCCCGAGCTTCATTCCTTGTTCTTATCGTAGGTTTCCTGCAGAATGTCCACGTATTGCTTCAATCCGGCGTTGTTCAGCTCCTGAATGTATTTATCCCAATCTTTGTCGATATCGAGATTTCCCGTCACGAATTTAAGCATGAACTGGCGGACGACGCCGACGATATTTTTTTGCAAGTCTCCATATTTGGCCAAATCTTCAGGCATGAAATAGAGGAAAGGAAGCTTTTTGTCCAGCATGGAGTACGGTTTGTACAGCTCTTTAGTCGTGTTATACAGAACGACCTCGCTGTCCATTTCCGGCGTGACCTCGTAGCGGTACATCGTTTTCACGGTGCTGTAGCTGGGAACGCTCTGGTTCCAGTAATAATTGCCCGGTGTCCCCGGCTGCACCAAAATCCGGAATTCGGCAGGCGTGACTCCGTCCAGACCGAATTTGCCCGGCTCGATCTTCTCCCAATGGACGCCTTCTATGCCGTAAGACGGGCTCATGCCGGTCTCGAGCATTTGGGACGAATCGTAGAAAAAGTCGATCCAGCGGATGGCCGCCTCCGGATTTTTGGCATTTTTCGTAATGACAAATTCTGCGGGAATGACGCTTTCACCCTTATCGAAGCCGTATCGTTTCCCGTCCGGACCGGCCAAAATAGGAACGGGCACGAACTCTTTGTCCCGCCCGAGCGGGGAGTTGCTGACCGAGAATTGGGTCCATATAAGGCCCGGCGCCGCCCCCAGACGCGCTCCCTCCGGCGCTTCAGACAGAGCGGTCAGCGCTTTGCGGTCCTGGGTGAACGATTCCGGTGCGAGGAGCCCCTCCTGGATGAGCCGTCTCAAGTATTTGAGCCCTTCCTTGTAACCTTCGCTATCTCCGGTAAATACGATCTTGTCATTCTCCACCATGACATAAGTATCTCTGTCGAAGAACAGGAAGGACTGCATGATGAACGATTCGGGCTCGTTATTATCTTGAGTGGCGCCGGCAAAGGGGATTTCGTCGGCTTTGCCGTTTCCGTTCGGATCTTCGGTTTTAAACGCTTTCAATACATTGTAGAGATCTTCTGTCGTTTCCGGCATTTGCAGGCCGAGATTGTCCAGCCACTTCTGATTGATCCATAATTTCTTCGGCATGGACGTATGGACGTTCTCCGAATACCGGGGCAGCCCATATATGTTGCCATCCGGCGCATACAGATACTTCCTTGATTCCGGAACCTGCTCCATCATCTTCTTGATGTTAGGGGCATACTGGTCAATCAAGTCGTTAAGAGGAAGGAATAAGCCTTGGCTGCCGTAGGCTACCAATTGGCTTGGGGTAAGCCCTGCGGTCATAATCACCTCCGGCAAATCGCCGCCGGCCAACGTCACCTGCAGCTTCTCGGCCAATGCCGATACCGGCACGGTTTGCCAATCGATATGAATGTTGGTCTTCTCTTCATACCATTTGGTGAATTCGTTAGTGGCGTAATCCTCCACCTTGGGATCATGCTTCGTGAACAGCTTGATCGTTATTTTCTCATCCACAATCGGAAACGTCCCCGGAGCCGAAACTTTCTTCTGGTCTGCCGCTGTTTCTCCCCTGGGAGACGGGTTCCCCGTGCAGCCGGACAATACGACCGTACCGCATAGCAGCCAAACCAGCCTTTTGGAAACGCCTTCAGAAAAAGTTCTCAATGGTGCGCGCTCTCCTTTCCTTATTGGGATTTAAGCTTACTTCATCTTCTCAACGGCCTCCATTCTCGATGTTCTCTTCATTATGGAGGGTCGGGTGGGTTCATACAACATGGTAAAATACTAAAATATATAGTGATTTTACGATGTTTTCGGGACAAGGGACGGGTCGCACGAAGGGTGATATGAATGAATATCCCCGGACTGCCCGGGGAACGGCAGGAATGAGTTGGAGTAGGAGCTTGCCAAAGACAGGGGGGTTATCAAAGTTGATTTATGATTTTTAAGCCCGCATAGAGTTAGCTTTGGCTGCCCCAGAAGGACTTCGTTTCCACGTCAACAAAACGCACTCGTTCCGGGAACGAGTGCGTCCATATAGTCGGACCGTTGCGGCCATATTATACACGGCAGATTGTACGATAATTCGTGGAAAATGCACTCGTTCTCGTTCCCGAAACCTGCGCGTCCGTATGTACGATTAAAAGTCAGACCGTTGCGGCCATATATACGGCAGATTGTACGGTAAATCGTGCAAAAGCGACCAGGGGTCCTTCATGCTTCATTAGTTGGGACGGGGCCGTTTTATGCCAATATGCTTGCGGGACAGCTCGCCGACAACAGGAAGACTCCGTATGAAACGATAGCAGGGGATCAGCGGTCTTTTTTTCCATAGAAAACGGCGAATTCCAGGTTTTTGTACATGCAATCCACGTCGGTGAAGCCGGCTTCCTCCATCCAGCGGATTTGCTCCTCTACCGAGGCGTTGATGTCGTGCTTTCTTCTTTCCACCGAGGCGTCGATCATCTCCTGCGGAAGACCGCTTGCGCTGACGGAGGCCATCCAGCGCCTTTTATAGTAAGCATCTGTCTCGGGAGTGCTGCCTCGCGCCTGGTCGGCATTGACGAACACTCCACCCTCCCGCAGCGCATGATACACGTTCGCGAACAATTTCCTTTTGCCGTCGTGGGGCAGATGATGGATAGACAGCGAAGAGATGACGAAATCGTAGGATTCGGTAAACGCATAATCGCAATAATCGGCCATAATATATTGAACATTTGCCGCCTGGGAGCCGAATCTCTGGCGGGCTTTGTCCAGCATCAGCTCGCTGAAATCGATGAGGGTCAGACGGGCCTTCGGATACTTCTGCAGCACCAGACCGGAGAACAGCCCCGTCCCTGCCCCCAGATCCAGGATGCGTGGGGAAGAATCAGCGCTTTCCACCAAGGATAAAGCCATCCCGTAGAAATCGTCAAAGCATGGAATCAAATTTCTCCTCTGCCACTCGTAGTCTTTCGCACCGGCATCGAACAGCTTCTTTACTGACGGATCCATCGTTATTTCCTCCTTGCGTATTTGGATAATTTCATTGTAGTCGACCGGTCCTCATTATTGAAATATATAAAAGATATCGTATTTATAGGTAATAGCTATAAGATGTTCAGCCAGCGGCAGAGGCAGAGGGCTGCCCCTGGCGGGGGACACTCGGCTATGCTGTTGGAGAGCCATCCTACTGCATCCCGTATTGGAGCCGGTCCGCTTCAATAAATACTTCTCCATAAGTAGAAGGTGGCATAGGCTTCCCATCCGGCCCAGGTGGAGGCCAGCTTCCTGATTTCGTCTATGGACGGCTTGCTCGGCCTTCCCAAGAGCTCACGGATGGCGTTATGCAGCCCGACATCGGCAATAGGGAAGGCGGACGGGAAGCGGAGACATCTCATCAGGACGTAATTGGCGGTCCATGGACCGATTCCCCGAATGCTGACCAGCAGCCGCTCCGCCTCCTCGCAGCTTCCTGCCTCCAGCAGCTGCTTCTTGGTCAGTTTGCCTTCCGCCATCAGACGGGCTGTGCCGATTAAATATTCGGATTTTCTGGCGGTTAACTGCAGCCGGGTCAGATCCTCCACCTTCAGCTCTGCAATGACGGATGGAGAAGGGAAGCTCCAATACTTGACCCCGTCCCATTCGACATGCTTGCCGAACGATTCCACGAGGCGTCTCTTGAGCGTGTAGGCAAAGGCTAAATTAATCTGCTGCCCGATAATCCCCCAGCTAAGAGCTTCGAATAAATCGGGAATGCCGGCCAGGCGGAGGCCATAAAACCGCCGGACTACCTTGTTCAGCAGGGCATCGCCCGCGGCCATTTCGTAAAAAGGAGCGAGGTCCGTCTCCAAATCAAACCATTCGCGAACATATCCGGCTACCATGTCTCGGCTTGCCTTGGATGGAAGGCCCTCTTGCAAATAGGTAACAACGAGAGAGTCTTCCTGTTCTCCGCTGATTTCGACTACAGGGCCCGTACCTTCATCCGTTACCGGAATGTGACAGTATAGTTTATCATTGTGGATACGGTACATACACTCGTTGGGCGAGCGGGACAAGTAGCCTAATGTTTCGGTATAGCTGAGGGGCTAAGGGACGCTGAGCTTTATTTGCTGTGTTTCCGGTATCGCGGGTTGGGTTCTCTTCGTTCTATTGAATGGTTCCTGGCTCTCCATATACTTATTCCTCCAATTAGACAACTATATTCAGGCAATGAAGACGGAAGGATGGCCACGTTTCACAAGAGGGGAAACTAACTGTGAGGGACACTACCTTGAAAATCCGTCTATTTTCATTTTCTGCCGGTGCCGTGCAAACGGAATGGCGCGTCTAACTGTAATTTATGCAGTAAATTCATGCGACAGCTAGGAACTGACTAAACTACCTTGAAAATCCGTCTATTTTACCGTCTGCAGGCATCGTTGCAAGCGGAGCGGCACGTCTAACTG
>NZ_JBHTIU010000080.1:0-8455 GCF_042677205.1 Paenibacillus residui
CGCTACGACTTTAGTCGTCGACATTTATGTCTAAATCCACCTGCTTTGAGCAGGTGGTAGTTTAAGCCGGAGAGTCGTTGTTGCATCGGAGCCGGGATGGGGGAAAACCTGAAAATAGAAAGCCGGTCAACCACAGAAATACGATTGTCCGGCACAGTTAAAATTCCGATATTCATGCTTGGTGTTTGCTCACATCATGTATTAACTGTTGTAGTGGAGGATGGGGTAAAGTTTATAACCTCCAATACGATCGGCGTATTCGCCAAAATAGGTTCGCTCCCGGCGGGTACGGCTATTGCCAGCGACCCAACCGTTGTGGCGCCAGGGGTATAGGTCGCAATGCCCTGCATTTGCAATACCCCATTAACGTAAACATTAAACATACTGTTGCCGGCGGCCAGCGCAGGCAGATCGGTGGATGCGGCACCGGTATCATCGAAAAAATCGGCGGTATCAATAGTTAGTGTGGCACCCGCCGCCGTTTCGCCGGCAGTGACATGGAAAAATTTCTCCGGAGTCGGAACCGTATTTGTCGTAGTCGTTGCCGTAACAAGTAATTTCATAAGCTGTAAAGCCATAGCATACATAACCTCCTTTTTGGCAATAGACTCGATATACTATATTCGATTTAATAGAAAATGGCAGGGTGAAATAAAAGGTTCATATAACTATTTTAATACCGGGTTTCTATTATTCAGGTTTAAATAAAGCGAGCAAGAAAGATATAAATGAAGTGCAGCAGGAAGGAAGAACGGCGATGAACACATTTACGAAAAATGTCATTGAAATCATCCAAACGATTCCTGAAGGGAAAGTGATGACGTACGGCCAGATTGCAGCAATGGCGGGTAGCCCCCGTGGCGCACGGCAGGTCGTGAGGATCCTGCATTCCATGAGCAGGAAGTACAGGCTGTGTTGGCATCGTGTATTGAATGCGCAAGGGAAAATCAGCATCAAGAACGAGGAGGCTTATCAGTTACAAATGTTGCTGCTGCAGAATGAAGGTGTGGCCGTAACGCATGATGGCTATGTCAATCTTGAACAATACCGCGCCAATGGCATCTGACTGGAGACTAAAACAGGGCAAGCAAGGTTAAGGAAGAGGAAGAAGGGGAGGGGTTTGCCATAAAGAAATTTGTCTTAATCTTTGGACCGCAAGCTGTCGGCAAGATGACCGTAGGACAGGAGCTCGAGAAGATAACCGGGCTGAAGCTTTTTCATAATCATATGAGTATTGAAATGGTCGCCCCCTTTTTTAGTTATGGTACCGAACCTGGCAAAAGGCTGGTCAGGCTGTTTCGCCGGGCGATCTTTGAAGAAGTGGCTAATAGCGAATTGGAAGGGTTGATCTTTACATATCTTTGGTCATTTGATAGCCAGGCGGATTGGGACTATGTAGAGAGTGTTTGTCAAATATTCGAAGCTAAGGGTGGCGAGGTTTACTTTGTTGAACTGGAGGCCGAACTGGAGATAAGGCTGGAACGCAACATAAGCCCTCACAGGCTTAAGCATAAGCCTACTAAAAGAAATATCGAATTCTCTGAAACGGATCTGAAAAGCAAGATGGCCCGAAACCGGCTAAACTCTTATAATGGGGAAATAAAAAGAGAGAATTATATAAGAATCAATAACTCCACCTTGAGCCCGGAACATGTCGCAGGTCTGATTAAGCAGAGGTTTGAATTGTAGTTGGATTTATAACGGCCGAGAAACGGAATTAGACCAACCAGCGGCAGTCCGGGACTTGATTTGCTTATCCAGGACCGCCGCTATAGGATAACAGCATGTCGATTACGCCTTCCACATCTTCATTCAGGGGCGAGGCCGCTGCATGCTGTTGAGATTTGCCGAGTAGCGAACGGTCACCGTAGCATGAGATTCGTCATTCAAGGAGAGTTTCACAATGATGTCAAGAGAAGTATAACCCGTATCTCCGATTAAAGTGTTCAAAACCTCAGGATCGACCTCGATGTGCCATTCCTCCATATATTCGGGCGAAGGAAAGGGTCCGCCGGTCGGCAGCTCGGTCAATTTATCCAGCCGGTTAGGATGGCCCTCTATCGTGTCGGGTTGGCCGTGCAGTTTGGCCAGTTCATCTCTAAGCGCTTTGCTGACAGCAAAGGCATCCTGATGATTGTCGAACCGGTATTGTAAGTACATCAACAATTCATTGTAGAATCCCATCAGCAATCGGCTCGAGTGGCCATGTACTTTCACAGGCTGCTTTAACAGGTAGCTCGTGTTGTTGGGGATTAAATTGGACTCCTCAAAATCATTGTCCGCATCAAGGGATAGGGCCTTGAACACATCTTGTTCCGCTGAACCGAATAAAGCATACAGCCCGGCAAAGCTGTCTTTACCTTTACTTTGAGACGTTGAGCCTTGGCAAGAAACCAAGGTGCCTCCGGCAAGGATCATGATCAATAGGAGGCAGGAAACCCAGGCCGCCGATTTTTTGGGCTGATTTTGAAAAATCAATTTAAACCGCTCTTTCATGACGCGATCCCCTCCAAGGAAAGAAGTAGATAAAGAAGGCCCTTTATTAACACTATTTCTCATATAATGGATGATGGTGTCGGCATAAAGCTGTCTGGTGCGAACATCGGCATGTTTAATCACGTGATTGTCGCATATTTTTTCCAGATCATCATAGGCCATGCGGATCATCCAATGGACGAACGGGTTGAACCAGTGCAGGGCAGAGACCCATGACATAAGTGCCATGAACCACAAATCTTTCCTCTTGGCATGCGTCAGTTCGTGCCGCAGGATCAGCTCAAGCTGATCATCCGTCAGGCGCGTATCCGGCAGCAGGATGGCAGGACGAATAAAGCCGATCAGCATCGGACTGCTGGCGAGCCGGCATTGATACAGACCGATGCGCCGACTTACACCCATATCCGCCTTCAGTGCAGACATTATCGCAAGCTCGCGTGGACCAACTGGCTGCGAGCAAGCCTTTAAATTTCGCAAGGCAAGACGATACTGAATAATCCTCCAGCCTAAATAGCTTGCTGCGCCCAACAGCCATATCCAGGACAGCAAAGTCGGAATATCCGGAAGATAACCGGAAGTGGGGGTATCCGTATTTACGGCGGACCACGATTCGTCAATCGGACCGGTTTCCGTTGACCCCGCAGATGAAGGCGCATTCACGGTTGACGGGCCGGCATTGGGCGCAAGCTGATCCGCTACGATGTTCGGGAGCGTTATCACAGGGATGGCCTGCGGCACCTGCCAGAATGGAAGCGCCAGGCGCAGACCCAGGACAAGCCATATCCAGTAGCGCCATTGCGGGCGATACCGATGGCCGGTCAATCTTCCGATCCCTGCTGCCAACAGGATGGTAACGACTGCGAAGGCCGATGTTTCAATGATGATTGCAAACCAGGTATTAATCATCCTCTTTACCCGCATTCCGGACGATTTCCGACAATTCGTCCAGTGACTCTCTACTAATTTTCCGTCCGCCTGTCAGTGCCGCAAACAGGCTTTTGTAGGAGTTGCGATGGAAGCGGCTGAAGAAGCTCTGAGTTTCCTGCCGGGTGTACGAATGCCGGTCAATTAAAGGATAGTAGAGCTTCAGTCTGCCTTCATTTTTGAAGTCAATGTAGCCCCGCTGCTGCAGGCGCGTCAACAGGGATTGCAGGGTAGAAATGTTCCAATCCTTTCCTTGCTCCTCGTGAAGTCTGGACAAGATCGCAGACGTTTTGAGCGGTTGCTCTGACTGCCAGATGATATCCATAACGTCATACTCGGCATCCGGCAGTCGTTCAAAAGATGGCTTCATTGGGGGAATCCCTCCGTTCAGTTGATGTGGAACTTGCCATTGGAGGCTTTCGATTCATTGCGGACAGGGCGTACAAACTGGATGATTGTACTAGTGAAAAGTCCAAATGTTATAGCATCAAATCAACCGGCAATGGATAACCGTGAAGCTGGTAACGGACCTGGGGAGGCTCTCGATTCATTGTGGGAAAGGCGTTCAACAGGATGTTGAAATAGTGAAAAGTCAACAGTGAAAACGTAACGGATCTGTAAGACCCTATTTCGTCAAAATAGGCGGTTTTTTTAGACTAACGGACCCAGACGCCCTTATTTCATTGAAATCCTCATACTTTCGTCTGCATTTCTTGGAATAAGGTCATCCGATTCCGTTAAAGTTACCGAATGGCCCTTCTGGAACGATTAAGGTCTCTGGGTTCCGTTATAGCCAATCCTTGCAGCATTTTTCCACATGAACTTAGTTTGTACTCCATTATTCGACAGCCAACCTGGATCATCTAGCGTGTTGTTATGCGTTCAGTATAGCATGCGAAAGAAATTTCGTCTACAAATGTAGATCAAATTTCTTAAAAATGGGCGGAAGATGAAACTACACATAAAATGGATGTGAATATATGAAAAATGATGAACTTCCCCGCAGATATGAGGTTCAACAAGTATGCTTGACGGGTGGAAAATGGATTCGGAAGCAAGGGCGAAGGGGGCTGGAGTAAACAACACTATCTGGCAAGTGGGGAAGGAAGCTTGGCTGGCCAGGTACAATAAAGCGGAAGCGAATCGAGTCATTCGCGAATTAGTGTTATATGAATATTTGTCCATAATTCAAGACAGACATTCAGGAACGATGATATTTGTCCCGGAATTGATAGTGCCGCTTGACGGAACCGGTGAAGCTTTGCCGACTTGGGCGTCTAACTGGATTTCATACAGCTAGATTTGCTCCTCTGGAGCGAAAGACGTAATCTAAGTGGAAAAACTACAGCTAGTTTGGGCAAAAAGGGTGATATCAGCAAAATAACTCGATTCTAACTGGAGTTTTTCCATTTACTTCAATCACTTTCTGCCATTCGCACGAATTTACCTACATAAATTACAGTTAAATCGTTTTTACCATAGACCCTCATGCCTCGAGAAATCGCAAGTATTCCTTCGGCAAAGTATTTAACTTTGCAGATCATGAAGAAAACTACTTTGCTGTCATGGAAAAAAGTGAATCACAAATACAGGTTTCCTCAAACCAAGCTTTGGGGATTTTTTGTTGGTCCGGTTATGTTTTTGGGAATGAAAAAAATCCACACTAAACAAAATGTAAACTTAAGATAACGTCATATGTTATTTTGAGTTGGTGGATATATGGAAAAAGTTCAATAGAATGATATAAGGGGTGTGACAAAATATGATAAATATGAATTTGAAAAAAATGCGGAAAATAATGAGATACACACAAGAAGAAGTGGCCGATAAAATCGGTGTTTCAAGGCAAGCCGTAGCGAAATGGGAGTCCGGGGAAACCATGCCGGATATCCATAATTGCAAGGCTTTGGCGGAATTATATGGAGTGGCATTAGATGATCTTGTGAATGACACGAATGATAAGCAAGAAATTGGTATTAAACCAAAAGGAAAGCACATATTCGGGCTGGTAAAGGTTGGGGAGCGAGGGCAAATTGTCATTCCCAAAAAAGCTAGAGAGGTATTTAGCATTGCGCCGGGAGACAGATTACTTGTTTTAGGCGATGAAGCACAAGGGATTGCCATCGTAAAGAACGAGAGCTTCCTGCAGCTTGCTGAGGATATATTTAAGGCACAGGAATACGAGGAGGAAGAGGAATGATAGCTATCCAAACCAATAATTTAACCAAGAAATTTGAAAAAAAGATTGCCGTGCATTCTCTCGATCTTTCTATTGAACAAGGTGAGCTTTTTGCTTTACTCGGAGTAAATGGTGCAGGTAAAACGACAACGATCAAGATGTTGACCTGCCTCAGCAGCCCTACAAGCGGAGATGCAACTCTCCTCGGCAACAGTATTGTCTCCAATCCTCATGGAGTAAAAGAATTGATTAATGTTTCACCACAGGAAACGGCTGTAGCCCCTAATTTAACCGTCCGGGAGAATCTTGAATTAATTGCCCAAATATACGGGTTCGACAAGAAAACGGTTGAAATAAGAGTGGAAGAGATGCTTCGCACTTTTAGCCTTACGGAAGTATCCAACAATAAAGCAAAAACTTTATCCGGGGGAATGCAAAGACGGCTTAGTATTGCCATGGCACTTATTACGAATCCCCAAATCTTATTCCTGGATGAACCTACACTAGGCTTGGATGTCATCGCAAGAAGGGAACTATGGAATGCAGTTAAGAAACTAAAGGGAAGTATTACCATTATTCTCACGACCCATTATATGGACGAAGCAGAAGTACTTTCGGATCGAATAGGAATTATGGCGAAAGGAAGATTGAAGGCCGTTGGAACGGTAGCTGAATTGATGGCAAAGACGAACACCGAGTCGCTGGAGGAAGCCTTTGTTTCGTTAGCTACTAAAGAGGAGGTAGAGAGATGAAATCGCTGGCCTTTGCTGCCCGTAACCACAAAGAAATTATTAGAGATCCATTAAATTTGGCATTTGGTATAGGGTTCCCGTTAGTTATATTATTATTGTTAACTACTATTCAAGCGAATGTTCCAACCGAGTTATTTGTCATTGATAAGCTTATTCCCGGTATAGCCGTTTTCGGTCTTTCTTTCATCTCGCTATTCTCCGGAATGCTTATAGCTAAAGATAGAAGCACCTCATTTTTGATGCGATTGTTCACGGCACCTCTATCTGCCTCTGATTACATTGTAGGATATATAGTGCCGCTAGTCCCCATGGCCATTGTTCAAATTATGATTAGCTTTACCACAGCACTTTTCTTGGGATTGCCGATCAATGCCAATGTTTTACTTTCTATTATTGTGCTTCTGCCAATCTCCTTATTATTTATAGGAATAGGACTGTTAACAGGCAGCATATTTAACGACAAGCAGGTGGGTGGTATTTGCGGAGCGCTGCTGACTAATCTTAGCGCTTGGTTAAGCGGTACATGGTTCGACTTGAATCTGGTAGGGGGCTGGTTTAAAGAGATTGCCTATGCGCTTCCATTTGCTCATGCAGTAGACGCGAGCAGAGCTGCTCTATCCGGGGATTATGCTTCAATTTTACCGCATATGTGGTGGGTTGTTGGATATATGGTTGTTGTCATAGTTATTGCCGTTTTTGCTTTTAAAAAGAAAATGAATGGGGAAAGCGCGTGATGAAAGAAGAGAAGCGGTAAACGGTTTTATCGGCGGAAACACTTTCAGGCGGCTGACGATCAGTCGGCCGCCTTGTGAATTTAATCGTCCTTCACCATGGACAATAATATTTGTTCCATTTGCTCTTTGGGCAATAGGTCTGCAATCATAACAATTTCGTATGATTTACTGCTGTCGCTTTCCGGAACTCGGATCCTCATCCCTTGAACGTTAGAATCTTTATACCAAGCAAATTCAAGCTGATAACCATCCACGGTATAGGATTCAATATGATCAAATGCCCACTTGGCAAATTCGTTGTCGTTTATCGGCTGCTGGACAGTTCTGAAACCAAATTCGCCATTTCTATATTCCATATTTCTATAATCCAATGCAACAAAAGGACGGGTCGCTCTAAACATCTCTTTCGGATTGATCTCTTCCGATATTAATTGATGGCCGTCGGGAACATAGGCGGGTCGACGGACGGGATAGCCCGCCAGTTGACTGGCTTCCTCCATAGTCATCTTCGTTCTCTCAACAATCTGGTTGTTGAAGCGTTCAATTTCTGCAATCGCCGCCTGGTATTCCTTCTGTTCTTCCTCCGATAAAACCTCAGGGTTTCTTTCCTTAGCTCCATCTGCCGCAACTGCCATTTGTTCGGCATAATGCTCGAGCTTGGCGAGCAGTTCTTTATATTGAGCAAATTCGCTGTCGGATAACGCTAGCTTGGCAGTCTGCAAGTCTTCTTCAATATTCTGTATATCCACCTCGGTAAGTTGAGGGTCTACTATTTTTAACTTTTCTTTCGAGCCGAAGATCTGACTGATTAGAGTTTCTACTGCGTTTTGTGCAGCGGTTACTATGCGCGAACCTCCCTCGGTCATTAGCAATGTTCCCCCCAAAATCAAGCAAGCAGCAGCGGCGATAAAGCTTTTCTTCATTCGTTTAATTGGTTTTGCGTTCTCAATCTCAATTTCCTCCTTTGCTTTCATCACACCAAGTATGCTCCGCTCATGCAGCTCATCGGGGAGTTCAATCTGGTCCAATAATTGTTTTATTTGATTACTCATAAATCTCCGCCTCCTTCGTTTGTTCACGGAGCTTTTGTAGAGCCCGATAAAAAATCGATTTTGCAGTTCCTAAAGGAATATGTAACACTTCCGATATTTCCTTAAAAGTATAGTCATTATAAAATCTTAACAGGATAACACTTTTTTCTTCCTCATTCAGCGTATCTAACAGTTGTTGGAGCGATAGCGAGAGAGGAAGGTCCTCCTCATTTGAACCAATAAACTCTTCATATTCCGTTTTAAAGTGAACCACTATAGTGGCACAAGAAGTCAAGACAGTTTTTTTTAATTTTTAAGGTGTGAAATCATTCACGAAGC
>NZ_JBHTIU010000081.1:0-167431 GCF_042677205.1 Paenibacillus residui
AAACGACTGATATTGACGCCGATTCGCTCGCTTCTTAATGCTGTAGAACTTTTGACTGTCCAGTATTATAAAAGTATGGATATTATGACTATTTGATAACGGAGGGTTCCTATGGGACAGTTTGCGGTTAGCGGTAAGCAATTTACGTATGACGGAAAGCCGGTTCAGCTTATATCGGGAGCGATTCATTATTTCCGGATCGTCCCGGAATATTGGAGAGACCGGCTGCTGAAGCTGAAGGCCTGCGGCTTGAACACCGTTGAAACGTATGTGGCTTGGAACGTTCATGAGCCGAATGAAGGGCAATTCAACTTCTCCGGCCAGGTCGACCTAGTTCGGTTTATTGAGATCGCGGGCGAGCTGGGCCTGTACGTGATTGTGCGTCCAAGTCCTTATATTTGTGCGGAGTGGGAATTCGGCGGATTGCCGGCCTGGCTGTTGAGCGAGCCGGATATGAAGCTTCGCTGCTACCATAAGCCTTTCCTCGATAAAGTGGATGCGTACTATGATGTGCTGCTGCCGATACTCAAGCCGCTGCTGTGTACGAACGGCGGACCTATTATCGCCATGCAAATCGAGAACGAATACGGCAGCTACGGCAACGATAAGCGGTATTTGGAATATCTTAAAGACGGCATGATTCGTCGCGGAGTGGATGTATTGTTGTTTACATCGGACGGACCTACCGACGTTATGCTGCAGGGCGGTATGGTTGACGGGGTGCTGGCAACGGTCAACTTCGGCTCCCGGACCGAAGAATCTTTCTCCAAGCTGCTGGAATACCAGCCGGACAAGCCGCTCATGTGCATGGAGTATTGGAATGGGTGGTTCGATCATTGGGGGGAAGAGCATCATACGAGAGATGCGAAGGATGCCGCCGCCGTTTTGGACGATATGCTGAAGATCGGTGCATCGGTCAATTTCTATATGTTCCATGGCGGAACGAACTTCGGTTTCTATAGCGGGGCTAATTATGGTGGTTTTTATGAACCGACAGTGACCAGCTACGATTATGATTCGGCTCTGAGCGAGAATGGGGAACTGACGGAGAAATATTATGCCTTCCGGGAGGTTATCGGCAAGTACGCTGAAGTGGATGAGTCGATTCTGCCGGAACCGATCCGCAAGAAAGCTTATGGCCGGATACCGTTAACCGCGAGAGCAGAGTTATTCGACAGCCTGTCCCTGCTTTCCCGTCCGGTGGAAAGAACCTGTCCGGAGCCGATGGAGAAGCTGGGGCAGAATTACGGATTCATTCTGTACACGACCCGGGTGTCGGGACCGAGAGAGAAGGCGAGCCTCATCCTGCAGGAGGTTCACGACCGGGCGCTCGTTTTCCTGGACGGCGAGTATAAAGGAGTTCTGGAGAGATGGGATAAGGAATCCAAGGTCGAACTGGAAATCCCTAAGGAAGGGGCCGAGCTGAGCATTCTCGTTGAAAATATGGGAAGGGTCAACTACGGACCGAAGTTAAAAGACTACAAAGGAATTACGGAGGCGGTCCGGTTGGGCTATCAGGCTCTGTATCACTGGACGATTCATACGCTTCCGTTGGATGATCTCTCTCCGCTGAAGTTTCAGGAGAGCGGTCCCGTTTCAGAGAAGCCGGTGTTCAACCGGGGAACCTTCCAGGTGGAGAAGGCGGCGGACACCTTCCTCGATATGTCCGGCTGGACTAAAGGGGTAGCCTATATTAACGGATTTAACCTTGGGCGGTACTGGAAGCGCGGTCCGCAGCAAACGCTGTACATCCCGGGTCCGTTGCTAAAAGAAGGCGAGAATGAAATAGTCATCTTCGAGCTGCATGGAACCGATGAAGCGGCCGTTACGCTGACAGACCGGCCTAACCTGGGGCAAAAAGCTTGACGCTATACCTCCTCACCTTTTGCGGTGAGGGGGTTTTTCTATTTAGGGCTAAGAATATCACTTGTCGCGAGTTTCGATTCGACTCCTACTGGCCGTACTTTTCTTGCCATAAATCACGCCATTCAATAAAGCTCAAGCCGGTGACTTCCTCAAGGGTCTGGCCATCGATGGAATAATATGCGCTAGTCTCTTGAGTTACTTGTACTGTCCTATTCTACGGGTAGCTTGTATAATCAAATTATCCTGATGAAGAGAGCCGGCAACGATAAATTGTTATTCAGAACGTGTAAAGGCAGAAGAAGTTCGTGCGGTCGTGCGGTTTTTCAAAAAACAGCGGAGAAAGGATGATTCAGATGAAAATTTCCCTATATTCGGATGATTCCCATTTAACGGAAGCCCCTTCCATAACCGCTTATTGGGCGGATGGAGAAGGGCCGAAGCCGGCTATGATCGTATGCCCGGGAGGAGGCTACAGACATAAAGCGAAACATGAAGGAGAACCGGTCGCCCGTTGGCTGAACGGAATCGGCATTACCGCCTTCGTTCTCGATTACCGGGTGGCGCCGCATCGTCATCCGCTGCCATTGTCCGATGCTCAACGGGCCATTCGATTGGTCCGGCATCGGGCTGCAGATTGGGGCGTGGATCCGTCCCGAATCTGCATTCTCGGATTTTCCGCGGGCGGGCATCTCGCAGCATCCGCCGGAACAATGGAAGCCCCGGCCGCTTCGGGGAACACTGATCCTGTTGAACGGGAAAGCACCCGTCCCGATCTGATGGTTCTGTGCTACCCGGTCATTACCTTCGGGGAAGGCGGGCATGAAGGTTCCCGCCTCAACCTGCTGGGGCCCGATCCATCGCCGGAGCTTCGGGCACAGCTTTCAGTTGAAAACCGGGTAAGTGCCGATACACCACCTGCATTTGTATGGCATACGGCGGATGATCTGAGCGTACCCGTTCAGAACAGCCTGAAGTTTGTAAACGCGCTGGCAAGCTTCGGCATTCCGTTCGAGCTGCATGTATTCCCGCATGGCCGTCATGGTCTGGGATTAGCCGAAGAAGACGAACATGTTCAGCAGTGGACGCGGCTATGTGCCGCATGGCTCCGAAAGAACGGATTTTAGGCAGTAGCGGCCTCCTCCCGAGTGGATTTATTCCGCGAAGTCCGCAAAGGCAGTCTCTAGCGACTTCCGCGACTTTCCGGATAGAGTGCTCTAAGGGAGGGAGTTGCCCGCATTAGTCCCTGCCGTGGATGGCCCGTGTTCCGGATTAGCGGATTTGCTTGCGGTATGCAGTAGGACTCTTCCCATAGTGGGAAGTAAACTGTTTGGTAAAATAATACGGACTTTGAAAGCCGACATCCTCGGCGATTTCAGCGACCGTACGTGAAGTGAATTCAAGCAGCCGCGCGGCTTGCCGCAGCCGGATTTTTGCCCGGGTGGCTGCAATTGAATCGCCTACCTGTTCTTTGAATAAATGTGCAAGGCGGGAAGGCGATAATTGCACCTGGCGGGCTAACCCGGCAATGCTGAAGGATTGCTTCAAGTCACGGGTAATTATTCCGAGCACTTCTTCGATTCTTGAATCCAGCCTCTTGGCCGTATCATTGACTCTCTGTGCCAGCAGCAGAATCATTTCCTCCATCGCGTTAAGGGCAAGCAGCCCGGAGTACGGCTGCTCTAACCTGCAATCCCCGATCATCCTTTCGAATACGGCTTGTAACCGTGCTTCTACGGAAGCATCGTTCAACCGGACAATCAACAGTCCGGGATGCGGCTCCGGCCAAGCCAGCCATTCCAGCCAGGAAGGCTGGGGAATAAAATGAGCCCAATAAAACTCCCACATCGTCCCTTCGCCGGCAGCATAGTGATGAACGGTGCCCGGCTTCAGCACGACGATATCTCCTCTATGACATGTCCAATTCCGCTCACCGATCCAATACGAACCGCTTCCAGAGAGGGTGTAGGTAATCAACCAGTCTCTGGTACCTCTTGAACGGTACACCCGATAGCCATCGGGCTCGGAGTAATGATCCGAAACGAGTATGCCCGGAGCGGGGCTTGCCGTTTCGACAGCAGGATCGTTAAGGAATTCAGCCATTTCCAGCATTCCTCCCTTCTCCATCTCATTCTACAATGAAAGCATCCGATCCAGAAGGCCTGAATCCTTGCAAAGGGGGGATCGCCGTCGGACAATGCCATGCCGTGTGGCGGGAACCGCACGCTTTTTCGGTGAAGACTGCCGATAGCCGGTGAAGATTGCCGACAACGAGAACCCCGGCCCGGATCGAATGATTGAAATTCGGCAAAATTTTATAATAAGGAGAGGTAAAAGAGATGGAGAGTAGTTTGTCAATGGAGGCGGGTAACGAAAGGTACAAAATGCAGTTTGCAAGCGAGGGTTATACGATAGTCAGAGGACTGTTAAGCGAACCGGAGGTAGGAGAGATTAAAGAGACCTTTATGGAAATGCATCGACAAGGCCCGATTCCAGGTTATTTCGCACCGGTTTCCGCAGAGGAATCCGGAGGCGATATTCTGAAACAATTTCCGCGGGTTATGCACCCCCACCGGTTCAATGAATTGGCTAAGCGCTATATGCTTCATCCGGATATCATGAATGTCTTGGAGGATTTATTGGAGGAAGAGCCGATCGCGGCGCAAAGCATGTTTTATTTCAAGCCCCCCGGTGCCCGGGGTCAGGCGCTGCACCAAGATAATTTCTATTTGAAGGTTCAGCCCGGCACATGTATAGCGGCTTGGGCAGCAATAGATCCGTCGGATGAGGAAAACGGAGGAATTATGCTGGTGCCCGGTTCTCACCGACTCTATATTGAGTGCCCGCATTTGGCTGACCCGAGTATTTCCTTTTCCAAGGAAGAAGTAAATGTACCTGAAGGGATGAAGGTCATCCCTACCCGGCTCAACGCAGGCGATGTTCTGTTCTTTAACGGCAGCGTTATTCACGGTTCTTATCCGAACCGTTCCGCCAACCGGTTTCGCCGTTCTTTTATTTGCCATTATGCGGGAATATCCGCTCGCCAAATCGGTCAATTCTATAACCCGTTATATACTAGAGACGGTCAATTGCTGGAATTGGAAGGAAATCCGGATTCGGGCCCTTGCGGGTCGGAATTTGGTACTCCTGCGGAAGCCCACTGAGGATAGAATCTACGTCAACTTCGCCGAAATATAATGGAAAAGGGGCAGGCCGGAAGCCGATTCCGTTGCTTACACGGTTTACCTCTATATCGAGGCTTTGGACTGTTATCCCCTTGCCTCAGAAAAGCGAGATGACCATGAATTCCATCGGGTAGATTCCTTCCAGCCCGTTAAATTTCTGTTTCATAACAAGAATAGATCGCACCCTCAGAAGATACTGAGCGAATGGGATAATAGCCAGAGGGACGGGAAAAGAGGGGAGAGCGTACGGGCCTGCCACTACTGAGCGAATGGGATAACAGCCAAAGGAGCCTAGAAATCAGTCCGGCAAAACGGTCATTCCTCCACCGAACCCTCCGGTAGAGTTTTTTTCATAAAAACAGGGAAAAAGGAGAATAATTGTTATGTCTTAACAATTATGGGACCAGAGGTGGATTTTCATGCAGGAATGGCTCGAAGTGGCGCTGCGCACATTGACGGCTGTCGTCATTTTATTCGTGTTAACCAAGCTGCTGGGCAAAAGACAAGTTACTCAGCTTTCGGTCTTCGAATACATTACGGGAATTACCATCGGGAGCTTGGCCGCTTATATTTCCCTCGATCTTGAAGCGAACTGGTATCTGGGAATCGTCGCTTTGGTCGTGTGGGTAGGCGTCTCTCTGGGAGCGGAATTTCTTCAGATCAAAAGCAAGAGATTCAGAAACTGGATTGACGGGAAAGGGACGGTCCTGATCAAGGACGGCAAAATAATGGAGGACAATCTGAAGAAGGAGCGTCTCTCCACGGACGAGCTGCTGGAGCAGCTTCGCAGGAAGAACGCCTTCCGGGCGGCGGATGTTGAATTCGCCGTTATGGAGCCTAGCGGGGAAATCAATGTGCTGCTTAAGCGGGAAAACCAGCCGATCACGCCGCGTCACTTGGGGATCAAGGTCGGACCCGAGCAGGAGCCTCAGACGGTAATTATGGACGGCGTTATCATGGATGAGCCGTTGGCCACCATCGGGCTCAGCCGAGAATGGCTCAAAACGGAGCTGGAGAAGCTGGGAGTCGCACAGGAGAACGTATTTCTCGGACAAGTGGACACCTACGGGCAGTTATACGTCGATTTGTTCGATGATTTGATCAAAGTTCCCGAGCCCTCGCAGAAAGCCGCTTTGCTCGCCACTCTCAAGAAATGCGAAGCCGATCTGGAAATGTTCGCTCTGTCCTCCGAGGATAAAGTAGCGAAGGAAATGTACGGCCGCTGTTCAGAGGTCATGCAGGAAGTCATACTCGAAGTCAGGCCGCTATTAACCGGTTAGTTCGAATTCATGGTCAATCCGTTGAGGATCGTATCGATGTTCCATTTCATCATCTTGAGATAAGTATCTCCGTCCGTCCCCGGTTTTCCGAGGGAATCGGTAAATACTGTGCCTCCGATCGGAGCACCCGTATCCTCGGAAACCATCTCCATGCTGCGCGGGTCTACGCTTGTTTCCAGGAACAGGACGGGCACCTGCTTATCGCGGATTAGATCGATGATTGTAATAAGCTGGGACGGCGTTCCCTGCTTTTCCGAGTTGATTTCCCATATATATTGCGCTTCGAAGCCATAAGCCCGGCTGAAATACTTGAAGGCTCCTTCGCTGGTAACCAAAATGCGCTTATCTTCAGGAATGTGGTTAAAGCGTTCCACGGCTTCCCGATGAAGCTTATCGAGCTCAGCAATGTACAGCTCTGCGTTAGCCTTATAATCCGTCTCATGCTCCGGGTCTATAAGAATCAAGGCATCGCGGACATTCTCGGCGTAACGGATTCCGTTGCGGATATCGAGCCAGGCATGGGGGTCTATTTCTCCTTCGCTGCCGGCCGATGTGAGGAACAGCGGTTCTACACCGTCGCTTATCTGGAATACGGGTGCATCGGGGCCGTCCTTATGGGTGGCCTCAAGCAATTTTTCAAACCAGGAGTTGCCGGCTTCCAAATTCATACCGTTATAGAAGACCGCGTCCGCATCCGCCGTATTCTTGACATCGGCGGGGAGGGGATCGTATTCATGCGGGTCGGAGCCGACGGGGGCAAGGCTGACGACTTCTACCCGGTCTCCTCCGACATTTCGGACAATGTCATAAATGATGGAATAGGTGGCAACGACCTTGAGCTTGTCATTCTGCTGTCCGAAGGAGCCGCCGGAAGAATCCGTTGGACGGTTATCGGGGGCGCATCCCGCAACCCACAGCAGAACGAGGAGTAACAAAGTGATTTTTACGATAATCGGTCTCAACTCTCTCCCTCCAACTCTCCATTTCATGAACCGAGCATCGCCTTTTTCCGCCGTGTCCTTATCGTGCGAATGAGCAGCCCTTGTTTCGGAGACAGCATAAATGCGGCAAAGAACAAAACGGTCGCAACAATGACGATACTGGCCCCGGAAGCCAAATTATAGACGTAGCTGATATACATTCCGGCGATCGATGAAATAACCCCGAACAAGGACGACAGATAGATCATGATCCACAGCCTGTTGGTCAGCAAGTATGCCGTGGCTGCAGGCGTAATCAGCATGGCTACGACGAGAATAATCCCCACCGTTTGCAGGGAAGCGACGGTCACCATCGTCAGCAAGGTCATCAGGATATAGTGGATCAACCGGTTAGGTAATCCGTAAGCTGCCGACATGGTCGGGTCGAAGGTGCTGACCAGCAGCTCTTTGTAGAATAAATAAATCGTCCCGATGACTACAATCCCGATAATTAATGTAAACCACATTTCGGAGGCCCGGACAGCCAGCACATTGCCAAACAGAATATGGTATAGATCGGTGCTGCTCTTCAACAGGGTGATCAAAATAATTCCCAAAGCAAAAGCGAAAGTAAACATGATACCGATCGAAATATCGTTCTTGATCCGGCTGTTCTGGCTGACGAAGCCGATGCCGACCGCGGTCAATATTCCCGTGATGACGGCGCCGATAAAAAAGTTAATGCCCAGCATATAAGAAATGGCTACCCCGGGAAGAACCGCGTGGGAGATGGCATCCCCCATCAAAGCCATGCCGCGCAGAATGATGAAGCAGCCGATCACGCCGCAGATAATACCGACCATGATAGAGGTCAGAAGGGCCTTCTGCATAAAGCCATAGTTCATAATGGCATCGATAAAAGTCATCATAGGCCCACCCCCAATTCTTTCATAAACGAAAATTCGCCGCGATAGGCTCTGGCCAGAATGTCCGGGCGGAACACATCTTCCACCGGGCCGAAGCTGATCAGCTCCCGGTTTAGCAGGATCAATTGGTTAAAATAGGCGCTCGCCTTATTCAAGTCGTGATGCACGACGATGATCGTTTTGCCGCTGTCCTTCAACTGCTTCAGAATAGCGATAATCGTCTCTTCGCTGGCCAGATCGACACCGACGAACGGTTCATCCAGGAAGAAAATTTCCGATTGCTGGGCCAATGCCCTCGCAAGAAACACGCGCTGCTGCTGGCCCCCTGACAATTCACCGATTTGCCGCCGGCTGAAGGCTTCCATTCCGACCCGCTCAAGACATTGATAGGCCCATTCCCGCTGTTCCTTCTTCGGACGCCTGAACAGGCCCAGTTTGGGATAGGTGCCGAGAAGAACCGTATCCAGCACCGTGATGGGAAAGGTCCAATCGATATCGTTGCGCTGCGGAACATAGGCGATCTGCTTGCGAATCTCGGCAATCGATTTATCAAAGTACGTAATGTTGCCTTTGTCTTTCGGAATCAGATCGAGCAGCGCTTTTAACAAAGTCGATTTCCCGGCGCCGTTCGGGCCGATGACTCCGACCAGATTACCCGGGGCAAGAGAGAAGGATACATCTTTGATCGCTTCGTTCCCATGGTAGGAAACATAAAGATGCTCGACGGTAATAGCTGCGGACATTGTTCGTCACCTCTTATTCCATGCGTGTCATTCTAACAGTATATTAATCAGGATTAGCCTTCGCCACATTTCTTTCGATAAAGAATACAATATGTTCTTATGAAAAAATGTTTACCTAGGCAAAATTTTAAAGGCGATTCCGCATCCTGTCAATATAAATCTTGGTTTCGAAAATGTTCCTAAAAACGTCAAGAGTGCGAACGGCAACCGGTTGACGTTTCTGTTTTATATATACTACAATCCATAGTGTAAGTGAGTTGGAACGGTTGCATAGAAGCGGTATAATAAGTGGGTCCTGAGTTGACGAAAGGAGAAGCAATCAACATGAAGAAATACCGGAAATGGCTCCAGATCGGAATACTAACCATCTTCGTCGTGCTGGGAGTAGTTACGGTTGCAAATACCTTCTCGGCAAGCGGAAGCTCGGCCAAGGAAGGAAATTTGGCCCCGGAATTTACTTTGTACGACCTCAGTGGAAATAAACATTCCCTCGGCGAATATCGGGGTAAGGCGGTTCTTGTCAATTTCTGGGGCACGTTCTGCCCGCCTTGTAAGGATGAGATGCCCGCTATTCAGAATCAATATGATAAATGGAAGGAACAGGGGCTGGAGGTGCTCGGTCTCAACCTGGGTGAATCCAAGGTGACGATCGACAGCTTCGTCAGACAAGAAAACGTACGCTTTTCGATCTTGATGGACCGTAATTTGGAAACCGCCAGAAACAAATATAACGTGACCCGATATCCGACATCGTTCTTTATCCGGCCGGATGGGGTCATTCATAAAGTGTACGTTGGAGAAATGAATGAACAGATTATTGAGGCGCTGGTCAAGGAAATTTTGCCAAGCCAATAAGAACCGGAGAACGGAGCTTGCTGTAGATAGATATTAAAGTGGGGGAGGCATCCTGTGTTGAAGAGGCGGTCTCATCTGGCCATACTTGTTTTTTTGATGCTTATGGTCAGTTTTGCTGCGGTTTCTTACGCAGAAGAAGAAAAAGAAGAAGGAATTTTCATTTCCAGTGTTTCCTTGAGTGAAGTATATGCGAATACGAAAACGGAGTACTACGTGAAAGTGATCGATGCCGGCGTGGAGCCGGGCACGGAGAGGGACAAGCTGCCGGCGGCGGATGCCAAGGTGAGCATCCGGATGACCAAAGGCTCCCAGGAATTAAAGCAGGAGCTCGTATTCAGCGGGGAAGAGGGCTATAAGGGAGAGGTCACTTTTCCCGAAGCGGGATTGTGGAATATAGTCATATCGGCCGTGGATCAGAATAATGAAGCTCATTCGGACATGCTGGAAATGGAGCTGACGGTCAAGGAGAAAAGCAATGAAATGACCTACTTATGGCTCGGGATTATGGCGCTGTTCGCGGCGGGCATCATCTATGTGATATTTCGAATCCGCAAATTAATGAAAAGATAATGGCATGGAATAGTGCAGTTAGCGTTAAAGACATGCGGGAGTGCATGTCTTTTGTCGATTTTATTCAAACACCTTCCAAAGACCTGTATGTTTGCAGGTCTTTTTTCTTCTGTGCCCTGAGGAAGTATTCGTCATTTATTTTAATGCGAGTGGCGGGAGGTCGGCGGGAGTGTTTCGACCAATGTACCCGGAACATGCTGGAGAGCAAAAAGAATAATGAGAGCAACGACCAGAAACAGGGTCACGGGCCGGAACCAGAAGGATCGGTCAGTCCGGGATTCCTCTTGGTGACCACTGTCGTGGAGCATGACAAAAATAAGAAAAATAATGACACTGTACAAAACCACCATCCATTGGACGATAGCTCCGACATCCTCCGGCGGCATCATTTCCGTCAGCATAGCCCCCATCATTCCGGCCATAACCCCCGATAGGAGCCCGTCTATTACGGCCATTATTCCGACGGGAGCGCCTGCCAGAGCGCCTGCTGCGGCTCCTGCAGCCATTCCCAGCGCAGTCGATTCGGCAAAGGATTCCGGGATCCATGCGGCTATAAGAGAGCCGAGGCCCAGACCAGCCCCCATCCCCAGAGCCATGGCGGCCGTCATACCGGCCATGGAGGACAGACGCTTCCGATATCGGAATACGGTATAAACAATCCATGCGGCAAGGAGTCCATAGATGATCGCGAACGGCATCAAACCGGTCATCGGACATTCCTCCTTTCATATCTACATTTATATAGCCTGCTTGTTCGAAATATGAAATCCTCCGTAAACATATTCAAAGGACAAGACCCATATACTGGGTGGAAAGAAGGGAAAGACGGAGGGGAAGGTCATGGAAGGAAGGAGCCAGACGGACGAATGGAGGATTCGCATAACCGGAATGACCTGTGCCGCATGCGCAGCGCGAATTGAACGGGTGATCGGAAGAATGGAAGGGGTTCGCGAAATCAAGGTGAACCTGGCTCTGGAGCAGGCCTCGATTGTTCGCGATCCCCTGCTCGTCACGAAACAGCAGTTGGAGGAACGAATCATTCAATTGGGCTTCGGGGTTGACCAGAATAAGGAAGCGGAGAAGGGCGAAGACGGACTGGGGCTATCCGCACAGGAGCAGCGCTTCAGGTCTCTGCGCCGCTCTTTCGTGCTGTCGGCTTTATTCACTTTGCCCTTGCTGTGGACGATGGTTACCCATTATTCTTTTACTTCCTGGATATGGGTCCCCGCATGGCTGCTTGATCCCTGGGTTCAGCTCGGGCTGGCCTCGATTGTCCAGTTTGTTTTTGGCCGGCCTTTTTATTTCAACGCTTATTACGCCTTGAAGAATAGAAGCGCCAATATGGATGTTCTGATTGTTCTCGGCACGTCGGCGGCTTTTTTCTACAGCCATTATTTAACGGTTCGCTCCATCCATTTGCCTGCAGGGGAGCATGTACCGCTCTACTTCGAAACGAGCGCCATGCTGATTACTATTGTGCTGCTGGGCAAGTGGATGGAAGCGGCGGCCAAGCGCAAGACGACCGATTCGCTCCGCCATCTCCACGAGCTGAGGCCGAAAGAAGCCAGCGTAATCCGGGATGGGCAGGAGTGGTCCGTGCCTGCCGGACAGGTCAATCCGGGGGAGGTGGTACGGATACGTCCCGGAGAAAGGATTCCGGTCGACGGCCGGGTCATCTCCGGCTATTCCACCGTAGATGAATCGATGCTGACCGGGGAAGCCCTGCCGGTGGACAAACGGCCGGGCGACGAGGTGATCGGGGGGACGGTCAACCGTAGCGGAACGCTGAAGGTAACCGTCATTCGCGCCGGTGAGGAGACGTCGGCCTCGAGAATGGTCAGACTGTTCGAGCAGGCACAGGCTTCCAAAGCGCCGATTCAGAGAATAGCCGACCGGATCTCTGGAGTATTCGTTCCCTGCATCATCGCGATAGCGTCGGCAGCTTTCCTGGCCGGCTATTTCTATCTGGAGCCGGGGATGTTCGGCAGCGCGCTGGAGCGGGCGATCACTGTGCTCGTTGTGGCATGTCCCTGCGCCCTCGGTTTGGCGACTCCGACCTCGGTACTGGTCGGGTCCGGACGGGCAGCGGAGCACGGAATCTGGTTCAAGGACGGGAAGACGATGGAGCAGATGCAGCAGGTTCGCACCGTTCTGCTGGACAAGACGGGCACCATTACAGCAGGAATGCCTGCCGTTACCGAAGTATACGCTCATCGGGGGGACCGGCTAACCCTGCTGCGCCTTGCGGCATCGGCGGAAGGGCCTTCCGAGCATCCGTTTGCCCATGCGGTAGTGCAAGCTGCGCAGATGGAGCAAGTGGACACGGTTGAGCCGGAGAGGTTCGCGGTCATTCCGGGCAGCGGTATCCGTGCAATCGTTCAAGGGCACGAGGTATTAATCGGCACACGGAGGCTTCTGCAGCGTCATGGGGCAGGGCGAATTGAAAATGAACAGCGGGCCGGCGAGTGGGAAGCCCAGGGGAAGACGGTGCTATTCATCGCCGTTGATGGCCGGTTCAGCGGCTATATTGCCGTGACTGATCCGATGAAGCCGTCCGTCCGGAAGGCGGTCCGCCGTCTGCGCAAGCTTAGAGTCCGCACCATAATGGTGTCCGGGGACAATTATCGGACGGCCAGGGCGGTAGCGGAGGAAGCGGGGATTGCCGACGTCCATGCCGAAGTGCTGCCGGAAGGTAAAGTCGAGCTGGTCCGCAAGCATCAGCAGAACGGCAGGAAGGTGGCGATGGTCGGAGACGGCTTGAACGATGCTCCGGCTCTGGCAGCCGCCGATATTGGCATTGCCGTTGGCGGAGGCACCGATCTTGCTCTGGAGGCGGCGGATGTTCACCTGATGCGGGGAGATCTGAACGGCATCGCCGACGCGATCTGGATAAGCAGGCGGACAACGAGGAATATTAAGCAAAATTTAGCATTTGCCTTGCTGTATAATACGATGGCGATCCCGGTCGCTTTCCTCGGCCTGCTCGCACCTTGGGTAGCCGGAACCGCCATGGCTTTAAGCTCGGTGTCCGTCGTGGCGAACTCTCTTCGCTTAAGGAAGGTTAAGCTCGGACGATAGAAGGTTCACGCTAACGGGGGCTGAGCACTCGCCATGCGCGCTTAACGTGTCGCGTGATGCATCTGTTAGATTAAAGCGGACTATCCCAATACATAAATCCGAATCAGAGTGCTGCACGTCCGGGGATGGCGGGCGTCAATGGTTCAGGTTGGATAAATTGACGTTTGTTAATTATTAATATATGCTAAGTTACAAAAAGTAACTAAATGAAGCAGTGTCCATTGCGTCTTCTTCGACTGCTCTGCAGAATGAGGAAGGCATGCCGTGGTTTACAATTTACAGCCGGTGCGCTTGTTTTTTGTAATGCCATGGAGGAATGACACTGCTTGGAAAGGGCGGCCCGTTGTGTATACTATACATCCGGATATCCGGCTTGGAGAAGTAAAGCTTAAAGTAAGCAATCTGAAGCGTTCCCTTGAATTCTACGAGCAAGTCGTAGGCTTGAAAATATTAAAACAAACCTCCGTTACCGCAGAAATGACAGTGGATGGAGTGCATTCCCTGCTGTCGCTTGAAGAAATCCCCAATGCTCTGGTTGTCCCTCCCCGATCGGCCAGCGGTTTGTACCATTTCGCGATTCTGGTTCCGACGCGCAAGGACCTTGGAGTAAGCCTGAGAAGGCTTATTCAATCGGGAATATCGATAGGGCAGGCGGATCATCTGGTCAGCGAAGCGCTGTATATTTCGGATCCCGATCATAACGGCATTGAAATTTATGCAGACCGGCCGCGGGATGTGTGGCAGAGAGATGCGGACGGAAATTACAGGATGGCGACTGATCCGATCGACTGGGAAGGCTTGTTGAAAGAGGCGGAGAGTGAGGTCTGGTCCGGTTTGCCGAAAGGGACGACGATCGGGCATGTGCATTTTCATGTCGGTGATCTTCAGCAGGCTGGAGCTTTCTATTGTGATTTGCTTGGATTTGAAATGGCGGCGGATTATTCCAGACTGATGCGGGCGCTTTTTATCTCTGCGGGCGGCTACCATCATCATATCGGCTTGAATGTGTGGGCGGGAATCGGCGCTTCCCCGGCTCCTCCTCACGGCACGGGGTTGGCTTATTATACAATCATGTATCCCGATGCTTCCGAATTGGAGACGGCTCTGCAAAGGATACGCGATGCCGGCGTCCCGTTAGAGGAGCAAGAGGGAGCCTGGATCGTATCCGATCCCTTCGGCACCCGGACAAGGCTGACGGTCATTCCGTCCGAATAAGAATAGCGGTTGATAAGATAGATTTCCCGAGCCTGAGTTGGCTCGGTTTTTTTTATTTTGGGCCATCCGTGGCCGGGCATATGAAAAACATGGTTGACTGAAAAATAATTTACATATACAATAACTTTTGCGTATGGAAAACAAATTTGTCTGTGGACAATACATACTTAATTAAAAAGTGTGCGGGAAACCCGGCGAGTGAAAACGCTGCGACGCTTCAACGGCAAGCTTACGGAAGAACAGGCTGGTTGGCAGCCGGACATAATGACATTCAGGAGGGGGAGCGCCGATGAGGCGGCGGTCAGATATCAATTTAAGAGAGGGGTCGGGGACAGGGCGCCTGCATTTCTCCACCAAATGGCTGCTTACGATGGGGATTCTGGCCGCCGCGACGGTTCTGGCCGTTCTCGTTGCTTCCGCGGTAGGTCCGGTGTCCGTTCCATTGAAGACGACGATGAGTCTGCTTCTTGAGAAGCTGCGGCTTCCTGTCGAAGCTGTTGCCGGTGACAGGGAACGGCTCGTTGTGGAGCAGGTACGGCTGCCCAGGGTGATCGTCGGCGGGCTCGTTGGCGCCGCTCTGGCTATCTCCGGAGCCGCCATGCAGGGTCTGTTCCGGAATCCGCTGGTGGAGCCGGGGTATGTCGGAGTATCGAGCGGTGCGGCCGCAGGAGCGGTATGTGCTTTGTTCTTCGGCTGGACCCAATTCGGAAAATGGATGCTTCCGATATCCGCGTTTGCGGGGGCGGTGGCTGCGGTTATTCTGATTTTGCTGATTTGGAGGGGCAGCCGCCAAGCTTCCATTACGACACTGCTTCTTCTGGGAATAGGGATAAATGCGCTGCTGTCGGCTCTGATCAATATTATGGTGGCCGGCTCCAAGAATGAACAGGAGCTGAGAAGCATTGTGTTTTGGCTGCAAGGCGGACTGGAAGCCCGTACCTGGGAGCACGTCCAGTTGATTGGGCCGCCGATTGTGCTTGGTTGTATATTGATTTGTATCTTCGGCAGGGATTTGAACCTGATGCTGCTGGGCGATGAACAGGCGGAAGGCTCGGGGATCCGGGTGCAGGCGACGCGCTACATGATTCTGGCGCTGGCGTCGCTCATGACCGGCTCGGCCGTGGCCGTCAGCGGGATCATCGGCTTCGTAGGGCTGGTCGTACCGCATGTCGTCCGCCTGATCGCCGGCCCGGACCATCGGCTGCTGCTTCCCGCAAGCGCATTGGGCGGGGCATGCTTTCTCATAGTAGCCGATGTTATTTCCCGCATGATCCTGCAGCCTGTGACATTGCAGGTGGGCGTCGTTTGCGCTTGTATCGGAGCCCCTCTGTTCATTTCGTTAGTACTACGTTCCAGAAAGGTGAAGATGACATGAGCATCCGATTGAATGCCTGCGGAATTTCTGTTCATATGGAACGGGCGCTCATTCTGCGGGAGCTCACATTGAGCGTATTTCAGGGAGAGTTTGTCGGGCTGATCGGGCCGAATGGCAGCGGGAAATCGACACTGCTGCGGACATTGGCCGGATTCCTCAAGCCATCGGCAGGAGAGGTGCTGCTGGATGGCGAGGACATGGCCGCCATTTCCAGAAAGGCCCTGGCCCGCAAGCTTGCTTTCGTTCCCCAGGATTTGACCGTCGACTTCGATTTTACGGTGCGGGAAGTTGTCGGAATGGGAAGGCATCCGTATATTTCCCGCTTCGCAGGAGAGAACGGGAGGGATCGTGAAGTCATAGAAAAAGCTATGCGGGAAACAGGGACACTGCACCTGAGCGACAGATCCATGCCGAGCCTGTCGGGAGGGCAGAGGCAGATGGCATTTATCGCCAAGGCGCTGGCCCAGGAGCCCGAGGTGCTGCTGCTGGACGAACCGATATCCGCTCTCGATATTGCTCATCAACTGCGGGTATTAAGCGTGATCCGCAAGCTGTGCGACCAGGGTTTAACGGCCATTGCGGCTCTGCATGATTTGAACCTGGCTTCGCGCTACTGCGACCGGCTGGTGCTTATCCGGGAGGGAGAAGTGTTGGCCCGGGGGAGTGCGGAGGAAGTCATGACGGAATCGTGTATTCGCGAGGCCTATGGCGTGGAGGCGGTCGTGGCTACCGATCCCTCGACCGGCAAGCCGTCGGTGACCGCGCTGCAGGAGGCCGCCGGATAAGGAATCACCGCCGGCGCTGGGGCACGGAGCCGTCGGCGGTTGCTTGTTGAGAAAGCATCCAAGTTACTCGCTCGTATCCCTTGGGTGGGGTCGAATAGAGGTACAAATAGATTGATGCGAACGAGTGAGTTTTGTATGAAATATCGTACGGAAAGCTGTGTACATGCGGCGAAGGTCCGCTTTTGTATGAAAACATTCATCCGTTAAATTCAGATTGCGGACCTTTCAGGACATAGCGGTTCGTGTATCGATGTATTTTATCCAATTACCGCCGGGCAAATGTGTATACTAAACGGTTTGGCAGCTTGGCGGGACTCGATCAGCTGCAACCAGGATTGCAAGAAGACCGGTATATTCTTGTTAGCAAAGCATTATGGACGTGAGGTGCAAGTTTATGTTTAATCAACGGTGGAATACAACTAATGGGAGGGGAGCTTCCCGGCCCGGAACGGATTGGAAAGGAACAAGCCGAGCCATTGCAGAACGCATCAGCGGAGAAGAACGGCAGGCAACAGCGGAGAGGGCCAGCGACGGAGCGGCGGCAGATGTCGGCAAAGGCATGGCCGGCAGCAGCGGGCCCTCCCAAACAGGCTTCAGGATCGGCCGACGTGTCAACGGCAGGGGAATCGCCGGGAAGGCGGCAGCGGCCGTTATGCTTCTGGCCCTTCTGTCGGCTTGCGGAACGGGAGGGATTCCGGGAGAAGGGCAGAAGCAGGAGGCTGTGCAGGGGAAGAACGGAGGGGATCCGTCCAACACTTCAGCCGGTAACGGGCAAGCCCCGGGGCAGGAAGCCCCGATAACAGATGGAGCGGGAGAAGGGCCGGAGGCCAAGCAAGCGAATGATTCTTTCCCCAGAGAGGTTTCGATCGGAAACGAGACGGTAACGATTGAGAAGCAGCCGGTCCGCATTGCGGCCTTGTCCCTGGATACGGCCGAGATGGTGCTGGAGCTGGCCGATGCCTCCCGGGTAGCGGTCGTCCCGAGAAGCATTGAAGACCAGGCATTAGCCAGAAATACGGAAGAGGGCCGCCAGGTGCCGAACAAAATTGCCGGGGCAGCCGCGCTCGATCCCGAGCAGGTGCTGTCCTACGAGCCGGATCTCGTCCTGCTGACAACGATCCATGACGGGGAGAGAGACGCCGACGCTCTGCTCAAGCAGGCGGGAATTCCGTTAATTACCTTCCAACAGTGGAATACGCTGGAGAAGCTCCAGCAAAACCTGCAAACGATCGGACAGGCGATCGGGCAGGAGGAGAAGGCGGACAGTATAGTCCGGGAAATGCAGGAAAGAATCGCCTCGGTCGAGGAGGAGGCGGAGAATAACAAGATCAAGCCTTCGGTGCTTATCTTGTCTCCGGTCGGCCCGAACACGGGTCCGTATTTGCTCGGCCAGACGAATATTTCTTACGATCTCATTGTAAAAGCCGGAGGAATACCGGCGGTGGATATTCTCGGGGTAAACCGGACGACGAAGGCTTCGATGGAGCAGGTGATGAAAGCCGACCCCGATATGATCCTGCTCATACAATGGGATGATAAAGGAGACAGCGAGCTGGAAGAGATGATGTCTCAGGACGCCTTCCAGTCCCTTAAAGCCGTGCGTGAAGGACAGGTGAAGAAGATGAGGGCGAGCCAGGTCACCAATCCTAATCTCGGCGTCGTGGACAGCCTGGAGGAAATCGGCGAATGGGTGCGCGAGTACGCGGCCGGACAGGAGGGGGCATGATCGGAATTGTCTTGACGGCCTACGGGATGGTATCTTCCCTGGATGATTTGGAAGCCTTCTACACTCATATCTTCCACGGCCGAAAGCCGGGCCCGGATAAGCTTGCCCAAGCGGAAGCGCAGTATCGGGCGCTGGGAGTGTGCGATCCGCTCGCCTCGGTTACAAGGCGGCAGGCGGCGGCGCTGGAGCGGAGGCTCAGCTTGCAATTAAACAGCCCTGTCAAAGCCTATTACATGTGCAAGCATACCCCACCGTCAGCCGAGGAAACGGTAACCCGCATGGCGGAAGATGGAGTAACCAAGGTCGTTTGCCTGCCGCTGTCGCCCCTGTTTTCCAAGACGGGAACTGGCTGGTATGAGCGCAAGCTGCGCGAGGCGATCGCCTCCTCCGGCCATCGTATGGAGCTGTTAACTGCTGCCCACTGGCACCTGAATCCGGACTTCGTGCGCATTGTTGCAGACAGGGTCCGCGCGGCTGCGGAATGGCTGCCTGCTGCGGTGCGCGGGAATACCGCGGTGATCTTTACCTCACACAGCCAACCCGGGCTGCCCGAGGCCCATCCGGACTACTGCCGGGAATTCCGGGAGCTGGCGGAAGCCGTCGCCGATGTATCCGGCAGCAGCTCTTGGCGGATAGCCTACCGCAGCGGAGGGCCGGCGCCGCAGGTTTGGCTAAAGCCTGACGTGCTGGATGTCATTGCCGAAGTGGGAGAAGGCGGGGCGGAGGCGGTGGTGGTCTGCGACTTGCTCTCACTGACAGCGAATGTGGAGGTGCTTCAAGATATCGGAATCCAGGGCCAAGCTGCGGCACAAGCGCTTGGATTGGAGTTTGTAAGAACCGAATTTCTGAACGATTCCGATGATTTCATGAAGGTGGTCAGCGATATCGTGGCGGAGCGGATTAAGGCGGCAGGCTGGAGTTAGCTTCGGCTTTATAGCTGACGGTATCCACAAGGCTTCCGAGTAATCCGTCAAGCTTGTCGTCTTGGCATTGGGGCGGCGGCATCGCTGTCCTCCTCAGGGCCATCGCGGATATTCCGGACGTCAAGAGATCCGGGCTCCTCACAGTGTGCTTAGGGTGTCGCGAAAATTCCCTGTTTTTTGTGTCCTACCTAAAGCGGCTGCGTTCTGCAGAAAAGCCATAGGATAACAAAATAAAATCCAAAATTATACAAAGTTTAGAATTTTATAAGCAGAATTAATAAACGAGGTAGGCGCAAGCCTACTTTTTTTTGTCAATAGACAAATCTTTATTCCAAAATGGTTTAAAGAGAGGTATAATGAGCGCAAGAGACATCATTTATACATCATGGTTAAGAAAGAAGTGTTGATAAATGGCACGCCCGGCAAATTCATGGAAGTTGTCCTGGTCCATCTTCTGGACCTTCTGCAAAATTTCCCCCGTCACCTTCGGAGGAGGCTACGCGATGATTCCGGTCATCGAGCGGGAAGTGGTAGCCCGTCGGAAATGGCTTGACGAGAAGGAGATGACGGATGTGCTCTCCATCTCCGGTTCAGCTCCCGGGGGGATCGGAGTCAATGCGGCGATTTTTACCGGGTACCGGCTTGGCAAATGGAAAGGGGCGCTCTCCGCTCTGATGGGCATTACGCTGCCTGCCTTTCTCATCGTGCTGGCCTTGGGAATCGCGTTTACCCAACTGCGCAGCATACCGAAGATTGAGGCCGCCTTTGCCGGGATTCAATCGGCCATTGCCGCTTTGATCGTTTTTGCCGCCTATCGGCTTTTGCGAACGGCCGTTTTTGATATCGCTACACTGTCCGTAGCCGCAGCAACCGCCTTGCTGCTAATATTTTCGCCGATTCACCCGCTTGTTCTTATTCTGGGAGGCATGGTCGCCGGCATCCTTTTGATCAAGATGAAGGAAAGGCTGGGTTGGCGGGTCAAGCTGGAGAAGAACGAGGTATCCGGCAAGGAACAAGCAGATCGGACGGATCGTCCGGCTACGTATTCCTCTCATGATTATTTTTTGGGCGACGGGATTTGAGCCGAATACAGAATCTTCTCTTCCGGTAACTCTGAAAGGCGGGTTCGCTGCCGATATGGATGTTTCCGGTTGGCCGATTAAAGAATTATCTATATGCCCGAGCCTGCCAGTGGCTGCGGGCGATTCTATGGAATGGGGTATCCTCATGCTGCTGCTGCAATTATTTTGGACTTTCTTTAAAATAGGGCTTCTCTCCTTTGGAGGAGGCTATGCGATGATCCCCGTTATAGAGCATGAGGTGACGGCTCACGGCTGGATGACCAGTGCGGAGTATTACGAGGCCATTGCTCTCGCGGGGATGTCCCCGGGGCCGGTCGCAACTAACGGTGCGGTTTATGTGGGCTATCATACGGCCGGTCTGGCAGGCGCAGTGGCGGCTACGCTGGGGATGGTTCTGCCTTCGCTGTTTCTTATCGTGCTGATGGCCGCCTTTTTTGTCCGCATCAACGAGCACAAGCTGGTCAAGTCGGCTTTCTACGGTCTGCGTCCGATCGTGGCCGGTCTGGTTGCCTACGCCGCCATTCATTTCAGCCAGACAAGCGGCATCATCGGCCCGATCTCCTGGGATAGCGGTATCGCGTTGGTGATCTTCGCTTTTTCTTTATTTGCGCTGATTAAATACAAGCTCCATCCGCTTTATGTCATTGCCCTGTCCGGCCTGGCCGGTGCCGCTCTGTACAGCTAGGAATCTGTCCGTTATCCATTCTAACCGGCGGGCTTGCTCTCGCACTTTGGCGTATGACGAAGCGCTGCGGAACGGTATAATGGGTTTAATGAAGTCATTGGTTTTTGGGACAAGGCGGTACAGCTGTCGAATAGATTGTAAGGGCGGGTGAAGGAATGGTCGGTCAATCTCCCGGGCCGGGGAGCAAGGCAAAGTCGATTTTCCGGCTGATACGCAAGCAGAAGAAAGTGTCCAAGCAGGATTTGCTCGATCAATGTGAAATGCCGGTCAGCACGCTGACCAGAGTTCTGGAGGAGCTGACGACCCAGGGCTGGATTCGGGAAACGGGGCTCGGCGAATCGACAGGCGGGCGGCGGCCAATTCTGTATGAAGTCAATCCCGATTACGGATATGTGCTGGGGATGGAAATCTCCCGGCTTAATGCCAAGCTGGTGCTGTGCGATCTGCAGACGAACAAGCTGGCGGAACGGGGCTGGCCGATGACGGCTGAAGCTACCCCGCAGTATGTGCTGCAGCGGGCAGTCCGGGAAATCGAGTCGATGCTGGCCGAGAGGCAAATTTCATTGGCGGCGGTGCTCGGACTGGGCATAGGCGCGGTAGGACCGCTGGACCGGCAGCGGGGAATCATTCTTCATCCCCGATATTTTCAGGCTCCCGGATGGGAGAATGTCGATATTAGCCGGCAGCTTTCGGAAGGGCTAGGGATTCAGGTTTTCCTGGATAACGGGGCCAATACGGCAATTCGCGGTGAATATTGGGCAGACCCTGCAAGGGAGTTCAAGCACTTGCTTTACGTTCATGGCGGAATGGGCCTGCGCTCGGCGATGATGTCGGACGGCAAGGTGGTTTATGGAGCCGTAGATATGGAAGGGGCGGTCGGCCAAATGATCATTCAGACGGACGGCAGGCCTCATCGGGAAAGCGAAGGAAATTACGGGAGTCTGGAATCCTATACGGCCATATATGCGTTAGAACAAGAGGCCGCGTCCAAATTAAAGCAGGGAAGAGACAGCCTGCTTCGGGCCCTGGCCGGAAGTCCGGAGAAGGTCACTTTTGCCCATCTGGTACAAGCGCTGCATAAGCAGGATGCGCTGACAATTGAAATTTTTACGCAGGCGGCAACTTACTTCGGTATTGGCTTGGCCAATCTGTTAAACATACTGCACCCGGAGAAGGTGATCTTGGGCGGGCCGTTAATTACCGCGCATGATTTGTTCTTTCAGATCAGCACCCGGGTTGCCGTGCAGAAAGCATATTATTATCCGGAGTACCAGGTAATGTTCAGCCGGGGGCGGCTCGGCGAGGATGCGATAGCGTCCGGAGCGGCCGTGATGGCGATCGATTCGTTAACCGAGGAGTAATCGGACTGCGTTGGCCAACGGAGGCCGATCAATGGAAAGCGAGGATGTACAGATGATGAACGAGGACAACGGGAAAATGAGGCGCAAAGGATGCTGCACGGCGAGCCGGGCGGCGGCGGAGGGACAAGCTGCAGATGGACTGACCGCAGCGCAACAGGCTGCAGCCTCTTCGGAGGGGACTACGGCTTCACCGAACTTCGGGACGACAGACGGAATGATCCTGCTGCCGGGCGGAACGTTCCTGATGGGAACGGACAATGCGGAGGGCTTTCCTGCGGATGGAGAAGGCCCGGTTCATGAGGTGGAGCTGGATGCTTTCTATATCGACCCGTATGCGGTATCGAACAGACAGTTCGCCGATTTCGTCCGGGCTACCGGCTATCGTACGGAGGCTGAAAGCTTCGGCTGGTCCTTCGTATTTCACCTCTTCGTTTCGGAAGAGGTCGCCCGCACGGTCGAGCAGGTAGTTCAAGCTACTCCCTGGTGGTGGCCGGTTAAAGGAGCTTACTGGGCCTGTCCCGAAGGACCCGGCTCGAACGTGGAGACACGCTGGGATCATCCCGTCGTTCACGTTTCGTGGAATGATGCCGCTGCTTACTGCAGGTGGGCGGGCAAGCGTCTGCCTACGGAGGCCGAATGGGAATATGCCGCCCGCGGAGGCTTGGTTCAGAAGAAATATCCGTGGGGCGATGTGCTGAAGCCCGACGGGAAATATGTTTGCAATATATGGCAGGGGAAATTTCCCGTCAAGGATAATGCGGTTGACGGCTATTCCGGCACCGCTCCGGTGAATGAGTATCCTCCTAACGGATACGGATTGTATAATATGGCGGGGAACGTATGGGAATGGTGCTCGGATTGGTTCCATCCCGCTTATTACAAGGACAGCCCGAGGCTGAATCCCAAAGGTCCTCTCGCCGGAACGGGCCGGGTAACCCGCGGCGGATCCTATCTGTGTCATAAATCGTATTGCAACCGGTATCGGGTGGCGGCCAGAAGCTCCAATACGCCGGATAGCTCTACGGGAAATATGGGATTTCGCTGTGCCGCGGATGCGACTTGATAAACCGCTGAATAGAGCGGGCGATTCGAGCCGTACGGTTCGGTTAACCATCAGCAGGAAGACGAAGGGGACGGCTTGGTCCAAGCCCGGAAAAAGATTTCTAAAAATGGATGCCTCTATGGAAAAAAATGCGCTATAATAGACAAATAATTGTTAGAAGGAGGCATGGTCCCGAAATGAAAATCGGACTAAGTTCTTACAGTCTTTATCGTCTTATCAACTCCGGCGAAATGGATATTTTTCAAGCGATCGAATGGATTGCCGAAAATGGCGGGGAGCACGTCGAGATTGTTCCGATGAGCTTAAACCTGACCGAGGACTCTTCTCTGGTGGAGGCCATTCGGAAGAAGGCGCAGGAAGTCGGCATTGACATTTCCAACTATGCTGTAGGCGCCAACTTTGTGACCGACAGCGACGAAGCTTTTAACGAGCAAGTGGAGAAGCTGAAGCGGCATGTCGATGTTGTGCATGGCCTTGGAATTAAATTGATGCGTCATGATGTGGCTTCCCGCCCGATACCGGAAACCTCCATCGCCCAATTCGAGGCGGATTTGGACAAAATGGTGGAAGGCTGCCGGCAAGTGGCCGATTACGCCGCTCAATTCGGCATTACGACAAGCGTAGAGAACCATGGTTTCTTCGTGCAAGCGAGCGACCGGGTGCAGCGCCTTATCCATGCGGTGGACCGTCCGAACTTCAAGACCACGCTCGATGTCGGAAACTTTATGTGCGCCGACGAAAATTCGGTCGTAGCGGTGAAGAAGAACATTTCTTATGCCTCCATGGTCCATCTGAAAGACTTCTATCTGCGACCTTTCTATCGGGATCCCGGGGAAGGCTGGTTCAAGACCGCAAGCGGTAATTTCTTGAGAGGGGCTATTGTCGGCCAAGGAGATATCGACATGGTAGAGGTCATTCGTGTAATCAAGCAATCGGGTTATGACGGATACATATCGATTGAATTTGAAGGGATGGAAGATCCTCGTGTCGGATCGAAGATCGGAATGGATAATGCCAGACGGATCTGGGAAGAAGTTTAATTGAATTAATCTGGCCGAACTCAAATTTGAATAGTTGGCGGAACAAGGGGCTGTTATTTATTGCGGACCCTTGTTTTATGTGCAAATATTGTGGTAAAAAATGTAAATTAAAAACTAATAAATAGAGCCAGATGCCGTGCAATAACGTTATTTATTCTAATTTATGATGGAGGCAAATGCAGTTATGAAAAAATTCGTTACAGGACTGCTGGTTGGAGCCTGTCTGACTCTTGGGACGACCGCTCTTGCGGCTACCGTAAAGCAATATATTCTGACGGAACCCACTTACCCGATTTTTGTCAATGGAACCGAGTACAAGGATAGCGAGAACCCTGTCCTGAACTATGAAGGCAGCACCTACATTCCTTTGGCCAAGATCGGCGATCTGACCGGTGTCGATTATCACTGGAACAATGAATTAGGACGGGTGGAAATTAACACGGACGGTCAGGTGAGCACAGAGGGAGACAAAGCTGCTTCAGCCGGATCATCCAGCTCTTCCGGTACCGGGATGAACCGTGAACTTGCCGAGAGAGAAGCGATTGCGAATTTAAATAAAAATAACGAAGTGAAGTACGAGCTGCCCAAAGGTTTGGTAGAGCAGGGCGGAATGGTTTTTTTGTATGCGTATGATGCTGCCGGAAACTTCAGAGGCCAGTTCACCGATGAAGATGATACGGTGCTTGTCATGTCCAGGCTAGAGAAAAGAAGCGAGCTTCCCCCCACTTTATCCGAAGGCTGGATTTCATCCGGATTGCTTGCCAAAATCTACGACAGCCGGGTTGAATTCAATAACGATGTGATGGTATTTAAAACAAATCCTTTCGTGCTAAACGAGAAGGAATACTTCCGCTTCGTCCTTGCGCCGGATTGGAAGACTAAAGTGATTAGCAAAACCAGCAATGACATTCGGGTAAAAACGTTCAGCTATGAAACAGGGATCACGGACGAATGGGTGACGGAGGAGACTTTGGAGAGATTCACGAATGTCGAAATTTTGGGCGGGGTTGGCCCTGAGGTCAGTCCCGGAATCTATAAAGCGGTCAGTTATTTTTATACAAAGGATGAAAAGGGCGACCGGAAGCTGCTGTATGAAATCACTTGGCCCAATGGGAAGACGAAAGACGGGGAAATACAGAATATGGATGGAATAAGGGTGGAATACGGCGGCTCTCGCGTTTATTATAATACCGAGGATTTAAAGAAGCTGGGCATTCTTCAATCCGAGCGGGGCTACAGCCCCTACTACAACATTGAGGACTTGCAAAAGGCGGGCATTCTGCAATAAGTATATCCGGCGCAGCGCCTGTTTGTTTTGAATATAGCAGCAGGCCCGGTCCTCCTAGAGAGGCCGGGCTTTTCATAATTAAACTATTAAGAAAGTATCCTTGACTCTCTAATTCTACTCCGGGATGAGCTTCAGAGCGTTTTGATAATAGATCTTGTCGAGCACCGTTTTAGGCAAATCCAGTGATTCCAACAGCTGCTGGTGCACATTATCGAAATAATCCCGTCCGTACATAATGCGATCCTGGAAATCTATCAAAAATTGCTTGGCAAATTCTCTGTCTCTTGCCAGCGCGTTGCAGCCCGAGCCTGCGGAAATATCGCAATACAGGTTCGGATAGCTGCGCAGCATCTCGGACACCCGGCCTCCCGGCAGGACAGGGCCCGTCGGATAGGCGGTCTTATTATATTGGTCATCGCCCGAAATATGTGCCCAGAACCCGGGGGCATGACCGATAAAGACCGTTTCCGGACAAGCCTGGACGGCACGCTCGAACGCCCCGATACCTCCGCCGTACCACCAATTGGGGCGGGGGTAGGTGGAGCCGGTATCGAATTCGTAGTCGATGTGGACGAGAACCGGCAAGCCCTTCTCCCCGCAGAAACGATACAGACGAAGAGCGTCGGGATTATCATACATCATCCTCAGCTTGAGCTCGCCGTACACCTTGACATCGTACAGCCGGATGGCATGATCCAGCTTATCGATGGCATCGGGCAGGCGCGGATCGGGGGCATAGCCCAATATAAACTTGTCCGGCGCCTGTTCTTTGTAAGCGGCGCAGCGCTCGAAGGAAATGGGCCCGTTCGGCTTGTCCGGGTCGGGAATGTGCTTGATGTATTCGGGATTATATTCGGTTGCCGGGCATTCCCAGCTGAGCAGCCAAGTCTTGTCAATGTTATACTGCTTCATATTGTCCAAAAATCGTTCCAGATTATACCCGTACCAATCCGGATGGTTATGTACGTCAATAATCAACTAGGATCGCCCCTGTCGCAATGATATAGAACATGTATATTACATGTTTATATTATTGTAGAACGGGAAACGGGCACTGGCAACCATTATTTCCTGATTTGAATATAGTAATCCATGGCCGCTTTCTCCGCTTGCTCAACGGAATCTTGAGGGAAGGAAGAGAAGATCATTTCCCCGGATTGTTCCGCATCTGAGGAAGCCTTGCCTTCAGAAAGCTGTATAATTCTGCCGAAATAGCTGCCGCTGTCCGGATCGCGATCCACACGGAGCAAATATTGGGGATGGCTTAATGTGCGATTAACGAGGCTGGTGGACATAGCCGTCCCTCCTTTCTGTCTAATGAATAGGAATGATCCTATTGTACCATAAAACGACGGTCAAGCTGAAAGGCACGCCGCTCTGCAAGCGAACGTGCCTTTTGGAATTCGCAATAGATTACCAGATAAACGGACCTCCAAAGCCTCCGAAACCAAATGGAAATCCGCCGAAGGCAAAAGGAGAGGTGCCAATGGCCAACAAATCAAACAGAACAAGCGGAATAATAGCTTTAGTTCTGGCATCCTTTCCTTTTTCGTATTCAAATATCAGTTGGTTTCCTTGAATGGCTCTCAGCTTGCCGCTGATTAAGGAACCGTCTTTCTTCACCGCATAAACATACTTGCCGACGAGTTTTTCCACTTCACGACGGGAAATTGTCTGGTTCATGCTTCCACCTCCTTTATCGCAAAGAGCTTAGGGATTCTGGGGACGAGCCTAGTCTATGTCTTCTTATCCGTTTATATGAAAACGCAGGGTGGCCCCATTCCATAATTCTATTCTATGATCGGGAATGAAAGAGCGTATGGATGCAAGCCAAGGGCATGTACCCGAAGTTAGCGATGAAAGGGAAGCTATGGAAGAAACGTGCTCGTTGTCGGGAGGCAAGCTATAGTTCTCCGCCATCCCCGTAAATCTTGGAAAACTTCCGGGTATCCGGTATAATTAATGAGATTCGTGATGAACGGATTGAATGACCGTTTTAGTTCACAGCTTCTAAACTAAAGATCAATGAAGGGGAGGCGACATCATGGAACAAGTCATCATTATCGGAGCGGGACCTTGCGGTTTATCCGCCGCCTCTGAGTTGAAGGAGAAGGGGATTGAACCTCTGATCATTGAAAAGGGGTCCATCGTCGACTCTATTTATCGTTATCCGACCTTTTTACAATTTCACAGTACTCCGGAGCTTCTGGAAATCGGGGGAATCCCGTTCGTAACTCCGAACGAGAAGCCGACCCGGCTCGAAGGACTGACCTATTACAGGACGGTGGCCGAGCGCAAGGAGCTGCGGATCCGCTTATATGAAAGGGTTCTTGCCATCCGGCCCGAGGACGGCGGGTTCGAACTGGACAGTGAAGACCGTTATGGCCGTAAACATACTTACAGAGCCAAGCATGTCATTGTGGCCACCGGTTATTTCGACCAGCCGAATTGTCTTCAGGTGCCGGGGGAAGAGCTTCCCCACGTCTCACATTACTTCCAGGAGGCGCATCCTTATGCGAAGATGAAGGTTGCGGTCGTGGGCGGGAACAACTCGGCGGTGGACGCCGCTCTGGAGCTGGAGCGGGTAGGTGCGAAAGTGACGGTTATTTACCGGGGAAGCGAGCTGTCTCCTTATGTGAAGGCCTGGGTGCGTCCGCTTTTCGAAAGCGCAGTGAACAAAGGGAAAATCCGAATGCTGTTCTCCTCACAGATAACGGAAATTGGTGAAGGCTTCATCATGGTCGAAAGCGAAGGGGAGGTTAGCAGGTTAGAGAACGACTTTGTCCTGGCGCTAACCGGGTTTCGTCCCGACCGCCAGCTTCTGCAAGCATGCGGAGTGGAGTTGGACGAGGAAACGGGGGCTCCCCGGCATAATCCGGAGACGATGGAGACGAACGTTCCCAATCTGTTTATCGCCGGAGTGATAGCGGCCGGAAGCCGGGCTAATGAAATTTTCATAGAAAACGGCCGATTTCATGGGCGCAGCATTGCCCAAGCAATTATCGAACGTTGACGGAGGCGTTCGACGCCAAAACCCGAAAATCGGTCAAACCGTTCAGCCGACCTGTCTAGCGCAGGTTCTTGACACTACTTCGTCTGCCCTCTAAACACGCGCATATTTTAAATAGCGCGTGTTTTTTTCATGGGGGACAGCTTTTGATATTTACCGATAAATCGTATCTGAGCTGAAGTAACTTAATAAACTGTTACGATGTAACATTTCGTTTATGCAACTAATGTCCGTTTCTCCATTCAACTCATTATTACTACACGGTGATTTCGGTTACCACAATGTGATACGTGATGTAAAAGGCAATAGTAAGTTAATTGATTGGGAATTTGCAGGTTATGGAGATCCGAGAGTAGATGTTGCAAATGTTCTGTTTTGGACCCATTTGCATTTTCCAAATATTGCACATGTTTGTGTACGAGCTTTCATAAATGCCTACATTGAGCGGAGAAAAGAAGATTTTACGTCTGACATATTACACGCACACATAATTCTTCAGATCTGGAGGATTATTGAGATTGTTAAGGATGATTTTCCGGAACCGGTAAAAAAAGAATGGAACAGACGACTTGATTGGGCATTAAATCATGTTTTCATTTAACATGAGTTTTGGCTCTAAGTTATGGATTTCGTATCTCGTAAAGCTCCTCATAGAGCCGATAGATCTCGGCAAAAGTCATAAAAGTCCGATAAAAAGTAATCACTTTCCTCTATTTAATGTAAACGCTATCAAATATAATGGGAGAGGATCGATAGATCTTTTAATACTCCTGTGAGGGAAGGTGAAATAATGTTCAAAAAGCTTAAATTACTGTTTCTCTGCTGTCTCCTGTTTACTCTATGGTCGGGGCCGGGTACCGGGATGGCCGCATCGGCGGAAACCGGAATTCCGGCGGCGGAGAGACCTATGGAGGGGGGGGATTTCGGTTATATGCAGCAGAGTGAAGAAATCCCGTTAACTCTGCCACAGAGCGAACCGGGTACGGGTCCGTCTTCCGGCGTAGAGGATAGAGCGGGAAATACGGTAACCGAGTCAGTATACAGCCCGGAAGGAGTTCGCGCGGGGCTTGCTGACGACGGTGACTACATAGAAGTGGAAGCCGCCCCTGAAGATATCTCGATTATCGTTGAAGGACCGCGCAAGCAAATCAACTATATAGACGAGTCTTTGGAAGGCATAACCGATTATATCGCACTCTACACGAATGATTTCGGTGATCAGATTACGGTCCCCCGCACTGCTGTCGGCGTACAGGTGGACCAGAACAATCAGGTGCTTCAAGTCATTAACCAGTCCATTAATGGAGGAGTTCCGAACTGGACGGGACCGACCGATCTTCCCATTCCGCCAGGCGGATACGTCCTGGTAGCGAATGACGATAGCTGGGCGAATAAGACGTACAAGCAATATTTGGCCAAAAATTTCAGGCCGGGCGATATCATTAAGCTTCGCAAGAACGGCGAGGTGGTGCCCGTAACCGAGCTGATGACCGGACAGGGCCCGAAGGCAAGGCTTGTAATTGACAACGACTCCATTTACACGGTTACCGTTCCTTCTGTGGAAATTACCGGGAAAGTGACCAACCGGAGCGAGGATGCAAGTTACTCTCTGACCATCAACGGACAGCAGGCAGCCATTCAGGCTGATGATTCGTTCCGCCATGTATACTCTTTGGCCACCGGTGTGAATTACATTGATGTCCAGGTTAGCAAGAATGGCAGCCCGCAGGCTGAGCAGACACTCATCATCTATTACAAGGCTTCACAGAATCTCCCTAAAGAGGTTTACCTGTGGGTCGATCAAGGCTCTAACGCGGTCAGCTTCCAAACAAGCGAGAGCGTAAGAGATATGCTTGTCAAAGCGAAGGATGCCGGAGTGACCTCGGTCCTCTTCGATGTCAAAGGGGTGGAAGGCTTCGCTTCCTACAAGCGCAACGATCTGACCGGCCGTCCATATGTCAGCGAAATGACTGCGCCGACCCGAGCGGGAGCCAATCCTGATCTCGATTTGCTGGATGAATTTGTCCGGCATGGGCACGATCTTGGATTAACAGTGCACGCCGCATTCAATGTCTTCGCGGAAGGATCGTTCGCGCATAACGAATTTGCGGTGCTGAACGATCATCTGGATTGGGAAGAGCACATTTACCGGGCGGAGGACAATGGGGAGATCAAGCGTCTTCGCGAAAGTAAATACGGACAGAGCGGGGCATTGGTCGCCTTCATCAATCCGGCTAATGACGATGCCCGCCGTTACCAACTGCTGGGCTTCGAGGAGGTGCTGAAGAACTATGACGTAGACGGCGTTCTGCTGGATCGGGGCCGCTACGACAACTTCTTCGCCGATTTCAGCGAGGAATCCCGCACCAAATTTGAAGCGTTCCTGGCCGCAAGAGGCAAAACATTGAAGCAATGGCCTCAGGATATTTTCCAATACGCCGCTGACGGGTCACGGATTAACGGCCCGCTTATCGCAGATTGGTGGGAGTTCCGCTCGGCAACGATCGAATCTTTCACTGCCGAAGTAAGAGGGCTTGTGGACCGCTATAGCGAAATGAAAGGAAAAGACATCCAGGCCTCTGCCTATGTCGGCTCCTGGTACGAATCGTACTATTTAAACGGGGTCAATTGGGCCAGCCCGAATTTCCGCTACGATCCGCGGCTTGGTTTCCCCGAAGACTACTTGTACACAGATACTTATTATGAGACCGGATATACGGATAACCTGGATTTTCTGATTATCGGCACGTATCAGACGACAGCCAAGCAGATCGAGAAATATATTACGCTCGGAAATATTTTGACGAATGGCGATATACCGCTCTATGCGGGGATGGCACTGTCCAATCTCCAGGATCCCGCCCTGCAGAGGGAAGTGTTCCAGGCCGGGCTGCACAAGACTAATGGCTTGATGCTGTTTGATTATTCACAGGTCAATTGGCCGATTATTAAAGCGTCTATTGAAGATCGGGAATATGTGAAGGACTATCAATTGGGCATCAGTCATCCCGGGCAGCCGGACCGCTTTATTGAAGGGGATTACTATAACGTCAATCGGAATGAGGATAATCTGAATGTATATACGAACCGCTTCGGTCTATCGACAGGGACGAATACTTGGGGAGTGGAGGCTATTGTCGATGCGTCCGGTCAAGTAACCCGTGTAGTTAACAAAACACAGGCGATGACCTGGAACTGGACGAACAAGGAGCCGAATAACAGCCTGATACCGGATGGCGGCTTCGTGATCTCCGCAGCGGATACTTCCGGCCAGAGAACCCGAAGACAGTTGGTGGCCAACACATACAGCGCGGGCGATCAGGTCAGGTCTGCTGTATTAAGGGGCTATTCCCAATATGACGGTACGGTTGTCAATCGGCCGACGGCTTCCATTCAAGGAAACGTTGAGGTATTGGGGCCGGGAACTGCCTCGGTTCTAGTGAACGGGGTTCCGGCTACGATGAAGCCTGACGGCGACTTCACCGCAACGATCCCTCTGGAGCTCGGAGAGAATCAGGTATTGATAACCGTCTATGTAGACGGCTACAAGACGAATGAGAAGGGAATCCGTATTACCCGGGAAGGGCAGCCTGCTCATGTGGTATCATTGGAGCTGGATTCTTACAATTACAGTCTCGTAGTCGGGGAGACTCATCAAATCGAAGTGACAGCAGTATACTCCGATGGCACCCGGGAGCGAGTTACCGGCGCTTCGTTCTCCTCTTCCCACAGCAAGGTGATCGAGGTGTCCGGCAGCGGCCTCGCTACTGCAGTGAAGCCGGGGAACGCAACGGTTACGGTAGAATACGAAGGCAAGCAAGCCCATGCTAAAATCAAAGTGTTCCACCACGACGTTCCCGGCCGGAATAAAGGAAAAGGCCATAACTCGTAAACAACTGGGACGCAGCATGCAAGAGTCATCGTTGCTCTTGCTGACGGACTGCAATGCACGCGATAACATCTTCCAAGCCGAGGTAGAATGATCAGGACGTCGAATTGTCTGCAGCCATGGCATTTATAGATTCACCGCTTATAATTAAGAAAGAGAGTGCCAGGGATAAGCGGAAGACTTCGGAAGTTCCGTAAATCGTACGGAGGCCGTGGGGAGACCCATGGCCTCTTCATTGAATGAGAGGCTGGCTCCAAGCTGTTACCGCTTTGAACTGGAAGAGCGTGAGCAGTTAGTGTCTTTGAGCAGTATCCCATTGACTCAGTTTGACGGAGCATATCGCTGTAAAGCAATATGTTTGGCAAAAAAGTCACGGAGGAGTTGGAACTGGAAGAGCGTGAGCAGTTAGTGTCTTTGAGCAGTATCCCATTGACTCAGTTTGACGGAGCATATCGCTGTAAAGCAATATGTTTGGCAAAAAAGTCACGGAGAAGACAGTTTGGAACTGGAAAAGCGTGAGCGGTCGCATCGTTATCCTCGGATTTCAACCTTTATAGAATCCATTCAATAGAAATTCGAGGATAACAGCGATTGGAAGTCCAAACTGTACTCGAAGTGCCGCAAACATCACTTAACATCACGTAGAAACAGCGAAAGTCTCGAAGCAGCACAGAATTGCCGAACATCATGCAGACATAGCGAAAAGGAAGTCCATACTGGTCTCGAAGAAGACCCCCGCTTGTTTTTCCAGGATAGGAGTCTGCCGGTTAAACGATAAGCTGTTAACATTAGCCTTTCGTTCGGATAAGGGGGAGAGAGAGATGAACTTAATGATTGTTGAGGACGAAGCCCGGCTTCGCAACAGCCTGGCCAATAACATACCTTGGGAAGATCATGGGATAGAGGTAGTCGGGCTCGCGGCAAACGGTAAAGAAGCTTTGGAGTTAATCGAACGCAAAAAACCGGATATTGTGCTGATGGATATCCAAATGCCGGAAATGGACGGTTTGACCTTGGCCAGACAGGTCCGTGAAAAAGATCCGTATCTTCAATTTATTATTCTAAGCGGTCATGATAATTTTGCTTTTGCGCAATCCGCGGTGGAGCTCGGGATCAGCAAGTATTTGCTCAAGCCGGCCGGGGATACCGATATCGTGGAGGCGGTCCTGGAAGCCGCGGAGAAGGTCCGCGCAGAGATGGAGAAGCGCCATAATGAAAGGAAGCTGCAATTAAAATGGGCCCAGCATCTGCCCTATGTCAAGGAAATGTTCCTCCAATATTGGTTGGCGGGGAAATTTGAGGAGTGGGAGGTTAGCGAAAAGGGACGCGACCTGCTGCCCGGCTTGCAGAAGGACCAGCAGTACATTGTGGCCGTAGTCGATATGGACCCGCTGCCCGAAGGAGAGACCCGTTTCAACGAAAGTGACGGTCCTTTGCTTGATTTTTCGGTCAAAAGTGTGGCGCTTGAGTATCTGGAGCGCACACCCTGTTGGATCTGCTCGGATTCCGCAGGTTCCACCGCCATTATTTTTACAGCCGCCCCGGAAGAGGATGGGCAGGATTTCTTACTGCACGTGAATACACTGATCGTCAAGCTGCTGTTCGTCATTAAGGAATGCCTGAAGCTGACGGCCAGCGCCGGAATCAGCAAGCCTTCCTCCGACAAGGAAGCGGTAGGCAAGCTGTACATGCAGGCGCGCAAGGCGCTGCAGGAAAGAATTGTGTATGGCAACGATTTGGCCGTACCTTATCGGGAGGAGAATGCCGCGGATCCGGTTCTGCCTTCCGAACCGAACATTGAGAAGAAGCTGGAAATCGCACTGGAGCTTGCAGATACCGATCAGGCGCTGGAGGCGCTCGATGCTATTTGGCAGCAGGGAATGCTTAAGGCGGGTTCCGTCGAAGAAATGCAGGAGAATGTCCTTTATTTGAGCAGCTTGTTCATCCGCTTCGTTCATAAGCAAGGATGGTCCCTGCAGGAAGTTGTAGGCGCCGATTTCGGCTACTATCACAATTTGCAGAGCCTGGCCTCCAAGGATCAGATTCGCCAATGGATGAACCGCTTTGTCAGAAGCTTTATAGCGTACCAACAGAGGCAGAGGAAGACGACCAGCCACAAGATGGTCAGAGATATTCTGACCATTGTCGACAAGGAGATGGATCAGGAGCTGTCCCTCCATACCGTTGCCGACCGTCTGTTTGTCAATTCATCCTACTTAAGCAGGTTGTTCAAGCAGGAAACGGGCAAATCCTTCTCGGCCTATGTATTGGAGCGCAAGATGGAGTTTGCCAAGCAATATTTGCTGGAAGGGGCCAAGGTATATGATGCGGCCCGGATGGTCGGATACCGCGATGTCAGCTATTTCACAAGAGTGTTTCGCAAATATTGGGGAGTTACTCCTGGAGAAATCAAGGGTGGATAGACCGCATCCGCCTCGATCTTCAGGCTTCAATGAGCGGCGCCGAGAGGCGGCCGGAAGGTACGAGAACTCGGATATACCATGCCGACAATGATGAAAGAGCCCGTTCCACTTTTTCGGAGCGGGCTTCAATATGTCACTTCTTTCTATACATCAAAAATGTCAAAACCGTCACTCGCCGGAAAACTGTCCGCTGACTACGCGATCTAGAAAAACAGGGAAAGCAGAGATTCGTTATCCAGCTTGCCGATATAATTCCCGGCATCCGCTTCCGCCAGAGCTTCCCGGACAGCCGTCTTATCGTAAGGAAGGCCGATCAGCTTGCTCTCCAGCTCCGATACGTCCTGAAGCCCGAAGAAGTCCCCGTATATTTTGGCCTCCTTAATTTTTCCTTTCTCAATATCAAGCCGGACATCCACCGTTCCTACCTGGTCAAATCGCTTGGACTGGCGGAAGTTGGACTTAGGGGATTTGCCGTAGTTCCAATCCCAGCTTTGGTAGCGGGCCTCGGACAGCTCTCGGATTCGTTTCCAGTCATCCTCAGTCAGCTTATACTCCGGAATGTTCTCTCCTCCGAAGATAGAACGCAGCAAGGACTGCTTGAACTGCTCGATCGTTATCTTCTCCGGCAGAAATTCCGAAATATTCGCCACCCGGCTGCGAATCGACTTGATTCCTTTCGACTGGATCTTGTCGCTATTCACCTTAAGCGCGGACACGACATTCTCCATCTCGGAGTCAAAAAGCAGCGTGCCGTGGCTGAACATTCTTCCCTTGGTGGAATATTGGGCGTTACCGGATATTTTCCGTTCGCCGACTTGAATGTCGTTGCGTCCCGTCAATTCAGCCTCTACTCCCATGCTTCGCAGAGCTTGTACGACAGGCTCCGTAAATTTGCGGAAATTATGAAAGGACTGTCCGTCATCGTTCATAATAAAGCTGAAATTCAAATTCCCCAAATCGTGGTAAACCGCACCTCCTCCGGACAGTCTGCGCACGACATGAATAGAGTTGGCATTGACGTAATCGGCGTTGATTTCCTCCGCCGTATTTTGATTTTTTCCAATGATGATCGATGGCTCGTTGATATAAAAAAGAAGATAGTCCTCGTCTTGCGGAAGCTCTTTAAGCGCATATTCTTCGATCGCTAGATTCATGCGCGGGTCCGTGATTCCTTGATTATCTATAAATTTCATGAGAATATCCCCCTCCGAAATCGAAAGCATGGTTTTCAGTACGGCTAACCATTCCGTAGCATGAAGTTCAGCCGACAACCTCATTGTATCGCAAAACAGGCTGTCAGACAAAAAACGGCCCTGAAAAGATAGTCAGCCAGGATAAGTCCGGTAATTGCCCTGAAAAATGAAAGGAACTCCCGGCGGGAGCTCCTCAACCATTCGGTGGCAGATCATGTTAACTATAAATGCAAAGTCGTTGGCATAAGCCGTTTCCGTCCGGACAGACATTACACGTAATTCAGCCCGGCATCGTAAGGAAACGGAATCGGGAACAAGGCGGACAGCCGCTTCTTTAACTCCTCAGGGGCCTGGAATTCAGGAGCCGGGTCGAAGAACATAGAGACGGTCTCCTGCACCGTAAGCTCGGCGGTCCAACCGTCCAGTGCAACGCTGGTTCTGCCGTCTTCCAAGCGGGTGATCCTAAGGCTGTCGGCCGCTCCCGCATCAACCGATTTCAGGTAAGGGTACATATGACCGAGCAATCTCTCAGGATTCACGATGTAGACCGTGCCGGTGGCTTTGCCCGTATTGCAGGGGAGTCCTGCAAGCTCCGCTGCCAGCTTATCTTCGTGCCAAGGCACGGGAATGTTAAGCTTCTTCAATCCGTAGGTCCGGATCGCATAGGACAGCAATGCGGGCATTCCTTCGGCGGCACCGCCCCATTCAATCAGGTGGGGCTCGCGTTTCGGAGTATCCGAATAAGGGACTCCGATGACGGCGAAGGTCAGCAAATCGCCTTCTGCGTTCTCGGCTACGAGCACTTTGTGCTGCAGCTTGTAGCAGGTGCTGAGCGCTTCGGCATGAATCAGTCCGGCCAAATCCCATACGCTCTGCTCATAGCGGCTGCGGCGGCCGCTCGCCAATTCATATAGACGGAACCAGTCCGTCGGGGCGAGCTCTCGAAGCACAGTTCCTTCCGGAACAGGTCTGGAGGGGAGAGGCTGGCCTTCTTCCCACAGGAAACGGTGAACTTGACCGTATGTACAGCAGCCCGCTCGCGTATATAGCGACCTTCCCCCTGAGACAAGGAGGAGGGAAGCGCCCGCCCTATCGATATGCTCCAGAATCTTCGTCAGAATCTCGCTGGCTGTGCCTTGGCCCCGATAGTCAGGGTGTGTGCAGACGGAACCGAGAGAGTAGATAGGGAGTCTTGCTTCTCCTATTCTCAAGACGGCCGGAACAAGCCCCATGAACGATACGAGCTTGCCATTGTCAAAAGCGCCATAGGATTGGCCGAGCGCCTCTGAGAACACCCCCGGAAAAGCGGCCTGCATAGATACCTGCTCAGAGTCCCGGAAGATGGAATCCGAGAGCTTCGCCGCTTCATCCAATTGTTGTTGTGTCAATAAACAACGAATTTCCATGAATACGCCTCCTAGAATGGCTAACAACGCTTTGATATTTGCGCAATTACATTCAAGATTGTACCATATTTTACAGCTTTATAGGCCTATTTCTGGAACGATTTTCCGTTGTTTGTTTCCCGCGGATTATACCGCGCGTATGACAGGCCATGCCAATTCAATTCCCTCGGCTGTCAGCAGACGCTGGTAATCCTCGAGCAGTGTAGAGTCGCTGCGTACCTGTCTTGGCTGAACTTTGCGTTCCAGGCTGAAAGCGGCCAGGTAGCCTGCAGCTTCCCCGATATTCCATTCGACCGGATGCAGGCGGTAACAACCGTTCGTAATATGGGTGACCCCAAGGTTCTTACAGGCGGGCAGGAGGTTGTTGACCCGGATCGGCAGCAGGCTTCCCAGTGGAATCTGGAAAGGCAGGCTGGAAATATCGATATAATGCCGCAGCGCCGTGCTCGGATGAAGATCGATGCGATAGCAGCCGACCCCGACGGAATCGGTGAATTCGGCAGCTCTGCCGTCTTCTCTGCAGGCGGCGCTGACATGCTGTTCCAGCACGGTAAATTCCGCCTTGATTCGCCGCGATTCACGAATGTAAGGATATAAGGCGAGGCCGTCCTCGCTGTTAGTTACGTCTCCGCGAAGCCTCAACCCGGGATAGCCCTGCTTGCCGTCCGGGCGTGGGGCTTCGGTCTGCAGCCAGTACAGAAGAGACAGACTGAGCTGCTTCGCGGCTTCCAGATGCTGTTGTCTCTCTTCGGGGCTGACATCGATGATCGGTCCGAGCCAGTAATCGTTGGCCGGCCAGTTGACTATCGAAATATCGCCGGGGAAGGTTCCCGGAACGAAATGATTTTTGTCAATCACCCTTCGATAGGTCCAGAGCGGGAATTTGCCCCCGCCCGGAAATAATCCGTAGGTAACGGGCTCCAGCGTGGCGGGCCGAACTCCTGCGAAGCTGAGCTGTTTGTCCGGCCAGAAGTCGGCCTTGTAGGAATTCCAGAAATCGTAATCCCGGGGCTTGTCGATCGTATGGTCTTCCCCTTCCAAGTAGTCCATGGCAAAGCAGTATGTAAATGCCTGCATATCCATCGGATCCGCCGGGCCGTCCAAGGCGTGGGGCTCGCCGGTATCCTGTTTCGATTCCGACCCGGTGACATATTCAACCCCGGCAAGAGGCAGAACGTCCCCGCATTCCGTAGCATCGAGATAATACGGGGCTGTAAGTTCCATACGATCTCCCGTATCGAGATGACGGACGGTAACGGACCGTACTTCGTCGCCGTCAGTTCGGGCGCTTTCCGGCTGTGTGCGGGTCAGCACAGTCAACCGGCCGCTGTGAATATAAGGGGCCAGCATCTGCTCGATAACGGCCAGAGCGGCCCGGGGCTCATGGCTGATTCGGCTGACGTTGGCACTGCCCGGATTCCAATGGCGGGTGGCCCGAGCCTCGGCCGTAAGCGGGAAGTGATCCCGGTAGTATTGACGGACTCCGTCACGAAATTGGCGATAGCTTCTGGTACAGCCGAAGCTTTCGATCCACGGATGCTCATCGGGCGGTACAGCCTGACTGGTCAGTTGGCCGCCAATCCACACGGTTTCTTCGGTCATAATGACCCGCTTCCCCATCTTTGCAGCAGCCAATGCCGCTGCGCAGCCGCCGGTGCTGCCCCCAATAATGACTATATCCGCATTCATCTCTTTCATTATAAAACCTCCCCCTTAATTGAAACGCGCTAAATACTATTTTAATGATAAAGCGTTCCGGTCAACAGGGAGTTTCATGACTTTTTGTGGTACTCTGATAGCTTAGTGCTTTTTCCGGCAAAATTTGCGGCCTGTATTTCATGGTGTTGCCCCGGCGTCATGACTGTATTTTTTGTTGAGAAAAGGAACATGTGCAAAAAGCGAATTTTGAATACATCCCGAAGAGAGCTATTGACAGCCGCAAAAGGTTGTACTAACATTTAAAACATCATGATGTTATTACCTATTCAACAGAATCCAAAATCATTTTGAAAGCGGTTTGAATCAAAATATTAAGCGATACAGGGGGGAACCACAAGCATGGGCTTACAGGTTCGCGATTACGAAGGAGTACTGACTGTCGAGCTGGGCGGGCGGGTGATTATCCGGCATTCCCGGACGGAGCCATGGATTTACGCGGGCCATGGACAAGGACAGTATGATATGTACCGGGGCAACTTCAAGGTCAGCGACAGACTCGGAGAGAAGCTGGCTTTGGTAGACTATGCCGTGGAATCGTCCGATGCTGGAGATGTCAGGGTAACCTTCTCTAAATCCGGATTGTTACCGCTTACTGTAGTGTTCGGGGTAGAGCACGATCGGGCGGTTATTCGCTTCGTAGGGAACAAGGAAGGAATTAACCGTCTATGGCTGCGGCTTGCTGCAGAGGAGCAGGAGCACGTATATGGCTGTGGAGAGCAATTTTCCCACTTTGATTTGCGGGGCAGGAATTTTCCGCTATGGACATCGGAGCAGGGTGTCGGCCGGAATAAAGATACGTACATTACCTTTCTGGCAGATAAGGAGGATCGGGCGGGCGGCGATTATTACTGGACCTTCTTCCCGCAGCCTACCTTCATTTCCAGCCGGAAATATTATTGTCATGTGGATGACAGCGCCTACATGGATCTTGATTTTCGCCATCCGAGTTACCATGAGCTGCAGCTCTGGAATATTCCGGAGAAGCTTGTGCTGGAGGCGGCCGATACTTATGTAGAACTGCTCGGGAAGCTGACCGCTTATCTCGGCCGTCAGCCGGAACTCCCGGATTGGGTGTACGATGGAGTCTGGATCGGCGTACAGGGCGGAACCGAAGTCGTGCTCGACAAGCTGAACCGCGCATTGGCCATGGGTCTGCAGGTGAGCGGCGTCTGGGCGCAGGATTGGCAAGGAGTGAGGCATACCTCCTTCGGCAAAAGGCTGATGTGGAACTGGATTTGGAACCGCGAGCTGTATCCCGGCCTGGATAAGGAGATCGAGAAGCTCAGGGAGAAGGGAATCCGCTTTCTTGGCTATATCAACCCTTATGTGGCGGTGGAAGGACATTTGTTCAAGGAAGCCAGCGCCGCGGGCTTCTTGGCGAAGAATGACCGGGGCGAGGATTATTTGGTCGATTTCGGCGAATTCGATGCCGGAATCGTCGATTTCACGAATCCGGAAGCTTGCGAATGGTACAAAAATGTAATCAAAGAAAATATGATCCGGTTCGGATTGTCCGGCTGGATGGCTGATTTCGGGGAATATTTGCCGACCGATGTCGTGCTTCATAACGGGGCATCCGCGGAATGGATGCACAACGCATGGCCTGCCATGTGGGCCCGGTTGAACCGCGAGGCGGTGGAGGAAGAGGACAAGCTCGATGACGTCACCTTCTTCATGCGGGCCGGTTATACAGGCAGTCAACGTTACTGCACTATGATGTGGGCCGGCGACCAGAATGTCGACTGGAGTCTCGACGATGGGCTGGCTTCGGTCATCCCGGCGGCGCTATCGCTGGCCATGTCCGGCTTCGGGCTGCATCACAGCGATATCGGCGGGTATACGACTCTGTTCGGCATGAAAAGAACGAAGGAACTGTTCATGCGCTGGGCCGAGCACAGTGCGTTCACCCCGATCATGCGGACTCATGAGGGGAACCGCCCGGATGATAACTGGCAGTTTGATTCGGATGACGAGACGCTGCTGCATTTTGCCAGGATGAGCCGCGTATATACCGCTCTCAAGCCATATCTGAAGGCGGCCGTTAAGGAAAATGCAGATACTGGTGTTCCTGTCATGCGCCCGCTGTTTCTCCATTATGAGCGGGACGAGCGTGCTTATTCGATCCAGTATCAATACTTGCTGGGGCGGGATTTGCTGGCCGCTCCGGTGATCGAGGAAGGACAGAGGACCGTCGGCGTCTATCTGCCGGAGGATGAGTGGATTCACCTGTGGACCGGCAGAACTTATCGGGGCGGCGACATTCAGGTGGATGCGCCATTGGGACAACCTCCGGTATTTTACCGTGCGGCCTCTCATTATGCTTCGCTTTTCGAATCTCTGCGCTCTCTGGACTAAGCATGGACAATAAGCATGGCGCAGCGGATGCGGAAGAGATAGGGGATGAAAGAAAATGAAAGAGATGTCCAATGAAGGATTTGTGCAGCGATTGGAGATGCTCCGTAAAGTTATGCTGGAAGAGGGCATCGACGCGGTTACGGTCGCCTTGCAGAAGAATGTTTCCTGGCTGACGGGCGGCCGCAGCCATGTCAATACGGCGGATATATCGGCCTGTTGCGCTTTTGTTGTTACGAGCGAACGCTGTTATTTTCTTGCCAATAATATTGAAGCCAGAAGGCTATTGGAGGAAGAAGTAGCGGCCCCTGGCTTTGAACGGCTGGTGGAGCTGCAGATTTGGCCGTGGAATTCGCCGCAGGAGCGCGGGCGCCTTATGGTCCGCCTGACGGAAGGAATGGAGTCCGTTCGGACGGACGCCGAGCTGGAAGCCGTTTTTCTTCGGCTTCGGACCGAGGTTCGCCCGGAGGAGCTCGAGGCTTGGCGGACACTGGGTCGCTTGACGGGAGAAGCGATTGGGGAAGCGGCACATAAGCTGCGGCGGGGACAGTCGGAATTTGCGATCGCCGGTCTGCTCGCTCAGGAATGCTGGGAGCGCGGTCTGGAGCCGATCGTCAACTTGATTGCGGCAGACGAACGCATATTCACAAGAAGGCACCCGCTGCCGACCGCGAAGACGTTGGATGCCTATGCAATGCTGGTCGTCTGCGCCCGGCAGAACGGACGGATCGCCTCGGCTACCCGTTTGGTCCATTTCGGGGGGCCTACTCCCGAGATTATGCGGAAGCATCAAGCGGTCGCAGAAATCGACGCCCGCATCATCCATGCCACCCGGCCCGGCCGCAGCTTAGGGGAGATGTATGCGGATTTGGAGTGTTTTTATCGTGAAGCGGGCTATGCACAGGAGATCCGCCATCACCATCAGGGGGGCTTGACCGGCTATGTCAGCCGGGAGCGGATTGCGACCCCAGGGGATACCTACAGGGTGGAGGCTTCGACCATCTATGCCTGGAATCCTTCGATCGCCGGTGTCAAATCGGAGGACACCATTCTCGTGGGCGATGACGGGAATGAAATTTTGACGGGATCGGCGCATTTTCCGACGATATATATCGCTGTCGGCGGCCAAAGCTGGAGCCGTCCGGGCATTTTGGTGCGATGAAGACAACGGTTTGGGCGGCCTCGAACCGGCTGCTGGAACGCTGGATCATTGTGATCCTGCCGCTGGTTCTGTTTGCCGGCTTTCAGGCGGCCGGCTACCTGGAGCCTTATGTTGAGGCGGTTCCGTACTTGTTCATGTATTTGACCTTCGTTTCGTCAATCAACGTGTCCAAAGAGCAATTCACGGAGCTGCGCAGCAAGCCTTGGGCTCTTCTCGTACTGTTGCTTTTGGTACATGGGATCACTCCGTGGCTAAGCTACAGTGCGCTGAGTGTGCTTTATGGCCATCAGCAGGATCTCATGCTGGGAGCTTTATTGGCGATGGTCTTGCCGATTGGCGTGACGTCTATAGTGTGGGTAACCATGAGCAGGGGAAGCACCGGAATTGCAATCGGCATGGTCGCTTTGGATACGCTGCTGAGTCCTCTGCTGCTCCCTCTTACGCTGTGGCTGATGCTGGGCACCTTCGTTTCGGTCGATGCCGCAGGACTGATTTGGGGGGTCGTCAAGCTGGTTGGTCTGCCGTGCCTGGCGGGGATGACTGCAGGAGTCTGGCTGCGCCGGGGGAACAGGCAGACTGTACGCCAGTGCCTGGCATTGTCCTCGAAGCTGACGCTCTATGTGATCGTCCTGCTCAACGCAGCAGCTATGGCGTCCGCCTTGAGCGATGTGGCGGGCGAAGTGCTCAGACTGATCGTGACCGTCGGCGGTCTGATGGTCATGGGGTATTTGCTGTGCTGGGCGGCCATGCGGGCGATGAAGCTTGGCAGAGGAGCGGAAATTGCGCTGACCTATACGGGAGGGGTCCGCAATTATACCGCCGGGATCGTCATTGCCCAGCTGTACTTTACCCCGCATGCGGCTATTCCGGTCATGATCGCTATGCTGCTGCAGCATCCGGCGGCGCTGATCGTGCATCTCCTGTTCTCACGCAGCAAGCGATCGGAGCTATCCTCCGCACCGTCTTCGTCCACGACAGCTTGAAGAGGCCCAAGCCAGGTGGCGGGGAAGGTGAGCCCCCCTGTTAGGCGGGCAGACCTTTCTTTCCGATGGGTGCAAATTGGATTCAATGGAAGTTTTGTTGGTCCCATTCTCAGGAGAACGACACTTCCTGCGATATTACATTAATTCTGACTACATTGAGGTCCGAGAACTTAGGCAATCCCTTCATTGGCCGGATTAAAATGGGGGGCCGCAAGCAAATAAGAAAAAAGACTCAAAAAAAGTATTGACAAACTCGGAAGGATCTCACTATACTGAAAGCGTAAACATCATGATGTTATTATGAATTTAGAAAAGTCACATTTCGAGCAAGCAAGACGGGGTTGCGTTATGCAAGTTGCATGATGAGGCGGCGGAGAAAGATACGGTCTGCATAGAAAGATACCGCTGAAAAGAAAGAGGACGGTTTTGAAGAAAAAGGAGGGTTTTCCCAGATGACAAAGAACAGGAAGACGGCATTTGCCCTGACGCTGGCGGGAGTGATGATGCTTGGAACCGCGTGCGGCAGCGGGAACGGTGCGGAGGGCGGTTCTAACAGCGAGAAGGGGGACGCCAAGGGCAAGGATGTATCGATCAGCTTCATCCATTGGCGCGGAGAGGATGCGAAAGTTTTCAACACGCTGATTGAGAAGTTTGAGCAGGAAAATCCGGGAATCAAGGTCAAGATGGATATTTATCCGTCCGAGCAATATCAATCGACGGCCCAAGCCAAGCTGTTGGACGGAACGACCGGTGATGTGTTCGCCGCAATGCCCGGCGCCCAGTTCGAAGCGATTGCCAAGGCGGGCTTGTTCACGGATCTGACCAACGAGCCCTTCGTCGGCAACTTCAGCCAGAACCTGATCCAAGTCGGTGTGAAGGACGGCAAGCAGCTTGCCATACCGCTTCAGCTGGTCTATAATATGCCGATTTACAACGTAGGCTTGTTCGAGAAGTACGGCCTGAAAGAACCGAAGGATTGGGAGGAATTCCTCCAGGTTTGTGAAACGCTGAAGCAGAACGGAATTACTCCGATAGCGTTTCCGGGCTCCGATATTGGTCCCGGGCAGTTCATGAACCCGATGATGATGAATAACGCACCGGATGAAGATATTTTCGAGAAGCTGGAGGCCGGGGAAGCCAAGCTGACAGAGGAATGGTGGGTCAAGACCCTGACCCAGTTCAAGGAACTGAACGATAAAGGCTACCTGCAGAAGGATTCGCTGGGCACGAAGAAGGATGCCGCGGCCGCGCTGTTTGCCCAGGAGAAAGCCGCAATGCTGGCTACCGGCTCGTATATGCTTGCAACGAACAAGGAGCAGAATCCGAACCTGAAGCAGCAATTGCTGGCGCCGATTACCGTGCCTGCAGATCAGGCGCAGTACGAAGGCATCCATACGACAACCTTCATGCTTGCTCTGAACAGCAAGTCGAAGCATCCGGAGGAAGCCAAGAAGTTCATTGAGTTTCTGAGCCGCAAGGATATCGCCGGGGAATATGCGAATGAAACCGGGCAGCACGTTACCGTGGAAGGAGTCGAGTACACTTCGGAGGAACTGCAGGACACCGCTGTATGGATGAATAAGAAAACACGCTTTCAGCCGAGATATTTTATCATGAACGGTGAAATTCAGAAAGCCGTGACCAATTCGATACAGGCGGTTCTGGCGGGCTTTGCCCCGGAGAAAGCCGCAGAGGAGGCCCAGGCTGTCGTCGACCAGCAGTTAAAGCTGGGCAATAAGTAATTGGCAACCCTGACTTTGGGTTGGGAGGAACGGGCCCAGGCAGAAGCCGGGCCTCTATCTTTCCGCCGCGGAGGATTATCGCTTCGCATCGCAAGCTAAAGCGATAAAGAAGGGGGGCGCTGTCAAACCCGCAGGAGGTCACCGATGAAAACTAGCAAAGCGATTTATTTGTTTCTTGTACCTGGCATGCTGCTGTATTTGATTTTCTTTATTTATCCGACGCTTAGCGGCTTGTACTATTCCTTTACCGATTGGGACGGACTGTCCCCGGAGTACGGCTTTGTCGGTGTGGACAACTATATTAACATGATCACGAACGATCTGGTATTTACCAGGTCTCTCGGCAATAACCTGAAGTTTATGTTTACCGTGGTTATTTGCCAGACGATGCTTTCGCTCCTGTTGGCGGTTCTGTTAGTCAAAAATTCCAAAGGAAGCGTGTTTTTACGGGCTCTTTATTTCTTCCCTGCGATTATTGCGTCCATTTCCGTCGCTTTTATCTGGTCGTTTATGTACGATCCGACCATGGGACTTATCAACCGCGCTTTAAGCGCTGTCGGTTTGGATTCGTTGGCCATGAACTGGATCGGAAATATGGACATCGCCATATACTCGATTGCGTTCGTCCAGGTATGGGCGCATACCGGACAGATGATGGTTGTCTTCATTGCCGGACTGCAGGCAATCCCGGAGGATCTGTATGAGGTAGCCCGAATCGAAGGGGCCGGCCGCTGGCAAACCTTCCGGAAGATTACCTGGCCGCTCATTGCTCCGTCGGCGACCATTGTCGTTGCTTATACGACCATCCAGTCCTTCAAGGCATTCGACCTGATCTTTGCCATGACCGGCGGTGGTCCCGCATATTCGACGGAGATATTGTCGACGTTTCTATATCATACGGCGTTCCAAAATTATAAATTCGGCTATGCTTCCGCCGGCTCCGTCATTTTCATGTTCATTATTGCCCTCATTACGCTGCTGCAGTTCCGTATTTTGAGGGGCAGCAAGGTTTCTTACTAGGAGGGGTTTCCGATGGTGCTTAAATGGGGAAAACGACTGATCCTGCTGCTGTTTGCCATTATGATTATCGTACCGGTGTCGCTTGTATTCATTACCTCGTTCAAACCATCCACGGAATTCTATCTCAATCCGGTCGGATGGCCGAAACAGTTTACTTGGGATAATTTCCTGGAGATGTTTCAGCAGCAATCGATGGGCCTGTATTTTATGAACAGTGTGGTCGTTACGGTGTCCACCGTGTTCTTCATTCTTTTCTTCGCGACGATGATTGCTTATGCCATTATGCGGATCGGCGGCAAGAAGGGCTTATTGTTCTATGGCCTGTTCGCAGCCGGCATGATGGTTCCGGCGCAGGTCAACATGATCCCGCTCTATGCGCTGGTCTATAAGCTGAAGATGACGAACAGTCTGACCGGGCTTATTATTGTTTCGATCGCGGTTTATCTGCCCATCGCCGTTTTCATCATCTCGGGCTTCATGAGCTCGATGTCCAAGGAGCTGCTGGAAGCTAGCAGCTTGGACGGAGCCAGTGAGTGGGGGATTTACCGGAGAGTGGTGCTGCCGATTTCTATGCCTTCGGTAGCGGCCACCGCCATTTTCCTGTTCGTTATGGTGTGGAATGATCTGCTCTATCCGCTGTTGTTCATTACAGAGAAGACGAAGAAGACCATTCCGCTGGCGCTATTGCAATTCCAGGGGGAATACGTGACCAACTTCCCCGCCATCTTCGCCGGAGTCGTAATCGCATCCGGGCCGATGGTAATTGCTTATGTCCTTCTGCAGCGGTATTTCGTAGCCGGAATGACCGCCGGAGCGATCAAAGGATAATACATGTGCCGCCGACAAGGTCACATTAAGAAGGAGCGATAAAAAATGCTAACTATGAATTTGGCTTTTGTCCCTCTGGCCAGGCCGACGTTCGATATTGAAACGGCAAAAGCTTATTTCTCTCAATCCTGCGAGCTGCTGGGCAAACTGGCGGATGGCTGCCGGTTTCCGCAAGGCCTGCTCATGTCCCCCGAGGAAGCCGGCGCATTCGTGCGCCGGACGGCGGACGGGACAGAGCTGGACGCGATTGTTGTGCAGGCTACTACCTTTATTGATGCCAGATTCATTATCGAGATTATGGAAGCTACGGATGCACCGATTTTATTGTGGGGTGTTCGTGAGCCAAGGGTGAACGGGACGCGCCTTTCGCTGAACTCGATGACAGGCATCAATAATCTGGCGAATACGCTGGTTACGAAGGGAAGAAAATTTTCGCTGCTCTTCGGCAATCCCACCGAAGACGCGCTGGCTCGCGAGTTGCGTGACCAGTTGAAAGTGGCGTCGCTTATCCGGGAGCTGTCCCGGTTGAAAATCGGAGTGATCGGCCAACAGCCGGACGGCTTCTTCTTCTCCGGGGCCGATGCGGGTATGCTGGCGAAGCTGGGGCCGCAGATGATCGAGCTGGATCTGCAGGAGGCGTTCCATCGCGCCAATGAATTAAGCGAAACCGAGGCTCAAGCTGCTGTAGAGGCCGTGTCCGGCCAAGTGCGCGGGCTGGGGCTGATTCCGCAGGAGAGCGTCCTGAAATTCGCCCGCTTCCAGACCGCGCTGCAGCGGCAAATTCAAGAGCTGGGCATTTCCATGGTGGCTGTCCGCTGCTGGCCGGAGTTTTATACGGATTACGGGGCAGCCGCCTGCTCGACGGTATCCAGTCTGATCGACCAGGGGATCATGGCCTCTTGCGAGGCCGATATTCATGGGGCGCTCACGATGCATATTCAAAGCCGGCTGGCCGGAAGCGCACCGTATCTGGGAGATCTGGTCCATATCGATGAAACGAAGGATTCCGGCGTGTTCTGGCATTGCGGAGCCGGAGCTTTCTCCCTGGCTCGTCCCGATACGGGAGCGGTAGCCGGGCTGCATCCGAACCGCAAGCTCGGCTTCACACTTGAATTTGGTCTGAAAGCAGGGGCGGTATCCGTTCACCGTCTGGGGCCGGATCCTTCCCGTCCCGGAGAATACAGGATGCTTATGATGAAGGGCGAAGCGCTTGATGAGCCGCAGAAATTCTGGGGGACGAGCGTAGAGGTCGGCTTCCGCCAACCGATATTGCCGCTCATGAAGCAGTTGATGAAACAGGGCTTCGAACCGCACTATTCGATAGTGTACGCCGATATCAGCGAGGAAATGAACATACTGTGCGATTGGCTGGACATTCGTCCGATCGTGCTCGGAGAGGCGTTGACATAGATGATAGAACGGATAGGGAAACCTGCTGCTATAACTAACCGAAGCCTTCGTGTGGCCATTGCCCAGGTGGGTGGTCCGACGGCTGTAATCAACTGCAGCCTGTTCGGCTTCATGAATGAGCTGCGCGAGATATATAAAGGAGAAGAGAAGAAGCTGGAGCTGTTCGGTGTCGCTGACGGCATGTCAGGCTTGTGCGAAGGGCGCCTGTTCAGGTTGAATACGAGGCACTCGTTCGAGTGGCTTAAGAGCCAACCCGGGGCCGCCCTAGGCGCGGGACGCAAGGCGCTTGTGCAGGACGACCTTGAAGATTGCCTGGATACGCTCAGGCGTTACGACATTCGCGCATTGGCCCTTGCGGGAGGCAACGGAACGATGTGGGCGTGTCAAAGCATTGAGCAGGCGGCGAGAGACAGCGGATATGAACTGCGGGTCATCGGCATTCCGAAGACGGTGGACAATGATATTCAAGTAACGGATCATACACCCGGATTTCCCAGTGCTGCGAAATTCGTTGCTCATGCCATCAGAGATATATCGGCCGATCTGCAATCCATGCGGAACTTCGAGCAGGTCCGCGTTATCGAGACGATGGGCCGCAATGTCGGCTGGTTAAGTGCCGCTTCCGGATATTTTAAAGAGAGCGAGGAAGATGCCCCTCATTTGATCTACATTCCCGAGCAGCCCTTCCAGTTCGTGCGGATGCTGGAAGAAGTCAAGGAGGTGTACTCGCAGCTGGGCTACTGTCTGGTAGTGGCCAGCGAAGGACTCAAGGATGGCTCCGGGCAGCCGATTCGCGCTCAAGGAATTGCCAACGGGAAAAAAAATGGGCAAGGATTGCAAGCACTGGGAGGAATCGGGTCCGTCATTGCAGAAACGATTAGTCAAGAGCTGGGATTGGCCTGCCGCTACGAAAATCTGGGGATTCTGCAGCGATGCGCCTCCTTCGCCGTTTCCGCCCAGGATCAGCTCGAGGCCGAGGCTGTCGGAAGGCAAGCCGCTCGTTATTTGCTGGAGGGTGTCAGCGGACAAATGGTCACGATTGTCCGGCAGGCGGATGAGCCTTATGACTGGAATGTCGGCTCGGCGCCTTTTCGGGATGTTGCCGGAATAGAGCGGGCCTTCGATCCGGCGGATTTGTCCCCGGGCGGATGGATCAGCGAACGGTACAAAGCGTGGCTGAAGCCTTTTGTAGGCCGGAAGGAAGCTTACAGGCGGTTAAATATCAGCTCGGTCTGAATTCGTATATTCAAGCTCTGGAGAGGGGTTGCATGATGGAACCGATGTTGAATCCGAAGCTGCCGGTACCGCTGTATCATCAGCTGAAGGAAATCTTTGATGCCAAAATTGCAAATGGAGAATGGAAGCCGGGTCAGCTCATTCCGACGGAAAATGAACTGATCGCTCAATATAAAGTAAGCCGTACCACTGTGCGCGAAGCGGTGACGGCGCTGGTCAATGAAGGAAAGCTGGAGAAGAAGCAGGGAAAAGGCACGCTCGTTTGCAATCCGAAGCTCGTCGAGCGGCTCGGAAGACTGACGGGCTTCACAGAAGAGATGATTGCCAAAGGCTTCGTGCCGGGCGCCAAGGTGCTGGAGGTCGGCGAGATCGATCCGCCTCCGGTCGTGAGGGAGCGCCTGCTTAGCGGCAAGGAGGAGAAGGTGCTGCACATCCAGCGCATCCGCCTGGCCAATGAAGAGCCGATTGCGATTGAAAGAACCTACTGGCCGCTTGAAATCGGTCGCTGGTTTCTGCAGGAGGACCTGGAGAATATCGCATTTTACTCGGTGCTGGAGCAGCATGGAATCCAACTGCGCGATGCCGATGAAGGAATCAGTTCGACGGCAGCCAGCAAGAAGGATGCCCAGCTGCTTAACATCAAGGAGCGTGATCCACTCCTTCGTATGGAGCGGATCACGTATGCCTTGAACGGAATGCCGATTGAATATACCTTCACCGATTACCGATCCGACCGCTATACCTATCGGGTTCACCTGCACCGCTAATCCGGGGGAAGGCGGATGGAAGGAGTCGCTAATTTTTAACAATGAAACGGGGTTGTCACATATGAGATGCGTATCAGGCAAAGAGTGGTTGGAGGATGCCCGAATCCGCAATTATGCCATAGGTGCGTTCAGTGCCCATAATGCGGATATGATTCAGGGGATCCTCGAGGCTGCCGAGGAAGAGAAGGCCCCGGTGCTAATCCAAATTGGACAGAGAGCGATCAAATACTGCGGGTTTGCTCCCCTGGTGGAAGCGATTCGCTACTACGGGCAGCGAACCGATGTGCCGGTCATCATCCACCTGGATCATGGCAAAAGCTATGAGCAGGCCATTCAGGCGATACAGGCCGGCTGTACCTCCGTCATGTTCGACGGATCGCATCTGCCTCTGGCAGAAAATGCCGCCATTACGAGGCAGGTGGTGGCCGCCGCCCACGCCGTGAACGTTTCGGTGGAGGCGGAGCTGGGCAAAATTGCCGGGGTCGAGGACGATCTGTCCGTGGACGAGAAGGACGCGTTCCTTACCGATCCCGCCGAAGCTCTGGAGTTCTATCAGGCGACGGGAATTGACTCGCTGGCGGCGGCCATCGGCTCGGCCCATGGACTATACAAGACCGAGCCGAAGCTGGATATACCGCGCTTGAAGACGATTGCCGATCAGTTGGGCATCCCTATTGTTCTGCATGGAGGATCAGGGATTCCGGATGATCAGATCAAGCTTGCCATTGCCAACGGCATATGCAAAATTAACGTGGATACCGAGCTGCGCGCGGCTTATACCGACGGGGTGCGGAAAGCTCTGGAGACCTATGGGCCGCAGCATGATGTCTATCCGCTAGGCCGTGCTGGAACGGAGCGGATGAAAGAGGTCGTCAAATATAAAATCCGTTTGTTCGGCAGTGCAGGCAAAGCCTGACCGAGACAGCCATCAGACAGCCATCTGCACATCCAACGAAATTCATACAACAAAGAACCGAAGGAGTGGGGGAACTATGCCGAAGCATTATCCGCTTTGGATTAACGGGCAGTGGACGGAAACCGGGGAAAAACTGGAGGTTCGCAACAAATATACGGGAGAGGTGATGGGAACGGTCTCCGTTGCCGGCAAGGAACACGTCGATCAAGCCGTTTCCGCGGCATTGGAGGCATTCCGTACGAACCCGTTATCTCCTTATCGCCGTTATCAAATATTGAAGAGAACTAGCGAACTGCTGCTAGAGCACAAGGAGGAAATCGCTGGAATTCTGGCGGGTGAAGTGGGCAAAACGCTGAAGGAAGCTCTGGTAGAAGTGGAACGGACTTCCCAGACCTTGGAGGTTTCGGCGGAGGAGGCCAAGCGGATACAGGGAGAGGGGATTCCTGTAGAAGCATCCCCCGGAGCGGAAAACCGGCTGGCCTTCACCGTGCGCGTTCCGGTCGGCGTCGTTTGTGCCATCGCACCTTTTAACGTACCGTTAAACCTGGTTGCGCACAAGATCGGACCGGCTCTTGCCGCAGGCAACACGGTGGTGCTTAAGCCGGCCAGCGTAACGCCGATTGTGGCGATCAAATTGGCCGAGCTGATGATCGAAGCCGGATTGCCCCAAGGCTACCTGAACGTAGTCGTCGGTTCCGGGTCGACGGTTGGAGATTGGCTGGCCAAGGACGAAAGAATCAGTCTGTACACCTTCACGGGCAGCCCGGCCGTTGGCAGGAAGCTCAAGGCGGAGACAGGCCTGCGCAAGGTGCTGTTGGAGCTCGGGAGCAATTCCGCGGTCATTGTTCACCGGGATGCCGATCTGGACCTTGCGGTGTCGATGTGCGTCGGCAAGAGCTTCGGCAATGCCGGCCAAGTCTGCATTTCGGTGCAGCGGATCTATGTTCATAGTGACATTCACGACGAGTTTGTCCGCCGTTTTGTAGAAGAGACCAAGCGCCTGAGGGTGGGCGATCCTTATGACAGTGAGACGGACATCGGTCCGATGATCAGCGAGAAGGAAGCGGCCCGGGCGGAAGCATGGGTTCAGGAGGCCGTCATGCAAGGCGCTTTCCTGGCCTGCGGCGGAACCCGTGAGGGCGCGCTGTTCCAGCCAACGGTATTAACCGGTGTGCATGATGACATGAAGGTTTCCTGCGAGGAATTGTTCGCTCCTGTCGTAGGCATTGCCGTATATGATGACCTGGACGATTGCATTTGCAGAATAAATACTTCGCGTTACGGACTGCAGGCCGGTATTTTCACCACGAACATCCATACGGCGTTCAAGGCGGCGCGCGAAATTCATGTCGGCGGCGTCATGATCAACGATGCTTCCCAGTTCCGGGCAGACCTCATGCCTTATGGAGGTGTCAAGGAAAGCGGATGGGGCAAGGAAGGGCCCAAATATGCCATACAGGAAATGACGGAAGAGCGGATTATCGTGTTGAATTTATAAAGGAAGTCGGGACGAAATTTGCACTGAAATTTCCACCCATGAATCTTCATTCTCCAAGAAAAAATAACAGCATGATCATTTCTAAAAGGGGAATATGTTCATGTGGATTAGATGGTTTGCGGTATCTGTTTGGAATATCATGGACCCCTTCTATTTTGCCTGTACGAGGCTGCGGTATGTAGGGGAGGAAGGGCGAAGCCGCATCTTCCGGGTGAGGCTGACATCGTACAGAGGGGGAAGTGTTACCTTATCGGATGGAGTGGCCATCCATAAGGGAGATACGTTGCTGAAGATTCATCTGTATAATGTCCATCTTATCAAAAGCATGATTACCATGCGCAACGATGTAGCCCGGGCGAGATATTTGTATCGAATGGTCGAGCAATCGCTGCCCGATCTCGCCGCCTATGTCAGTAATCATCCCAAATTTGACGAAATCAAAGGCCTGATCGGGATAACGGGATTGAACAGAGGGTGCGGCGGCTTGGGCTTTGAAACGGTGCAAATTCCAAACTCATTTTATAAATGTTTAAAATATTTATCGATGCTGCCCATATATTTTCTATCATCCCATCGGCCCTTGAGAAATTTGAAAAAACAAGTGCCCGCCTATTTATTTCTGTCTAAAGATACTCTGATGTCCCGATATGGAAAGCCTGTCACCTGAAGCCGGCCAAGCTTCAGGTGATTTTTTTTCCAAAAACCTGTTCTTATATTTCATTGGTAAACGCGCCTGTCCAAAGGACGGCGATAGCCGTTGATCCTTGCAAGCGAACCTCTAAATAGCCCGGGCTTTCTCCTGCGTAAGGGAAAGGTCTGATTCGGGCAGAGACAGCCAGTGAAGCGTAATTTCCGGCCGGCTCCCCACCCGGATATTAACTCCGGTCTGACCTAATCCTTCACTAATATAAAAGGGCTTGCCATCGTAAACATGCAGACCTTTAATCATGTTCATCCGGACCAGCTCACCCATTTTGACCAGATGATAAGGCTTGGGCCAATGAATTTGCCCCCCGTGAAAATGTCCGGAAAGCAAATAATCGAAATGGAAATTTTTCATATGCAGAACGATATTCGGATCGTGGGTGAGAACGAGCCGATAGCCGCTGCTTATTCCTCTGTAGGATTCGGCTATTTGACTCCGCTTCGTGCTGAAGTCATCAATTCCGATAATATTCACCAATTCGCCGTTGATATCCAGGGTTTCGCTCTCGTTTTGCAGCGTTCTGCAGCCGTATTGCTCCAATGTTCTTTGCAACGCGTCGAAATGCTCCCCTTTAAGAACGTAATCGTGATTGCCGAATACAGCGTACATTCCATAAGGGGCCTTTAATTTATTTAAAATCTTGAGGTAGGGAATCAATCTGGGAATCGTTCGTTTCCGATCGAGAAAATCCCCGGTGAGGGCAATAAGATCGATAGGTTCATCTTTCAGCTTATCGTATAATTGTTCCGGGGAAATGGAGATATTCTCCAGATGCATGTCGGATATATGCAGCACATGGATATCCAGACCGTTCCCGCTCCGATTATTGTTCAATGTCTTGTTCAGGTCAACCCGGTTGACGGCTACCTGCCGCGTGTTTACATTAGCTTTGTACAGAAGCCAACCCAGGGCGAGCACAACCCCTCCTATAATTAAGAATTGTCCCATTATACTAACCCCTTTCTATATATCAAGTATAGAATGGGAAGAAGGAGATGGACAGCGGTAATTCATGGTGCCGCAACTTTGTGCACGAACAGCTCCATTACAAAATGCTTCAGATCCACCAGCCGTGGAGGCTCCTTGACCGGATGCTGCGTACCCGCCACGATCAGGGGGATGAATGAATCATATTTATGCAGAGAGCCGTGGCTTCCTCCGTTTAAATGAGTAGGATGATGGCGGCTCTTAAATTCATACCGCGGCCGTGCCGTAATGACGATCATCGGGATGTCTTGGGAATATAAGGCTCCGTATAGTCTGGAGAGCACATCCGGATAATCCCCATAATGGATCCGGCTGCCCTCCGTACGTAAATCCAGCACCTCCCATTCGCCAATAATGTCCCAGGCCGATTGATACATGTCCATGTAAGGCCCGCTTCTGGCGAAATAAACCTCTCTTCCGGACCCTCCTTCCTTGACCCGGACTCCATCGGCTTCTTTCCAGGCAATAAGATCGATACGGGCCTCCCCGACCAGCTTCTCTATCACTTCGGGTTCGATGGCTGGTTTTAAAGGATAAATATAGGCCATTCGTTCATTATTGCAGACAATTAACTCATGGCCGGCCACATGTTCCCCCAGTTGAAGAACACGAAAGGAATGAAGCAGCCGATCCAGATCGATGTTGAACTGCTTGCCGCGGCCGATGCGCGTCTGTCCGTGATCACTGATGATAATAATAATATTCTGCTCCAATGCCCGATCCCAGGGGCCGAAAGTATCCAGAAGACTTTGGATATGCTTATCCACCTGAATCAACGAGCTTTCGGCATGGGCAGGATTGGATTTATGGACCCTATGATCGTTATCCGGGAGATAGGCAAGCGTAAAATCCGGCTGCTCCCCCGATTGGATCAAATGCTTAAGAACGCTTACCGCATACGAATCGTTGATTCCGTATAATTGTCCGCCTCTTCTCAAACGGGCCGGAATATGCCGTTCGATCTTCGTATCGGCCATGGCGCCGAGAGTGAGGATATCGGGTCCGGATATGTCCTGGCGGAAGCGGAATCCGGTAGCGAGATGAACCAGAAACGGAAGCCGGATCTTGTGCTTCCGGCTTCCCCGGTGAACCATGGCGTTAATGGAGGCGGAAGATACGCCCAATTTATCCAGTTCTTCGAACAAAGTGGTGGTTTGCTTGCTCAGATGCTTCTCGTTCAAGCTGTACAGAACATTCTGTGCACAGCGGGTAATTCCCAGCTTGCGGACACACTTCCAACCGTTGATGTAATTGACGATCGCTTCTTCCTCCGGGCTGTACCAGATCAGTCCGGGTACCCGGTGAACATCGGGGTAGACTCCGGTAAGCAGGGAACTGTCGACCGATGCGGTCATGGTCGGGAAGACCGTTACGCAATTCGGCCAGTACCTTCCCCTAGATATTAGAAACTGAAGTGCCGGCGCGGTTCTATGCCGGATACAATCCTCCAATGTATCCGGCATCAGAGAATCCACTAACAGGACGATCACTTTTTTCAAACGGCACCCCCACCCTTCCTATTAATCTGCTTTTCTCCGTGTAATACAGAAAAATATTATGTTTGCTATCCCCGGAAATCGGATAATCCCCCTGCCTTCAGCTTCTATCCCCCTCCGAATGATTTGCCTCTTCGATGCTGTTCTGCACTTTCAAAACGGCCTTGACCGGCAGGTGGTCCGAAGCGACAGGCATCATGCGGATAACTTCGGCTGACACAATATGTAAATGATGGCTGACGAAGATGTAATCCAATTGAACCTTCGGCCTAACGGACGGATAGGTGGGACATGGGACGGCGGAAGCTTGATAACAAGCATCGGTCAGCCTCTTCGTCATTTTCCTCCATAGTCTGGAGTGCGGCTTGGCATTGAAATCCCCCAATAAAATCGCGGGGAGGTTCGCTTGTTTCATCCGCTGAAGAATCATATGGGCTTGTTTCCATTGGACAAAAGGAATAAGGCTTAGGTGAGTGACATACAAAGCGATCGGCTTCCCATTTATTAGAATGCTCGCTTCCAACAGAGCCCGGTCCTCCAATTTCAGGGCAGAGCTTGCAAAAATGTAGTTTTTATGCCCAATAATCGGAAAACGGGACAGAAGCGCATTGCCATATTGACGGGAGTGAAGGAGACTTGTTTTTCTAGCCGGCTTGCTGCTCATTGCATAGCCAAAAACCGAGTTCATTCCCAACCGTTCTGCCAGCCATCCCAACTGATCGACATAGCCGCTTCTCCGGGAAAAATGCTTGTCCACTTCATTCAGCGCAACCACATCCGCTTGGCAGTGTTCAATGATGCGGGCGATCCTTTCCAGATCCAGTTTTCGATCCGTTCCAATGCCATGATGAATATTAAAAGTCAGCACGGTAATTTCCATTTTTTTACTCCGCATAATCTTCAATTTACTTCCTGTATTATTGCCAGTTATCCCGTATATATTAATGAAAATCAGGGTTAGTTCGACAACGGGGGCTGTCAGATGGTTAAGAAAATTTTATTCCTTCCCTTTTTAAGCCTGTCGTCCGGTCATCATCAAGCCGCCGATGCCATGATCGAGCATATTCGGCAAATCGACCCGTCGATCGTCTGCGAGAAGGTCGATATTCTAAGTTACAGCTACGGCAAAGTGGAGCAGTTGGTCTCCGCCATATACCTGAAATGGATTCATTCCGCTCCCTATATTTACAGTTGGATTTACCGCAAAACCTGTATGAAAGGCAACAGGATGCTTAGAAGATATTTTTTGTACGAACAATTATTTTTACATTTTATGCAGAGATTAATACAGGACAGTCGGCCCGATTTCATTGTTTGCACTCATTCGCTGCCTTCCTATCTTTTAGGACAGCTGAAGCAAAGAAATAGGCTGTCGATACCGATAGCCAATGTATACACGGATTACTTTATCAATAATATTTGGGGGAGGGAGGAAATCGACTATCATTTCGCTCCGGACTTCCCGGCGAAGCAATGGCTGGAAGCCAGAGGAGTGCCAAGCGAACGAATTATCGTTACCGGCATTCCCGTTCACCCCCGGCTTATGACTCCCCGCAGCAAGCATCATTCCGGTTCTGGATTAACGATACTGGTTACCGGAGGCAATCTCGGAGCGGGGGCCGATGTCATCCGTTCCGTTCTCGCTTCGGCCGGAACATCGGACAAGGTGAACTATATCGTTCTTTGCGGCAAAAACCGGGAGCTGTATCAAGCCATCCGGGGCCTCAAGCGGCCTCAAATCGTGGCGATGCCCTATATCGAATCCCGCGAAGAAATGAATTCTCTATATGACCAAATCGATGCGGTCTGTACGAAGCCGGGAGGGGTAACGGTCAGCGAATGCCTGGTCAAACAAATACCGATATTTGTTTATCATACCCTGCCGGGGCAGGAAGAAATCAATTTGCAGCATCTGCTCGGGCAGCAGCTGGTTATACCTTTGGCCGACTGGGAACGCGAGGGTATTGAACATCAAATGATCACTTTATGGAATAATAAACAGGGTCTGATTCAGCTTCAAAAGAGGATGGAGGAGTACCGCTGTCAGATGACCGATTTAACGCAGGCATTTCACCAAATATTCTCTTCCCTGAAATAAAAGAAAACCCCGTCTCATTATTATTGACGGGGTTTCTCGTATTCTTTATTCCGAATATAGTCTAGTTCCGCGAAAAAATTAGTATTTTGTCCAAGCAAAACAATACCGGCTAGCATTTTCTATAGTATAGTGATTGTAAGATTTGATAGCAGATAGACTCTTGAATCTATGCTATGCTATTTTCTCGATAACGATAGACGCGCTTACGGTGGCCGTTCCTCCACCTATAGCACCCTGTAAAGTCTGGGCTCCCATATTGTCGATCCGGTTCAAGGTCAATACGCCGCCGGCTGTCAATTGTGCAACGACCTGCCCTTGGTACGGCTGATTTCCGGAGCCTGCACCGTAGTTGCTGCAAGGGACTAGAGCGGCAGGTGTCGGGCCGGCCGCGTCCGGATCGAAGAACAAGCCGAATGCGGAGTTACCGGCGGTCGGGAAGACTTCCCAGCTGATGTTGTATAGACCCGTTTCATTGATGTTAATAGTGGAGGGAGCAGCGAACGTAATTGCCGGGCCATTGATAACGGAGTTATTGAACGTTACGGCTCCGCCCTGGGTAGTGGGGGCCGGCGCAGGTGCCACGGTTTGGGACACCGTGCTGCACAGGAAAGCGGAAGAAGCGATCCCTCCCGCAGGTCCCTGGGGTCCTTGTGGCCCCTGCGCCCCCTGCGGCCCCGGTACTCCTTGGGGTCCCGGAATTCCCTGCGGCCCCTGAGGTCCTTGCGGCCCCCGCGGTCCCGGTACTCCGCGTTTAATTACCTTCTTGACGATGACGACTTTTTTACGTTTCTTCGGAGGGCAAAGGTCTATTTTCTTCACTTTCTTCGGATGACAAAGATCGATTCGCTTTTCTTTTCTCGAATGGCAAATCACGGCCTTCTTTTTGCTTGAGCAATGAACGGTTTTCTTCGGTCGGCAGAGACTGCTTCTGCCGCATATTTTTTTTGGCTTACGAATAAGCAATATAAACACCTCCCTAAAGTTATGATTTATCGTATGGTGTGATTCTATCTTGTGGTTGGACTTCTATCCCCCGGAGTAGTAGACTGGAATCTATTTTCTCCGAAAGATAGGTAATAATACTAAGAGAATTGTCCCGCCCAAGCGCTGCAACCACGCACCCGAACCGAATGAATCTCCTGCAGCCCTTTTTTTGATAAAAATTGGAGAACAAGCCTCCTCCCATAATTGATTGGAGGAGGTGAAATAATGATATAATATATGGACATTATCGAAAAAGCAGGTGGCAGTGATGTTTCAGCTTCAGGAGTATAAAGGAAGCAAGGAGGAGCAGTTTGCACTGGCAACGGCTCAGCTTATTGCGCTTGTAGAAGGCGAGAGCAGCCGGATCGCCAATCTGGCGAACGCTTCGGCTTTGCTTGGGCAGTTTCTTAAAGAGATCAACTGGGCAGGATTTTACCTTATGGAGGGAGATCAACTGGTGCTGGGCCCTTTTCAGGGTCTGCCTGCTTGTGTGCGAATCCCTCTTGGGCGCGGGGTCTGTGGAACGGCCGCTCTTCAGAGACGGACGGTTCGTGTGGATGATGTCGAACAATTCCCTGGACACATCGCCTGCGACGCCGCTTCCCGCTCGGAAATCGTCATTCCTATGATCAAGTATGGGGAATTGCTCGGGGTGCTGGATATTGACAGCCCGCTTAAGAACCGTTTCGACGAAGAGGACGAGCGGCTTCTGGAGCAGTTTACGGCTGAGCTCGTTAAGCGGTTATGAAGCCCGGTTCCTTATTATAGAACATAGAGGCCGGGATGGCGGCTGTCATGCTGAAGAGCCGAGCGCTCAAGCCAGATTTATCCCGACAAAGTAAAAGAAGAGATAGATAAAATAGATGAAAAAAGGCAGGCTATCGCTTAGCGGGAGCCTGCTTTTCTTTTTTATTCTTATTGAACCGCGGGCAGCAAAGTTAAAATAACCAGATCACCCAGTAAGCAAGAAGGACCAGGGTGAACAGGACGGTGAACGGGATAACCGCATAAGTCACCTTCAAGTACTGCCCCCACGTTATTTTCACTTTTCCTTTCCTCAAAATATGCATCCACATGAGTGTAGCCAGCGTCCCGATTGGCAGAAGCAGCGAACCCATATCGCTGCCTATGACACTGGCCAAATACGAGATTTTCAGAGTAATAGGATCAAGATCCATATTGGTCAGCGCCAGAGTTCCTACCATTAGGGCAGGGTGGTTGTTGAACAGATTGGACAGAACGGATAACAAGCCTCCCATCAGAATGCTTGCGTGAAGCAGGCTGCCGGAAACAAGCGGCTGCAGAATCCGGATCAGCATATCGGTCAATCCGATATTATGCAGTCCATAAATAATGACATACATCCCGAATGCGAAGATCAAAATGTACCAGGGCGTCTTCTTGATCATGTCGACGGGCGCCACTTTAAGAAAGTACCAGCGCCAGCCCAGCAATAGAATCGAACCGATGACCGCCGTTAACGATACCGGAAAGTGGAAGTAGGAGGCGACAAAGAGGCCGATTCTTACCAGAAAGACGAAGATTAGAATGTTACGCATGAACAGGGTGCGTTTTTCCTTCGGAATAAGGAGTTTATCGTCTTTGAGCGGGTGCATACCGGGGGAACCGGCATAACTCCAGTATCCGGGAGCCGGCCTCGGCAGCCTGCGCGGAAGAACCCGATAGAAGCTGAGAAAAAGCAGGGTCGTCAGCAGGAGAAGTCCGAGCGTAGCCGGAATGAACATCATGGCGGTATGCATGTAGAGGTCCATGTCAACGATTTTCAGGGCAATCAGATTGACGATGTTGCTGACTCCTATAGGTGCGCTGGAGGCTGTTGCAATTAATGCTCCGGAGATGAGATAAGGAATTTTCTGGTGGTTTTTCAGACCCAGGTTATGGAGCAGCATTAACAGAATGGGAGTCGTAATCAAAATGCTCCCGTCGTTGTTGACGAACAAGGTCATCAAGAAGCATAGCAGATTGGTATACCAAAAAAGCCGGATGCCTGATCCTTTGGCTTTGATAGCCAAGTTTTCGGCCGCCCAATGGAAAAATCCGAAGCTTTCCAGCACGATGGCCATCACGATGGTGGCCATGATGGTGATGGCGGCTCCCCCTATAGTTTCGGTAATGGTCCCCAGATCCGATAGAGAGACGCTTCCGCTGAGGAAGACAAGAACCGCACCGATCATCGCGGGAATGGCTTCGTTCACTTGAGGGCGCCAGAAGATAAAGGCGATCGTTAGCAAAAAAGATATGATCGTAAGGGGCACCGTTAAATCGTTCATTAGGTTTAACCTCATTTCTGCCGATAGTTTAAGAGGTTCCGCTAATCATCTAGTATTTCATCTCCCTCCTTTATACTTGTCTGTAATAAGTATTTGCTGTATGTATACGTATCTGGCACGACCTTCGCACTAAGCGCATTTCTCAATTTCTATTATTTTCAACTACTAGCGTTCCCGGCCATCGGCCCTCCCCGGAAATCTATCATCTATCGGCATTTATTCCTAATCTCCTTCCATAAATTCTATGAAAATACCCGTCACCGTAAGAAACGCAGATGAACCAGCCATAACTGCTGCTCGTCTATAATGAGAGACGTCTCCGGGCAACACCCGGGGTTATTACATCGCGCCTGTCCAAAGGACGGCGATAGCTGTTTATCCTTGTTTAAGGGGTCTTTCCTATGATTTTTTCATCCTACAGCTTCATATTTGTATTTCTCCCCGTGACTTTGCTCGTTTACCGGCTGCTGCTCTTCTGGAAGAAGGATGCCTTGTCCAAATTGTGGCTGGTGGCGGTCTCCCTCTACTTTTATGCCCAGGGAAGCCCCGAGTTCGTGCTGTCGTTTGCGGGGGTCATTCTCTTCAACTATGTTCTGGGCAGCAGAATTCGCAGGCTGCACGTATCGGACAATAAGCAGCACCGGTCCAAGCGAATTCTGCTCGCCATCGGGCTGGCTCAAAATCTGGCGTTGTTAGGCTACTATAAATACACCAATTTTTTTATCGAAAATGTTAACGCACTCACCGGCGAATCGCTCGCCTTGAAGTCCATAGTTCTGCCGCTCGGCATTTCCTTCTTCACTTTTCAACTGATTGCTTATCTGGCGGACTGCTATAGAGGCAAGGTGGAGGAGCATTCGGTCATCGATTATTTGGTATTTATTACTTTCTTCCCGCAATTGATCGTCGGGCCGATCGTTCATCACGGTGAAATTATTCCCCAACTGAATCAGCACAGGAGGCGGTTCTTTAACCAGGCTGAAGTTATGCTGGGCATGTTTCTGTTCTCTATCGGCTGCGCCAAGAAGCTGGTGCTGGCCGATCCGTTAACCGCCTATGCGGAAGGCTTCCTGGCCGACCTGCCGGGAGCGGATGCGCCGACGGGATGGACGGCGGTTCTCAGCTACACTCTGTCGTATTATTTCGACTTGTCGGGCTATGCGGATATGGCAATCGGCCTGGGATGGTTATTCGGAATCCGGCTGCCGCACAACTTTGACTCGCCCTACAAAGCGAGAAATTTCCGGGAGTATTGGCAGAAATGGCATATGACGCTGTCCAGATTTCTTGGCGACTACATCTTCCGCAGCCTCTACCGGAAAGAGGCCGGAAGCGGAAGGTTCTATACGGCTGTGCTCGTGACTTTCCTTGTTTCGGGGATTTGGCATGGGGCGGGGTGGCATTTTGTCCTATGGGGGCTCATCAACGGCATTTTCGTTTGCGCCGCCCATTGTATGACCCGAAATAAGCTGCGCCTTCCTTTTCTGCTGGCCTGGGGGCTGACCTTCGCCGGGGTTGTGGGAACGAGAATATTATTCGTCTCGACCGGGTTGACTCAGAGCATGGAAATCTTCCGCAAGCTGTTTTCCTTCCGGGACATTTTGGACGCTGCGGATGGGGGGATGCGGCTGGCTTCTTTTGCCGCCTTTAACTTGTATCCCATCCTTCTGCTGATCATAGCCATAGGCATCGCCTTGTTTGCCAAAAATACGAGAGAAATGACGGAAAACTTCGTTCCGAGCCGTAAGCATGCGGTCTGGGCGGCGGTTTTGTTTACGCTCGCTTTGTTCCATATGACAGAGGTATCCGATTTTCTATACTTCCAATTTTGAGGTGGGGATCATGACATTCCGTAAGTGGGCAGTTCTCTTCAGCGGCGCTATGCTGGCTGCCGCCGTCTTGCTCGGTCTCTTCAATTATGCTGTGGACCCGTTTGGCGTGTTCGGGGACAAGCTGTTGAGATGGCATTCTTATAATATGGTGAATAATCCCCGTATCGCCAAGATTGCCTACCTGGATCAGTATCATGAACGTTATGATTCTTATATTATCGGGGGCTCGAAATCAAGCTCGCTGGACCCGGCACTGCTGAATCAATACTACGGGGATGCGAAATTTTACAGCATGCTGATGTACGGAGGGGACTTCCACGATTATGAGAAAACCCTCTATTATCTCGTGGAGCATTACGAAGTCAAGCACATCGTTCTTCATATGAGCTTGCAGGAAATCAGCCACTATAACGTCAATTCCGAGAGCTTCGATCCGAAGAAGAACCTGCATGCCAAAGTATCCGGACAATCGCTCGCCGGATTTTATTTCCGTTATTTAACGCTTCATCCGAAATACAGCCTCTCCAAGCTGGAGGGCTTGGCCAGAAGGGCCGTAGATCCGGACGAGTTTACCCAAATCAAGCCCGAGGACGGAGTTTATAACAAAGTGAAGAGGGATGCGGAAGAGCTGGGGAGCATCGAAGACTTCCTGGCCAATCATCCCGATTATGCCCTTCCCATAGGGAGGCTTGACGCCTCTGCCATGCATCAAAATGTGAAGGCATTAAGGCGGATGAAGGAATACTGCGAGGCAAGAGGGATCAGCTTCACCTTCGTGGCCGGTGCCGCCTCCGATACCGAGATGGCAAGCTACTCTTTGGAGGATTTAAAGAAGTACTGGATCGCACTCGCCGAAGTAACGGACTTCTGGGATTTCTCGGGCTATACGCCGATCAGCTCCGACCCCAGAAATTTCTACGACTCCATGCATTATAGAAACAGCGTCGGCCGGATGATGCTGGCTTATATGTTCCAAGACGAAACGGTTTACGTCCCGCCACAGCTTGGCCATTATACGACGAAGGAAAATGTGAAGGAGCACAGCGAGAGAATTTTTACGAAACCGCCCGTGGATTCGTGATTATTTTCACAAGATATGGGGGCGGGATGCGTTTATTCCTATTAAAGCTTTGAACCGACAGAGGGTGCTGTTCGCCTATAGATTATCAAACTCTGACAGCCAGAAATCTATAGGGGGCCATTATGCGAAGAATAGTTATCCTGATCTTGACTTTAGTCTTACTATCGGTGACAGCCTGTGCGAGCAGGGCGGAGACCATGCGGCAAGTCGGCCCGATTTGGTATGAAAACCAGGCCATCGTCCTGCTGTATCATGATGTGGTCGATTCCGGTGAAGGGGGAGCGGCGGACGAAGTCTCAACGATCCGTTCCGATCAGTTTGAGGCTCATTTGCTGGCTATGAGAGATAACGGCTACCGGATTATCTCCATGGAGGATTTTGTAGAGTTCATCCTGAATCAGAAACCGATCCCCGCCAATGCCGTCGTCATTACTTTCGATGACGGGTACGAAAATTTCTATACTCACGCATATCCCATTCTGCAAAAACACGGAGTGACGGCGAGCAATTTCATTATCGGAATTTATTCGGACACTTATTATCCGGACGCGGAGCCCCATCTAACTTGGGAACAGATGAAGGAGCTGAAACAGAATGGGATGGGAATTTACAGCCACACCTACAACCTGCATCGTACGGCGAATACGGGAACCGATCGGGTGGAATCGGCATTAACTCATAAACTGTTCCTGGAACAGAAAGAGAGGTTGGAAACCGATGACGAGTTCAAGCGAAGGATTAAGAGTGATCTGGAGTTTATGAACCGGCGGATTGCCGATGAGCTCGGGGAGCAGACGCCTCTGTTAGCTTTTCCCTATGGCGAATATACCGATTTGACGGTAGAATTAGCCGAGGAGGCCGGGATTCCCATCTTTTTTACAACCCGGGAAGGGATTAATTCCTCCACAGATAAGCTTGTATACCGAATTAATGCGGGGGAGCCTTATATGACTGCCGAAGCTTTGATTCAAATTTTGCAAAAATATAGTCAAACTTGAAAAATGAATGAACCGATCTTTCGTTTGGTTCGCCTATATAGAGCAGGTCTAATTGGAAGGTGAAGCAAATGGATAATATAGAGCGATTGGTACGGCAATGCCGCGATGGAGATAAGGAGGCCTTCTTCCAGCTGGTAGAGCCGCTGTTGGGGCGTGCCTACCGGACGGCGTCCGCTATTTTGCGTTCCGGCCATTTGGCGGAGGATGCTATGCAAAATGCTCTTATGGAAGCTTATCAAGCCATTATGAATGGAAAGAAGATAAGAAATTTTACAAGCTGGTTCAATCATTTGGCGGCATGCCGTTCCCTTGATCTGGCCAGGCAAAGGTCCAGGCTGGCCAGCCGATCGGGAGATATTGACGAGGTCCAGCTTCCTGACGAACAGGCATCTCCAATGGAGGAGGTTCTGCAGAAGGAACTGGGGTCCGAGCTGTGGAATACGATCATGTCCTTGGATATTCACCACCGCTCCGTCATCGTCTTGTACTATTACCAGGAGCTGTCTATAGACGAAATAGCGGATGCCCTGGGCATCAAGAAAGGGACTGTCAAATCACGGCTGCATAATGCGAGATTGAAGCTGAGCCGCCTGGCCACACCATTAAATCCCAAGCAGGTGATCGGATGTTAGACAGGAAGGAAGAACAGCAATTTAAGCAACAATTGCAAAATTCTATAGATGAAGTTCCGGTTCCTGACTCTCTCCTTCAATTTGCCAAAGAAGTTCCCGCGAAGTACGAGCAGAGAAGCAAGGAATGGGCACCGCGGGCACATCGGACCAGAAGGAGGGTGCTTCCCAAAGCGGCCGCCGCCTGTGCGATATTGGTGGTTACCTCACTGGGGGCCATGCACGCTTCGCCGACCTTTGCCGAATGGATCAAAGATATCCCCGGGTTTTCCATTGCGGCGAAATGGCTGGATCTCATTCCCGGGGAAGATGGAGTTCGGAATGCGAAAGCCCATCATTACAGCCCGTTCGAACCGGTCGTGAAGCAGTTCGACGATATAACCGTCAGCATCACCGACGTGTATTTAAGCAATGACAAGCTTACTTATAAAGTGTTTATCAAGTCGAACAATCTTACAGAACATTCTTCCGCCAGAGAAGACGGCACTTATGCTGTGGATGAGAACGCTTATTCCTATTTCGTCACCGCTCCCGATCTTTCTGACCAGAGCAGAGGAGGCGGCGTGGTGATTCCGTCCGACGATGAGGCGAAGGAGCCGACGCAGATTATTTTCAATACGATAGATTTGAAGCCGGAGGACGTTAAGAAGTTTCTGGACCGGAAGCCGGAGGAGCTTGCTTTTCATATCGGTGTTTTGGGAAATCGCTCCAATTTGGTGGATACTTTGGAGATCAAGGTTCCTTTTAGACATACGGACTGGCTGGAGGACCGGATCATTCCGCTGAATCAACCGATCGCTGTGAACGACGATCCGGATCTGCAGGAGCTTGTGCTGGAGAGGATCAAGATTACGCCGACCGATACGTATCTCGATGTGAAAATTCCGGACTTCTCGAATTATTACCTGGCATTTGGCAGGTCCGAACCGTATCTGACTGATAATAAAGGCGGCATTTATCCGCTGTCCTACGACAGCCCGCACGATATCACCAGAAATAGGCAGGGAGGGGACGGAAACCTGCTGGTCTTCACATCCTCACCGTATTTCGACGAGTCGGTCACGAGCCTTACCCTTCATTTGAATGGAGTCCTGCTGACCGAAAGGGAGCCGAGCGCCAGGTTTACGATTTCTCCAAACGATTCCTTCCCGAAGGAGGTCTCTTTCAAGGGGAAAACATTGACCATAACGGATGCCTATTATGAAGACGTCTATTTGCATTTGAAAATCAAGAAGGAGCCGTCCGGCGGCAGCGGGTTAGGCATTCGGTTCAGCGCGGCGGAAGTCGCTATATGGGATGACCCCGAGCTGAGGAAATGGAGTGCCGCCGGCAATCCGATCGATGCGGGGTATGCCAGAGAACTGGATGACGACTTCTACGAAGCGCTCATCATTTCTCCCAAGCAAGATGTCTATGACATCGGGATGAATCGGGTCGATGATTATCTTCCGCTGAACCTGGAGCTTCCGATTGAACTGCCTCGATAAAGATTAGAGAAGATATGAAAAAGTACATTCAAAAAAACAGGCTTCGCTTATGGCGGAAGCCTGTTTTTTTTGGTATAAGGCGTGTATGCCGCGAACGCGGCATGGACGTCCGGCCTTGAAAATCCGTCTATTTTTATCATCTGCTGTTGCCGCGGTCCGAGACATGGGGGTCTAACTGGAAAAACTAGGGTGATCAAGGGTGGTAGATGGAAACTAACTGGATTTCCTACAGTTAGTTTGCTCCATCAAGGGCGATAGCCGGAACTAACTGGATTTCTTGCAGTTAGTTTGCTCCATCAAGGGCGATAGCCGGAAACTAACTGGATTTCCTACAGTTAGTTTGCTCCATCAGGGGCGATGGCCGGAAACTAACTGGATTTCCTACAGTTAGTTTGCTCCATCAGGGGCGATGGCCGGAAACTAACTGGAAAAAACTAGGGTGATAGCCGGAACTAACTGGATTTCCTACAGTTAGTTTGCTCCATCAGGGGCGATGGCCGGAAACTAACTGGAAAAACTAGGGTGATAGCCGGAACTAACTGGATTTCCTACAGTTAGTTTGCTCTATCAAGGGCGATAGCCGGAAACTAACTGGAAAAACTACAGCTAGTTAGTGGAAAAAGGGCGATTTCAGCCAAAAACCCCGATTCTAAGTGTAGTTTTTCCATTTACTTTAATCACTTTCTATCATTCCCTTGAATCTACCTGTATAAAATACAGTTAGATCGTCGGCAATAGAAATCACGTGGGGGGTACGGATGATGAGCAGAGTGAGAGGCCGGCTTAGCCCAGTAAGCCAGAGCTCCCTTAGTCAGTTGAAAAGAGCGGTGAATGCCACCAGCAGCAGCAGAAAACCGCTGATCAGCGTTCCAAACTGTCCTATCGTAAACCGGCCGATGCGAACGTGAGTCAGCTTTACGCCAAAAGCGACTCCGGCCCAGACCGTCACGAAGCTGCCCACTGCGGCCAATATAGAAATAAGAATCGGAGAGAAGCCGAGCAGGCCTGCGCCGACTCCGTTGGTCAAGGCATTGGCGGAGAGGGCAACGCCCAGCACTATGGATTCAACCAAGCCGATGCTTTGGGAAGGGACGGCTGCGGCGTGGTCCTTGGCCTCCGCTTTGTGCTTGGAGCTTTGATTTTTCCGGGGGACGGCCAACAGCATGATCCGGATTCCAATAACGACCAGGATGAAGGATCCGAGGACTACGGGAAGAATCCCGGGCAGAATTTGGGATATCCACAGTCCGAAATAAATGCCGCATACGCTGAAGAGAAAACAAATGACGGCAATCAGCAGGTTCGACAGCAGGCTGATCCGAATATTACGTATGCCATAAGACAGTCCCACACCCAAATTATCAATGCTTGACGAAAAGGTTAAAGCCGCAATGATAAGCCATGATGTCATTTCAACAAACTCCTTTAAGTTTTTTTTCCACATAGGAATCTTGAAGTTCTTTACAGCGTTAATACGATGTAATCAAAGATTCCTATTGGCATAAAAAGCTACCTGTTAATACCGGGCTATTCATCATCGAAGATGCTTCGCTAGGAGCTTTTTTTTCCACATAGGAATCTTGAAGTTCTTTACAGCGTTAATACGATGTAATCAAAGATTCCTATTGGCATAAAAAGCTACCTCTAAAACCGGGTTATTCATCTTCGAAGATGCTTCGTTGGGAGCTTTTTTTTCCACATAGGAATCTTGAAGTTCTTTACAGCGTTAATACGATGTAATCAAAGACTTCCTATTGGCATAAAAAGCCACCTCTAAAACCGGGTTATTCATCTTCGAAGATGCTTCGTTGGGAGCTTTTTTTTCCACATAGGAATCTTGAAGTTCTTTACAGCGTTAATATGATGTAAACAAAGATTCCTGTTGGCATAAAAAGCTACCTCTAAAACCGGGTTATTCATCATCGAAGATGCTTCGTTGGGAGCTTTTTTTAATACATCATATGGGAATGTGTCGAAAAGTCATCTTGTCTCATCAAAAATGATTGCAATTTTAGCAAATTTGTTGATTTTTCCTCAACAGATAGTTGCAGCATTGGCTTTGCCAGGGCAGTCTTGCCCCGTTGGAACATGCTCGTCTCCTCGCCGCGGACCCTGTCCAGCCGTTCGGCCCGGGCGACTTTTACGGTCCTGCCCGCCGATTCCGCTTTCGACCAAAGGAACATTTTGTTCGCTGTTGAGATTTCTGCAACACTTTGTTATCCAATCCGGACACCGGCTCGAACGACTCAAAATGGAAGCGGACGGCTTCTAAAATTTTCATTGACTATCCATCAGTTTCTTCAGCTTGTATTCTGTCGGAGATTCAGGATCGGGCGTATAGATGCTGCAGCGCAAATCGGCATTGCCCTGAACCTGCAAAGAGGTGAGATGGAACAGCATCTTGCCCGCTTTCGCATGCCGGAATTCAATCACTACTTCCGGGGCCGAGCTCACCTCGCTCTGTCTCCATAACCCGTCGAAATCGGGATGGACTCCCCTCATTTCCTCCAGAAATTGTTCGTACCATTCATCCTCCACATATTGACCGTAGTAGGCGCGGAATATTGCCAGAAAGCCTCTCACAAAATGCACCCAATTGACGGCCAGTCTCCTGAATTCTTTCCTGGTGAATAACAATCGGATCATATTCCGTTCTTCCGGAGCTATTTGTTCAAAATCCAGAAAGACATGGGAAGCGGCCGGATTCCAGCCGACAATCTGGCACCGCCGGTCGGAAATAATGGTCGGACAGAAGCGCAGCTCCTGCAAAATTCGTCTTAGTGACGCATTGATTTGAGGCTGTTCTTCCTTCAACCGGGCGGAAGCCCCCGGTCCCGTCTCCAAGGCCAGCGCAAACAGATATTTGCGTTCATCCACGGTCAATTGCAGAGCGGCCGCAATGCAGTCCAGCACCGATGCCGACACTTTAATATCGCGGCCCTGCTCCAGCCAGGTATACCAGGTCGTGCTGACTCCGGCCAATTGAGCGACCTCTTCTCTTCTAAGGCCGGGAGTTCTTCTGCGGGTTCCCGCAGGAAGGCCTGCGGCTTGCGGAAGGATCTTGGCACGCTGTGATTTAAGAAATGCGGACAGGGCTTGCAGTCTTGTCTGACGATTCACGAATCGTCCTCCTTTCCTAGGCCATCCCAATATTATAGTAGTTATTATACTAGGATAATCTATAACTTGTAATAGGATAAAGGCTGTGGAAAGATATTAGTAATTTAATCAGCAAATCTAACGTTGGAGGGGAAACACGATGAACAGAGTGGTCATTACGGGAGTGGGAATCATTTCGCCGCTCGGGAATGATGTGGATACGTACTGGTCCCGTCTCGTTCGGGGCGAATCGGGGATAAGCGTCATTGATACTTTTGATACGACCGGGCATAAGGTTAAAATTGCCGGGCTGGTCCGGGGGTTTGATGCGGATGCGCGGTTTGGCCGCAGGGAAGCGCGCCGGCTGGACCGCTTCTGCCAATATGCCTTGGCTGCCGCCGAGCAGGCCTGGAATGATGCCTCTCTTTCGCCGGAGCAGCTTGATCCGGAGCGGCTCGGAGTATATGTAGGGTCCGGAATCGGCGGACTTCAGACCTTAATGGAGCAGGATGCGCTGCTGCTGGAACGTGGGCCGGAGCGGATCAGCCCGACGTTGGTGCCCATGATGATAGCCAATATGGCGGCTGCTCAGATCAGCATCAAGTACGGGGCATTGGGCCCGGCGTTATCTCCCGTCACCGCCTGCTCCATCGGCAATACGGCGATCGGGGAGGCCTTCCGACTGATCCGCAGCGGCGGGGCCGATGTCATCATTGCCGGGGGTACGGAGGCGGCGGTTACGGAAATCTCCTTGGCGAGCTTTGCCAATGCCACAGCGTTGTCCCGGCGGAACGACGAACCGGCGCGAGCCAGCCGCCCGTTCGACGCCGAACGCGACGGATTTGTGATCGCCGAAGGAGCGGGGGTGCTTGTCCTCGAGTCCCTGGAGCATGCGCTGCGTCGGGGGGCTCGAATTTATGCCGAGGTCATCGGATATGGAGCCAGCTCGGATGCCTATCATATCGTGGCCTCCGATCCGGAAGGCCGGGGAGCTTACCGGGCCATGAAGCAGGCGATTCGGGAGGCGGGAATAAGTCCGGAAGAGGTGGATGTCATCAGCGCACACGCTACCAGCACGGAAGTGGGAGACAAGGCGGAAACGATGGCGATTCGCAAGCTGCTGGGTGAACAAGCTTCCCGCGTTCCGGTAACGGCGAACAAATCGATGCTCGGCCATATGCTGGGGGCAGCCGGGGGCGCTGCGGCCGTAGCCCTGGTGAAGACTCTGCAGGAGGGGATTATCCCTCCTACCATTAATCAGGAATCCCGAGATCCGGATTGCGATTTGGATTACGTCCCCAATGCGGCACGGAAGGCCGATCTCACGGTCGGCCTGTCCAATTCCTTCGGATTCGGCGGGCATAATGCGGTTATCGTGCTGAAAGCTTACAGGGATTAGATTTGTTCCAAGATATCCAATATCACGTCGTTAAATTTCTCCTTCTGATCCAGCATCGTCACATGTCCGGCGTCCGGAACGGAGCAAAACCGCTTGAGCGGCGCTTCAATATGGAGGAAGAATTGTTTCGCCAAGGAATAGGGCGTTTGCTAGTCCTGTTCGCCATGAATATAAAATACAGGCGCTTGATATTGGGTGCCCAAAGCCGGGAGATCAAAATTTTCCATTAAATATTTCCAAATATGGCGCTGCCCTTCTTCAAAGGCTTTGGATTTCAAAAAATAGCTCACATCTTTGAGAGTATAAAATGGCGAGCATACCGCGTTTAGGATAAGCTCCGGAGTAGGACCCGCCGCCAGCTTATATTTACACCGCAACTTATGTAGGAAAGTTTACGTTGTAATAGGTGAGGTGATGTTGGATGACAAGACTATTTTTGTCAGGATTTGTTATTGTGCTTCTGGTCATAACGGGGTGTCGGTCTTCGGAAGAAACAGAGCGCAGGCCGTCGTCGGCCCCGAACCCCTATGAAGAGATCAATCGGCAGAAGGACGAGGTGAAGGAAGGGGATTTCGTCTATCGTCTTGTTACGGAAAAACCGGAATATCGCGAGGGGGAACCGGTCGTTCTGTATGCGGAGCTGGAATACGTAGGCGATAAGGAAGAGGTCACGATTTACCATGCGGCATCGCCATTCTATTTTCCGATGACGGAGAAAACCCGGGGCTACAGCATTGAATACAGTATGCCGCAGCCGCTTGTCAGCACAACTCTCAAGCAGGGAGAGCCCATCCGGGAGGACTATAAGGGGAGCGGCGGATATGGTCAGGAGGATGACCCTCAATACATCGCCTTCACAAAGAAGTTGTGGGACAGCGGGTTTCCTGCCGGGTACTATGTAGTTGACGGTGTTGCCGAATTTTGGATAGAATTGGATAAGGCTGGGCGAGAGAATGAAGAATATCGGATAAAGGCCGAAATTGATTTCAAGGTTGTTGAGTAGGATGGTGCCGGGTGAATGAATCATTTCCGCATCGATATGGATGGGAGGAGGGGCGGACCCTGGATGGGCCACTGCCTTTCGGAAACGGGATGCATTTGGCTGGCGGACACCCCGCAAAATGTGCTGGGTAAAGCAGCATCCGAAATTGTTAAATTCCAACAATGGTTGAGCCGTCATGGCGAACCTGTACTCTCGCCTGCGGGCATTAACGAAATTACGGTTCAATTAGGAGAGCAGTATGAAATCCCTGATTTTCGAATTTCCGGAGCGGCCGTCGGTTTGTTTGAAGCGGATTATACTCCGGTCACGGATCAAGATATAGCTGCGGCCGTTCGCCGTCTCGGTTATGCCAGAAGAGAGCTGCTGGAGACGGTAGCCGGGTTGCCGGAGACGGCTTGGGATTGGCAGCCGCCCTCTGGAAAAAGAACGATCCGGCAAAATTTGCACCACGTCAGGAATTGTCATGGCTGGTATTTGACCCGGGTTCTGGGCTGGGACAAGGTTGCCGAAATCCTTCCCGAGCCTTGGCCGGAGGAAACGTGGGAGAGCATGCGCTGGGTGATGGAGCGGGCGGTTGATACACTGCTGTCTTTGCCTGCAGAGTTGAGACAAGGGGAATTTCAGGCAGAGAAACCCAGAGAGATATGGACTCCCCGGAAAATGCTGCGCCGCTTCGTTGAACACGAACGTGAACATGTGGCCATTGTGAAGCAGACCGTCGAAGTATACCGTGCCTGTACAAAGAATGGTTAGCGTTTTCAGAAACTGCAGTCTGATCCCATGAGCCTCAATTTGCATAGAAGAAAGCAAGAGGAGATGAGAGGATGCCAAACCTGCTGCATACGTTTGATAGGATGCCTGTTGAGTTACGGCACTATCTATCGGTAGATTCCAAGGTGTCCGTTATCAAGGAGAAATCAAGAGCCTCCGTCTATCGAATGGACCAGGAGGATGTTTTATATCTGAAAATAACACCTAAGGGAGAGCTACATCATGAGGCTGTGATGACGAGATATTTAAGCGGCCTTGGTCTATGTGCCAAGGTGCTTCTCTATGTTCAGGATGACCGGCACGATTATCTGGTTACTGAACAGGTTAAAGGGAAGGATGCCGCAGATGAGGAATATCTCGGGCAGCCGGAACGGCTATGTGAGGTTTTTGCCGAAAGTCTTGTCCGATTACATACAATGGGGGTAGAAGATTGCCCGCGGGATAACGGTTTGGAGAGGATGGTCGAGCGTGCCAAAGAAAATTACCGGGACGGGAAAGCAGACCGGAGTCTCCTTCGCTATATGGGCTATGAAAGCAGGGACGAGGCCTACAGGGAGCTGCTTTTGCTCGAAGATCACTCCATAAGTGACGACAGGGTTGTCATTCATGGCGATTACTGCCTGCCTAATGTGATATTAAACGAGTTTGAATTCAGCGGATATGTGGATGTTGGCTATGGAGGGAGCGGTGATCGGCACTATGATCTTTTCTGGGCGCTCTGGTCTTTGCAATTTAATTTGCAAAGCGGCCGGTATTCCGAACGCTTCCTAGACGCCTACGGCAGAGATCGAGTGGATGATGCCCGGCTCCGCCTGTGCGGCCTCGTGTCTGCCTTTAACGGTTTCCGGGGACAGGATTATTATGATTAATAAGAGGGGTCCTATGAAAATTGAAGTCAAGCTGACGACTAAAGAGGAAGCCAGAGGGAAGGGTATGGCGGAACAGGCTGCCGTCCAAGTGTTTGAAAAATTCAGAGGAAGCTGGCAGTTATTTACGAATCCATCGGAAAAAAATATTGCAGGTCAAAAGTTTTGGCGAAAGACGGTATCTAACTATACCAAGGGTCAATACGAAGAAACGGTGGGGACGACTTTTGACGGATATAAGATGATTTTCAGCTTTCAGAACGCTTAATGGATAGTGCGCATTCTATATGATTGTAATTTTTATGAGGACCCATAAAGTGTGCTCCGGCGAGCCAATTGTGCATGGTAAGTGCTTAGAATATAGGAGGACAAGGAATGGGAACAAGTTTGTTAGATGATATTATGGCTACTGCGGAAAGCTTTACTAACAACTTTTCGGATAAAGGTCACTTTGATTATAGTGTGGAAAGCTTGCATGGAGTAGAACAAATTTTAGAAGAAGTATGTGATTATGAGTTGGATGAGGACACTCTCAATTCCGTGTCTTCCATGGTTGGATGCTATATTTTCGAGGTAGCAAGAAGAAATTTCGGCGGTAAATACTATTGGATGAAAGAAAAAGAGCAGCCCGTTCTGGTTACAGGCGAACCGTCGTTTTCCGTATCCATCTATGCTTTTGACAAAGTTAAGGGAAGATTAGTCAATGGCAAAGAGGATCATATTCCGTTCTACTTCGAAGGCTATATTAAAGCAGTTGAAAATGGAAGAAACACAGGCACTTGTTCCGTTGTGGTTTAGCTGGACTAGAGAAAATGCATAAGAAAGAGGGATTGCCGTGACCGGTTACTTTTGGCAAGGCTATAAGGTCAGGCTTAGACCTACCCAGCCGAGCGATTGGGAGGACTGGAGAAGGGAAAGCTCCGACAGCGACGGCATAAGGCTGATGGAGTGGGGAATTCAGCTTCCGGTGGACGATTTCAATGTGCGCGAAATGTCGGAGAAATACGACCATTTTAAAGATGATTATAGAAAGATGTTCGCGATAGAAACTTATTCCAACCAACTCGCAGGTCTGATCAACCTGAATACCATTGACTACAAGAACGGCACCTTCAGCTTTGGATTGGGAACGAACCGGGCGTACAGAAATCAAGGATATGCTTCAGAAGCGGTTAGAATTATTTTAAGGTACGGATTCCATGAATTAAGGCTGCAAAAATGCAACTCCAGTTGCGTAGACATTAATGAGCCATCGATTAAGCTGCACAGGAAACTTGGCTTTAGGGAAGAAGGATTAAGGAGAAGGGTCATCTATATGAACGGCCGTTACTATGACAATTTGTTGTTTGGGATCACGAAGGAAGAGTTTGACGAGAATGACCGGATATACATATCGAATCAAGAAGCATAGGATTCATAGTAATATTGTGATTAGGTGGCAGCGACCGCTCTACAAAAAACACTAGCCCGTCATTTCATGCGGACTAGTGTTTTTGACATCTTTGAAAAGACTTCGTTAGGATCTTTTTTACAAGTACTAAGGGGACAGTTGCTGCTTTAAATAGTGTACCCATCGGTTATGAAATTCCGATTCTGTGCAGTGAAAGATTTCCCGGTAACCGGCCGGATTCCTAATGAGTTGATTCAGTTTAATCAATCCGTATTCCTTCGAGATGAATTCGATAATTTTATAAGAGAATTGAAATCCCTTCATCGTTTCAAAATCCCACGAGTCATTATTCAATTCCTGAAAGGAAGGGACGCTTCCCTGCCGAATGGCTTCAGAGATGGAATTGTTGATAAAAGCCGGCGTCATTTGACCCGCCACATAACCGCCAATCCCTTGTCTGATCCACTTGGGGGACTCCGGATGGATATCGCTGACCAGCCACATGGCAAATAAATGGATGGTGGACTTCAGGATGGAAGCATAAGTGTGCTCCGGCCCCGGATTTAAGGGGGAAACGATCTTGAGCTTGTTGCCTTCTATCGTGCCCATGAACCAATCGGGAGCATCAGCTTCACCGACCGCTTGATGGAACGTTGGGAGATCCGGATAGATTTCAATGACGATTTTTTGAGATGGCTTATGGTTGAATTTGGCGGCTATCCGATCGACATTCGCTTGCAGTTCACTGAACAGGTCCTCGTAGACCTTGATTTCTCGGTCTTTCCCGAGATCATCGGATTTATGCTTGTTTACGATCGATATCCAGCTTTGAACAGTCATTAGATTAAAACCTCCCCAATCTTTCAACTCACTTCTTAATTTTCCTAAGGACCTATAAAGACGATTCTTCACGGCACTTTCACGCATTTGTACAATTTCGGCAATCTCGGAAAGGGTACAGTCAACAAAGAATCGCAATGAGAGAATCTGCCGATCGAGCTTGCTTAATTTTTTCAATGCCTGGCCAATATCTATCCGTATTTCCAAGTGGCTTGCAAAGTCAAAGGTAATGAACCGGGATCCTGAATCTGAAAGATCGTAAGGAGACTCTTTGGACCGAGATCTTGTGCGGTACTCGTTTTTTAGCGTGTTTTGGGCGATTTTGAAAAGCCAAGTAAATAGGCTGCATTCCTTTCGGAAAGAAGGCCACTTCTCCGTAGCTTTCAAAAATACCTGCTGTGTTAAATCGTCCGCCCTATCGGATTCAACCTTCATAGAGAGATATTTGCGAATTTTGGAATGAAATTGATGGTAGATAAGTTCTAAAGTTTCCTGCTTCCCTTGATTATCCGGATAACCAAGGGTTTTTTTGTCATGAGCTCCTGACATGGATTAACCTCCTTCGACCTTACACATAATTAGACTTCGCAGAGGAGAAAAAGGCCACAGAATAATAAAAATAACTCAGCCATCATTTTAAATAAAGTTCGGCAGGCCTGACCGCAGGCGGATCAGCATGTCCTATTGCCATTTACGAGTCTTAATGCCTGTCGATGCCCATATAGATGGTAGGAGTATACATAACGGGGCGAAGGGAGAGTCAGCCGGTTATGAAGCAGAGAATTACGATGGAGCAAGTCCTTCAATTAAGTGAAGAGCAGAGGGGGAGGGTACGGCAGCTATGGACCCCGGATAACGGAGACCGGGTTCTGTATCGCTCCAAGGAAGGAGTCATTACGGGAATAGACAGTTTGAATGCGGGAGGAACATTTTTTGTAGAGACGATAGACAAGAAATGGCGGGCCCTGTTAGTTGAAAAAAAGGAATGTATACCGCTGCTTTCTATCGGTCAGATGGTGGAATTAATCGCTGCTATACACGAAGAAGGGGATGAAAGCCTTAACGCCATCTTCCCGAAGATGGAGGAATGGACGGCCGGGGAGCTTTGTGACCGGCTTTATGAAGCTATCCGAACCCATCTTTAGGCGGGCATCCCTGTCTCGCAAGTCGGCTAGTCTGTCGTGGGAGAAAGTGTATCCTCTGCAAGAGGAGATTCTAGCTGATCTATGAATGCTGAAGGGGGAGCAGTTTGGAAATATAGGGATATTAATGGATGGAGGGCTTGCCCGGAAGTCGTATTTTGCGATGAAATCAACCTGCAACGCGCGCGCTGCTCCCGCGGGCGTTGCAGCGCTGCATGGCGGGTGGCCGGACTCCCATGATTGCTGCGATCTGTCAAAAAGCCCCTCCCTGCTCTAACAGCAGAAAGGGGAGAATAGTTAATGATGTATAGTCAATGTTGACTATTTGGTCGAAAAATAAATGCCTGTCAGGCTCTGCGGCTTCTGGAAAAAAGCGGCTGCCCGGCATCCCAACGGAAAGTGAGGCTGGCCATGAGGACTAGCCCGAGAGTGAATGCTGCGATGATCCCGATGTAAGGCAGTGTGGCTCCCGGATCGCCACGTTAAAAAAAGGGGTAGGGCCGCTATGCGTAGAATATACAAGAGAAACGCGATGAATAGGGAAACACACTATAAAGTAACCTTAACATGGAAAGGCGGGGATCCTAATGGGTTTTCATTTGCAAGAAGCGACCATTCAAGAAATCCGGCAAGCGTTCGCGTCAGGGGAGTTGACTTCCAGACGGCTTACCCTTATGTACCTCGAACGGATAGCGGAATTCGATAAAGCCGGTTCTTCACTTAATTCGGTGCTGGAGCTGAACCCGGACGCCCTGTACATTGCGGAAGCCTTGGATCTGGAAAGGGCAGAGGGCCGGATCAGAGGTCCGCTTCACGGTATCCCTGTTCTGCTGAAGGATAATATCAACACGGCGGACAAAATGCATACAAGCGCCGGTACACTCGCCCTTGCGGACTCGTTCGCTCCGGAGGATGCATTCCTGGTCAAGAGGCTGCGGGAACAGGGCGCCGTCATTATCGGCAAAGCAAATATGACGGAGCTGGCCAATTTCATGTCCGATGTCATGCCCAGCGGGTACAGTTCCCGGGGCGGGCAGGTACTGAATCCCTATGGCCCCGGAAAATTCGACCCGGGAGGGTCCAGTACCGGTTCGGCGGTTGCCGTGGCGGCGAATCTGTGTACGGTAGCCGTCGGCACGGAGACATCGGGATCGATTCTGGATCCCGCTTGCTGCAACAGCATTGTCGGGATTAAGCCGACACTTGGTTTAATTAGCCGGACAGGGATATGTCCTATCACCTATACCCAGGACACCGCAGGCCCCTTGGCCAGGACGGTGGAGGATGCGGCGATCCTTCTGGAAGCGATGACGGGGATAGATCCGGAGGATCCTGCGACTTGGGCAAGCCGGGGCAGAGAACCTTCCGATTACAGGTCTTGTCTCGACCCGTCCGGTCTTGCCGGAGCGCGAATCTGCATCAATCGAGGGTATGAGGAAGAGTTTACGGCGGAAGAGAAGGCACTGATTGACCAATGCATAAGAAGGATGGAGGAAGCCGGGGCCGAAATCGTCGAACATATCGATCTTCCTCACATAGCGGATCATTCCTGTGTGCTGCTATACGAATTCAAGTCGGCTCTCAACCGATATCTGGCGGCGCTCGACCCGAGATTGCCGGTCAAGAGCCTGAGGGATATCATTGAATTCAACAACTATCATGCCGAGGAGGCTCTGAAATACGGCCAATCGCTGCTTCTGCGCGCAGAGCATGACACCTCGGGCACCCTTACGGAAGCACAATATATCCGCGACCGGCTGCAGGATTGGAGGAGGTCACGGGAGGAGGGAATTGATCGTTTGCTGCAGGAGTATTCACTGGATGCCCTGTTCTGCCCGGGAGTGACGGATTCTCCTGCGGTGTCGGGCTATCCGTCGATAATCGTTCCGGCCGGCTTTACGGAGACCGGCAAGCCCTTCGGCGTGGCCTTCACCGGCACGGCCTACAGCGAGTCGACGCTGATTCGCATTGCCTATTCTTTCGAGCAGAGGGTCAACGCCCGTATCCCGCCCATATTGGAATGAAGGTGCGAATAGCTATCGATAGTTCAGTCCTCTATGCTGTTCGGGGGCTGTTCTTTTTGAAAAAAATAAGAAAGCAAAAGTTTCACCTTAAATCTGTTCTTATATTTCATCGGTAAACGGGCCTTTCCAAAGGACGGTGATAGCCGTTAATCCTTGGAGCCCTAATCAAAGCCCGGAACTCTTGGCTAGAGATGAAATCGGGGAAGGATTTGATATTATATAAAGGTGTAAAATCTGATATGATAAAGCAATAGCAATAGCAAAAGCAATAGCAATAGCAAAAGCAAAACAATAGCAAAAGCAAAACAATAGCAAAAGCAATAGTAATGGCATGCGGGATTTGCGCTTGCACGAATAAGATAAGAATACTTCTAGGTGAAAGGATGTACCGGATGAAGTTCAGACCTTGTATCGATCTTCACGATGGAAAAGTAAAGCAGATTGTCGGCTCCAGCCTTAATGATGATAGTAGTGACTCCCTGGTCACCAATTTTGAAGCCGAGATGTCCGCGGCCGATTATGCGCGTCTGTACGCGAAGGATAGCCTTACCGGAGGGCATGTCATCATGCTGGGACCGGGCAATGAAGAAGCGGCTTTGTCCGCGCTGCAGGCTTATCCGGGAGGGCTGCAGCTGGGCGGCGGCATCAACGCGGACAATGCGAAGAAATATATCGAAGCGGGAGCTAGCCACGTTATCGTAACCTCTTATGTGTTCCAGAACGGGCAAATCGACTTCGAGCGGTTGTCCGGACTTGTGAAGCTTATTGGCAAGGAAAGGCTGGTACTGGATCTAAGCTGCCGAAAACGCGGCGACACTTACTATGTAGTCACGGATCGTTGGCAGAAGTTCACTTCTTATGAAATCACCAAACATAATCTGGACGAGCTGTCGGCTTACTGCGACGAGTTTTTGATTCATGCCGTCGATGTGGAAGGGCTATGCCGCGGAATCGAAACGGAGCTCGTCGAGAAGCTGGGGGAATGGGTCACTATTCCGACGACCTATGCGGGAGGGGCTTCTCAATACTCGGACCTGAATCTGGTTAAGGAACTGGGACAGGGGAAAATTGATTTGACGATCGGCAGCGCCCTCGATATTTTCGGCGGCAAGATTCCTTACCGGGATGTCGTACAATGGAGAGGATAACAGATTAATCCTTTCGACCAAAAGCTGCTATGGTATAGGTAAGGTATCCATTTGGAGAAAGCTGTTGAATTCACGGTCTTCGAATGGATACTCGTTATCCTATCCTAAACCTTCCACGTAATTCTTCTCATCTCGCTCCCCTTTTTAATTTATCTTAAATTGACTCTATTTTTCACCAACTAACTACCTTCAAATTAACTATCCCCAAACTTACGATCTTCTGACTAACTCTAACTGACTAACTCTAACTGACTAACTCTAACTGACTATCTCAACGTCTGACTGTCTGATATGCTTTTTGATTTCTCGTACAGCTCCCCTTCCTCTCCGGTTACTGCTTACTTACCCCGAAAAGTGTCCTTTCTCTCGCTTGATCTCCGATTCTCTCTATGGACAGCTTTGATAAAGGCCGTTCAAAATAACTACGCGAACTAAAACTACCGGAATGGGGCCTAGGACGCTTATGACTTGATTTGGCAATAGTCCCTCCTAATTTCTCTTAGTGCTTCAGTGACTTAAATTCCTGCGAAAGTGCACGAATTTCAATTTCAAACCTGCGTCCGAGGCCATTAACGGGAAAAATCATGCATTTTTTCATCAATTTTCCAAAGCGGGGCAGCACATAGCTAAAAAGATGTACAATCGCCGCTTTTCCGAACTTTGCAAGGAGATGTACAAATATCGCGGCAGTCTCCGGCTAAAAAAGGTGTACAATCGCCGCTTAAAGTTCCGGAGCATAAATCGAACCGCCTGCGGGTAGCTTGGATTGCCTCGAAAGCTTCATTAGGTCCTTCAATGCGGCCGGGTTTGCTCCATAAGCTGCTGTGTTTTTGAGAGGGCAGGGGCTGCTAACTCGACTTTCATATGTTTCCATTTGTGCTTTCTCGACCACTCGGCGAAGCTCATAATTGACACCGCATAAGCCCAACAAGCTTAAGACAGCGCTCACATAAAAATGATTGACACTATTTATGACAGAATATATGATATATGTACCTGTAATTTAGATGTCTATATCTAAAAATTAAAGCGCTTTAATTTGTCTATGAAAAGAAATGGGGGAAAGCGGTTATCGCCGAACGTCCGGAGAAAGCTTCATGTCTGCTCATGCTGTTATCAGCCGGGGGTAGCTCCTCGGGCGCTCGATTATTCGAGGGGGTGAACTCTTGCATTTGTGTGGTTCCGTATGCTGAAAGCGAATCCAAAATTGTAAATCATTAAGGGGAGACTGTTGGTATGAATGAGACAGCCGTTCAAACTCGGGACACCAGGCAGCCTAACACAGGACGGTGGAATGGCTTAAAAAGGAGAATGTGGCGGGAACGGTATATTTACTTGCTGCTGCTTCCGGGGGTTCTTTACTTCGTCATCTACAAGTATGTGCCGATGGCCGGGCTAGTGATCGCCTTCCAGGATTTCAATCCGTTCACCAGCATTTGGGAGAATGATTGGATCGGGTTCAAGAACTTCTCGCGAATCTTCGCGGATAAAGAAGTGGTGAATGTCATCTGGAACACGATCAACATTTCTTTACTGCAGATTTTGATGGCTTTTCCAATTTCCATTATTCTGGCACTGATGCTTAATGAACTGCGCAACGAAACATATAAACGCATTATTCAATCCATGGTGTATCTGCCGCACTTTTTATCCTGGGTCGTTGTTGTCGGTATTTTTGTCGTGTTCCTGCGCGGAGAAGGCCTGATTAACAAATTCCTGACGGATACCTTGAATTGGAACCAGATTCCTTTCTTGACCGATCCGGCCTTGTTCAAGCCTGTCATCATCGCCCAGATTATTTGGAAGGAATCGGGCTGGAGCACGATTATTTTCCTGGCCGCCTTGGCGGGGGTCAATCCCCAGTTGTATGAAGCGGCCGTTATCGACGGGGCCAGCCGCTGGAGACAGATTTGGCACGTCACTCTGCCGGCCATTCGCAGCGTTATCGTTATCCTGTTCATTCTGCGGCTGGGAAGCGTTATGGATACAGGCTTCGAACAAATCTTCCTGATGCTGAACCCGTTCAACATGGATACGGGCAATGTATTGGATACTTATGTTTACTTCAAGGGGATTCAGCAGGGGGATGTCAGCTTCGCTACGGCCGTCGGCATGTTTAAAGGATTGGTCGGATTGGTCCTCGTGATGGCGGCGAATCGGATCGCCAAGCGCTTCGGTGAAGACGGCCTGTATTAAATGTGACAAAGGAACGGGGAGGCAGGAGCCGTCCGATCCGTTGGCGCGACAGGTTCCTTACATTACCGCTCTCAAGAGGTCAGTTTATTTAAAAGGTGGCTTCAAGTGATGATCAAACGTACTTTTTCCGATAGGCTTGCCGACGGCGTCAATATCGTTTTGCTTGCTGTCATCGGTTTATCGATGTTATTTCCTTTCCTGCATATCTTCGCGGTTTCCTTCTCATCCCTTAAGGATGTATTGGAAAGAGACCTTATTCTATGGCCGAGAGAATGGGTTACCGATGCTTATCAAACGATTTTCGCATCGAACAATTTTGTACGTTCCCTCGCTGTAACCGCTTACGTAACGATAGTGGGAACGGTCGTGAATCTGTTTTTTACGGCGACCATGGCTTATGCGCTCACACGCAATGCGCTGGGACAGCGCGCGATTCTGATGATGGTCGTATTCACCATTCTGTTCTCGGCAGGGATGATTCCCACTTATCTGGTTGTCAAAGCAACCGGGCTGATCAATTCGTTATGGGCCTTGATCATTCCAGGGGCGATAAGCTCATTCAACCTTATTGTGATCCGGCAGTTTTTCCTGAGTATACCGACCGAGTTGAATGAAGCGGCACTAATTGACGGGGCCAACGAGCTGAGGGTGTTCTATTCCATCATCCTGCCGCTGTCCAAGCCTTCCTTGGCCGCCTTCGGATTGTTCTATGCCGTAACCCACTGGAATACCTATTTCGCCGGTATTCTGTATCTGAATAATCCTTCGAAATGGCCGATACAGGTCATTCTGCGGCAAATCGTCATTGTTAATGAGCCTACGGCCGCGCTAGGAGCGGAAGTGATGATGATGCTGGAAAATCCGCCGCCGCCGGTTACCATTCAGATGGCTGCGATCCTTGTCGCTACGCTGCCTATCCTGATTGTCTATCCGTTTCTGCAGAAGCATTTTGCCAAGGGGGTGATGCTCGGCTCGGTCAAAGGGTAGAAGCCGTATGGCGAGCCGCAGCGATATTCCGCACAAGGGATCGGTAGCAATTTGAGAAAGAAAATCGAAGAGTACTGCTTGGACAATGAAAAGGGGAGGTTTTCATATGAAGCACAGTAAATCGTTTATTCTGGCCGCGGCATTCATGCTGACGGTGACCGCTTGCAGCTCGGGATCGGGATCGGGCACGGGGACGGATCCGGAGAAAACGGCCCAGCCGGAAGCCAAGGTGGAGAAGAAGCATCAAATTACAGGGATCACCTACATCTACGGAAATCCGCCGCCAGGCAATGGAGAAGGGCAGAAGAAGCTTAACGAACGCTTCAATGTCGATTACAAGGTAGACAAGGTCCCGCAGGAAAACTATGTAGAGAAGCTGACAGCCATCGTATCGGGGGGAGATATTCCGGATATGATCGGGTTCCGGCCGAATGATATGGCCCTGTTTCAAAAATGGGCGGGCCAGAAAGCTTTCCTTCCGCTGGATGATTACATCGACAAATATGAATCGCTTAAAGCGGTTCCCAAGGAAGTATGGGACCAGTTCAGAATCGACGGCAAAATATACGGGATTCCGTCCTGGGCTCCTCTGGAAGGCAATTCCTTCATGATTCGCAAAGACTGGCTCGATAATTTGGGGATGGAGATCCCGACCAGCTACGAGGAGCTTAAAGAAGTAGCTATCGCGTTCACGAAGAACGATCCGAATAAGAACGGGAAGGACGACACCTACGGATTGGCCATAGGGCAGAACATCAACCCGGATTTTGCGATGGGGCCTTACTGGCAGTTCAATACATGGTATCATAAAGACGAGCAAGGTAATTTCATTCCCGGAATTATGTCCGAGGGACGCAAGGAAATTATTCAATTCATGCACGACCTGTACAAAGAGAAGGCCATAACCAGTGATTTCGCCGTGCTGAACTGGGCCGATACGAATGACGAATTTTACAAGGGGAAAGCGGGAATTTTCCTGGTCGCCCCTCGCGGAATGTCCCAGGCTTATATGGAAGGCCTGCTGCAAATCAACCCGGAGGCTGAATTCGCCGTTCTTCCGCCATTTGAAGCACCCGACGGAAGCCAGGGCTTTACAGCAGGGACGGGATACGCCCGCTTCAACGCTTTGAGCGCCAAGCTGGCCAAGGATCCCGACAAGCTGGCGAAAATAATGGAGATGCATGATTTCTCCAGAGCCTTCTATCCTTCGTCCGAGCAGGGCGCCTCCAATGCTGATTTTGATTGGTTCTACGGAGGGGAGAATGTTGGCTACAAAATGGAGAACGGCAAACGGGTGATGCTGAAATCTGCCGAGGGCTGGGAGCCCGCCGCTTACTTCCAGGATAATACGAACTGGATTCCGGACGGTGTGGACCCCGAATTCGACAAGGCTTACACCGAGCCGAAACTAATTCAGGTGACCAAGGACCTGATGGCCCTGAATAAGGAAATGAAGAGATATTTCCCGCCGAATTACGGCATTCAGTCAGAAACGGATAATCTGAAGGGTACGGAGCTGCTTACCTTTATGATGAACGAGCAGACGAAGATGATTGTCGGCCAGCGTCCGATTTCCGATTGGGACGCGCTGGTGGCTGAGTATTTGCAGCGCGGCGGAGCCGATATTATTAAGGAAGTCAACGCAGCTATTGCCCCTCTTACTGATTGCTGGGAATTAATATTTATGGGCAGAGGTGAGAAGAAATGGGACGCTTTGAATGTATAGGCACGCCGGTTCGCGCGGATGAGACCCGTTCGGCGGCGGTATGCCGCAACGCCGAGGGTGAGGAGCGCGTCGTTATTGCCGCACGCGGATATGTGCTGATCGTCCATCCCGATACCGGGGATTGCCGGCAGCTCCCTTTTCCCGAAGGCTGGGTCGATTATCCGTTCGCATCCATAAGCGACAAGGCCGGCCGATATTATACCGGAGCCGGCCGCATGCTGATGGTGCTGGACCCGTTCACGGCCGAATTCGTCTGGTGGACGAAGGGTGGACAGGTGCCGGAGGAGGAAATTCTCGGCTTCGCCTTTGCTGAGACGGAGGAAGGCACTGTATATGCGACCACTTATCCGGGCTGCAAACTGATAAAGGTGAACCCGGATACAGAAGAATGCGAACGGATAGGCCGCTTGAGCAACGGGCAAAAATACGCGATGTCTCTGGCCGCCGACCGTCAGGGCTGGCTCTATGCAGGCATCGGTACGCAGCAAGCCGGCATTAGCGCTTATCATCCCGATACCGGCATACTGGCGGAGTGGCTGATCTCCGGGGACGATGTGGCGGGGAGCGGCCAGGTTCACCGGGGAACCGACGGGGAGGTGTATGCAAGCCTGCCTCTGGCGGGTGAGGGTCAGGAAGCGCAGACCCGCTGGTTCCGGCTGCTGGGCGGCGAGGCGGTCCCTGTGAAGGCTGCGGATGTCGCTCCCTCCGTTTATCAGGGCAGCGGATATCAGAAGCTGTACGGTCATTTGTCCGGCGGACGGACAATCATCTCCTGGCAGCTGGCGGACAGCGAGCTGGCCATGGAGGAAGCCGACGGGAGCACGACGGTTTGCCCGCTCCATTATGAAGGCTGGGGCACCAGTCTCTCCCCTATGACCCAAGGGCCGGACGATCGGCTCTATGGCACCTCCAACCATCCGCTGCATCTCTATCGCTATGATCCGCGAGAAGACGAGCTGGTCAATTTCGGCGGCAAGGTGGTCGAAGAGGGCGGGGGAGGCAATATTTGCGCCTATGCGGCGCAAGGTCCGTATTTGCTTGGAGCGGCATATGCCGGGGGCAGGGTTCATATGCTGGATACCCGTGAGAACCCGGGTTTGGGGCGGGATGGCGGAAGAAATCCAAGACTCATATATTTTGACGACAGGATTCACCGTCCGCGCTGTGCAGCGGCCCATCCGGACGGGCAGCATATTCTCTACGGCGGATTTCCCGGATATGGCGCAGTAGGGGGAGGGCTGGGAATCGTGCATGTGCCCAGCGGAACAGTCACCGTGTATCCTCATGATCAGATTGTGCCGTTTCAGAGCACGCTTGGCCTGGCCTGCCTGAGCACGGGAGATATTATCGGCGGCACCAGCATCGAAACACCGGGAGGAGCCGAGCCGGCGGCCCGGGAAGCGGTCCTGTACCGTCTGAGCTGGCAGGAGCGTAAGGTCGTTCGCCGTTGGACGTTACTTCCTGAAGCTCGGGAAATCTCGCTGCTTGCCTGTGACTCCCGGGATTTCATCCACGGCCTGACCTCCGATTCGCTATATTTCGTCTTTGATCCTCGTGAGGAACGTCTGCTGCAGCGCATAGACTTGTCCGATTGGGGAGGGGTAGTCAGACAGGGGCTTATCACGGCAGATCACGGAGGCGAGACCGTTATATTCGGGTTATTAAGCGGTACGCTGTTCCGGATCGACCCCAACACCAGTGAACCCGTTCGGCTGGCCGATCCTCCGAAGGAGGCGACCAGCGGCTTGGCTTATATTAATGGGCGGCTGTATTTCGGCTGCGGCAGCGAGCTATGGCGATATTGCATAATTTGAAAAGCATAAATTGGAAATGATAGAAAGGCCATGATATACTAGAATGAAGCGACATTGACTAGGAGCGGTAAAACGATGCTGCGTAGAAGGAATAACTTTCAAGAGAGATATGATCGGTTTCTTCGAGAGCTAAGAGACGAAATTGTGAGCGGGGAATTGGCACCGGGGGAATATATACTGCCGGAGGGCACACTGAGCGAGAAATACGAAATGAGCCGAATGTCCATTCGGAAGGCTCTGGCCGAGCTTGTTCAGGATGGCTTGATAGAGAAGATACCGGGGAAAGGAAATCGAGTAACGAAGCCTGCTTACGAGCAGTCTCCTATCCAATTAAAGCTCGCATGGTTTTCCAATTCATACGAGATTGAGATTGTGCGGCGCATTATCGCGGCATTCGAGGAGCGGCATCCGATGATCAAGGTCGAGCTGATGCTTCTCCCTGAGGATGAATACACGGATTCCATCATACGCTTGACGGAACAAGGCGCCGGCCCGGATGTGTTCATGATCTCGGATCAGCATGTGCGCGAATGGATGGACGTGGGCAAGACCGACTATCTGACCGGGTATGTGCCCGAGCATCTGGACCCGCAAACCAGCTATCCCCAGATATTCGAAATCTTCTCGGATGGGGGGCGTATGCTGGCAGCTCCTTTCATATTCTCGCCGGTAGTCATCTGCTATAATCGTTCAATATTCCGGGAGAATGGAATGGAGGATGCGCAGATCAAGGACTGGAACGATCTGTTGGAGATCGCCCGGAAGTGCACGCGTTCTGCCCGGAAGGACGGTATGGTGGAGGAGTACGGGTTCTGCTTCTCTTCTTCGATGAACCGTTGGCCCGTCTTTCTGCTGCAGAACGGCGGAGAGCTGATGGAGCAGGGACGGAGTGTCTTGTCCAAGCCGGAGAATATCGAGGCTTTGAGCTTCTGTACCTCTCTTATGTACGAGCACAGAGTATCTCCTATTTACTCTCATGGAAGCAGTCACCTGGCGGAAAGCCTGTTCAAGAAGGAGAAGGTCGCGATGATCATGACAACCTACTATTTCATGAACGAGTTTCGCAATCTTTCGATAGAATGGGACGTGCTTCCTCTACCGAAACAACGCGAGGAGGCCACTCTGCTGCTTGGCGGAGGACTTGCGGTCAGCTCTCAATCCGAGCATACCAAGCTAAGCCAGAAGCTGGTCGATTATATGACCGGCCTGGAAGCGCAGACGATGATCAAGCAGTACGGATGCACGGTTCCGGTACTAAGATCGGTGGCGGAGGACGATAAGCTGCTTGATCCGGCGATTCATCCCCGGCATTATAATCGTTATCTGGACGTGCTTCCCTATGCCCGCCCGCTGAAGAGCTTGGGGCTTGGCCAAAGCCAGATCCGCTTGCTCTTCGATGAGCTCAATCTGCTGTGGGCCGGAATGGAGAAGCCCGCGGAGGCATGCTCGAGAATCGAATCGAAGTTTAACCGAAGACCGAAGGAACAGCCGCTTGTATGATATGGGCGGCTTTTTTTATATAGTATTGCCTGCAACGAGAAACTGAACTTCCTTGGACAAGGACGGCGGCAGCCGTTTCTTCCTGCTACTCAGGGATATTAATTTATCTGCACAATTGCACGTCTTTTGCTGATTTTGGCTAAAATCGTTCCGAAGACCTGCACTTTTGCAGGTCCTTAAGGGCCTCGCCCTTTTTTTGATAGTCGGGAGACCAGACCGGATTAACATTTTGCGCCTGTACAATTTTTAAAGCAGCGAACGCAATTTCCTTCTTGACGGATTTCCTCGAATCGTTCAAAGTGAAAGTCATGAGAGTACTACACAAAGTAACCGGAATCCACTATTTAATGGAAGCGCATACAGGTACAATAGCGGTACACTTCCATCCTTCCGGTATTCTCGGCAAACATGATAACAAGGGGTATAAGTATGAAGAACCGCTCCGTAAGTAGACTAAGCCGCTTGATAATACTGGTTTCCGCTGCCGGTTGGATATTGATGGCCTCTGTCTCCTGCTCTTTACTGCCGACAGGCAAGGAAGGAAGGAGGGATAAGGACGGAAGTCCTCTGCCATCCAAAATTCGCATAGTAATCAGCAGCATGGGGCTCACTTTTCCGAATGGACTAAATGAAAACAACAATCCGTATCTCGACTATATCGAGCAGAGCACCAACCTGGATGTTGAGGTGATATTGCCGCCGGTGGATGCTTATCAGGAGATGCTCAACGTGATCATGGCATCAGGGGATCTGCCCGATATGCTCAATACGAGCAATCCCGGATTTCTGTCCAACTATGTCAAGAAGAATGCTTTGATGCCGCTGGATGATTACATCGATAAATATGGAGCCGATTTGAAACGGCTCATTCCCCAGGAAGCCTGGGATCAGGTCACCTTCGACGGGAAAATCTATGCGATTCCCAGCCTGAATGAGGTGAAAGGAACGGAGATCATGTATGTCCGCAAGGACTGGCTGGATAAGCATGGCCTTAAGCCTCCCAGGACGCTGGATGAATACGTGGAGGTTATGAGAGCCTTTGCCGGGAACAACCCGGACGGCAGTATTTCCGGCGCTGTCGGCTTATCCATTACTGAAAATCTGGGGAGAACCGCTCCTTTCTTCGGCGCGTTCGGAACTCAGAAGAATGCTTGGTATGAACGTAACGGAGAACTGATCTACTCGGGAATTTTGCCGGAAACGAAGGAAGCGCTCGCTTTCCTGGCTGAATTATATCGGGAGAAGCTTCTGGACCAGGAGTTCCCTTTGAACAAGACCAAGACACTGGAGGAGAAGATAATATCGGGCAAGGTGGGACTGTTCTCCGCGGCTTGGTTTGATACGAGAGGTCCGATTGAACAAAACCGCAAGCTCGATCCGACCGCAGAATGGATTCCGCTGGAGTATCCGACTGGCCGGGACGGGCACAGAGGAACCTACACCACTTCCATTGTCCGTTCCTATAACGTGATTCCGGCTGCAAGCAGCAACCCGGAAGGGGTCGTCGCTTTTCTCAATTTTATCGCCGGGGAAGGGCACAAAACGCTAAAGCTCGGCTTTGAGAACGAAGTCTGGACGAAGAAGGACGGGAAGATGATTTCCAATTTCGAGGAGCATAACAAGCAGCAATACCGCGGCATTTACGGTGCGCTGTGCGATACGGTGGAGCTGTCTGTGAGCAAGGACCGGCTTGACTCGCTGGGAGAGCATTTTCACCTGTGGGACAATATAGAGCAAATCCATGCCAATTTGATCAAAAATGAGTTCGATGCAGCCCCTACGCCGGCAATGGGCAAATACAATGCCAAGCTGCAGCAGCTTATGGACGAAACCTTTACCAAAATCGTCGTCGGTACGGTTCCGCTGGACGCGTTCGATGATTTTGTAGAGAAGTGGAAGCTGGAAGGCGGCAATGAAATCACGCAGGAAGTGAATGAGTGGTACAAGAACAAGTAGGAGGAACGCGCATCTATGAGAAGGCTGCTGAGAGGAATCTATTATTACTTTACCGGACGCATTCAGGTGAGGCTGACATGCTATTTTCTTCTCATCCTCCTTCCCCTCGTGATCATCAGCTTGTTTGCCAACGGCAAATCTCAACAGATATTGGAGGAGGAGACCGGGGAAAGAACACGCGGGGCTCTTCAGGCCGCAGTGGAATATATCGATTTGACCCTGCAGAATGTGGATGAGCTGTCCACTCTTCTGGCAACGGACCGCAACCTGATCCGTCTTCTCGAAGAGGCGGAATCGCAGCTGACGCCGCAGTCCATTGTCGACTTTTCCCTTCTGATGCGGGAAATTACAAATGTGATGTCCATCAATCATATTTTGTCTAAAATATCCATCATTCATCTGCCTTCCGAAATGATGATCACTACGGACTCCGGCGGAAAGCGAATTCCCGGTGCGGAACGGCATCCAGTCATCGCCAAGACGGTCGAAGCTAACGGGGCCAGGCTGCTGTACATCCCGGAAGCCGACGGGAACGAGGATCTGCTTAACGGTACGTTCGAGACCGATCAAATCTATTTATTGCGGACGATGGATTTATACAATCATGACCGGCAGCCGAACATACTGATTCTGGCGATCAAGAGAGATACGCTGCTCAAGCTGACCTCTTCGATTCAACCGTCCGAGAATGCCCATATCTACTTGTTCTCCAATGATAACAAGCTGGTAGCCGGCACCGGGCATAGCCGTTTCTTCCCTTATTGGGATCCGGTGAGCGAGGAGATGGTTATGAAGAGCATGGAGAAGCACGAAGAGAATATGTTCATCATTCGTGCCAAGTCCCGCTATTCGAATTGGTCGCTCCAGCTCATGCAGCCGGAGGTTGAACTGAACGGGAAGACCCGGCAGCTGCAAATGTTCACTTATTTGATCATCGGGCTGAGCGTTATTCTGGCCCTCTGGATCTCCTGGATTGTGTTCAGCGGGATTTCCTCGCCCCTGTCTAATCTGGCATATGGGCTCAGGCAGTTGAGATTCGGCAACCTCGACGTCAGGCTCAGCGACAATAACCGCAAGGACGAGTTCGGATATGTAACCAACACATTCAATAAAATGATTGAGGATCAGAAGCATCTGATTGAAAATCACTATGAGCAGCAGCTTCGCTTGTCCCGAACGGAACTGAAATTTTTGCAGTCGCAAATTAATCCGCATTTTCTGTATAACACTTTGGACACGATCTATTGGACGGCCAAAAATTACGAGGCAAGCGAAATTAGCGAAATGGTGCTGAATCTTTCCCGTTTTTTCCGGCTCAGTCTGAACAAGGGGAAGGATACGTTCACCGTTGAGGAAACAATGGGTCACCTGAATTATTACATCCGGGTGCAGCAGCTTCGCTTCCTCGACCAGTTTACAGTGGAGTATGAAATATCGGAGGACAGCAAGCACTTATATATTCTTAAGCTGCTGCTGCAGCCGCTCGTGGAGAATGCGATACTGCACGGGCTGGAGAAGAAGCAAAGCGGAGGCCATCTCCGGATCGTAAGCCGGTTAGAGGACGATCATTTGCAGCTTACCGTGCAGGATAACGGAGTCGGAATAAGCGCAGAGAAGCTGCGGTATATTCGGCAGGAGCTTGCTGCGGCCGCCTCGGTCGTCTCCAGCGCACATTCCGCGGAACCGGTTGAAGATCTGTTCGGCTTAAGAAATGTGGTCTCCCGTATCAAGCTGTATTACGGCAGCGAAGCGCGGCTATCTATTGACAGCCAGGAAGAGGTAGGGACGACCGTCCTGCTTTCCATCCCAATGAGCGACCGCTTAACGACGGGCAACGGAGGCTAATGCTCCTTGTCCTTTTCTTTTTTTGCCGGCTTTGTTGGAACCCTCCTGTTCTTTTTTCCATACATTGAAGCAGGGCTATAGTCCCTCCGGATCTATAGTTTTTTTATAAAGATTTCTTATAGGAAACAGGAACAATGCTTATAAGGAGGACAACATGAACTGGCTGGAAGAAGTAAAGAGAGTGTTCAACGGGATATCCTCCGGCAAGGAGGAAGAGCTTAGAGCGGCTATTCGCGAATTGAAGTGCACTCCGCTTCAGATCGGTCCGCACGTAACCGAGCCGAAGGATTTGCCCTACGGACGGAACGTCATCCACCGGACCGATCAAGTGGAAGCGATCGTCATTTACCTGCCGCCTCTCCAGTCTACCTTTATCCACGATCACGGCAAATCGGTAGGCTGCGCTTATATCGTGCAGGGGACGATGGTAAATACGATCTATAAACCTAATGACCGCGGCAAGGCGGAGTTTCTTTACGAATACAGGCTGAATGCCGGGGAATGTTTCTACGCCGGGCCGGGGCAGGTTCACGCCATGCGCAACCCGTCCAACAAGCCGCTCATCACTTTCCATTTGTATTCGCCGCCGCTGCAGAAAGCTAACCGTTATGAGGCGGAATGGGTTCTCGATTTTGTTATTTAAGCCTGAACAGCCGATGCGGGGGAACGGCGCTTCAAGTTCAGGACGTCCAGCGTCTGCTGATAAAGCCGCTGCATCAATGCTCTTTCCTCCCCGTCGGTTATCTCCTCGGGCCGTTCAAGGGCGGCCTGAATGGGAACGACCTGATAGGTTCCGCTCTTCGTCTGCTCCGGAGAGCGGACCCAGGTAGGCACTGCATGCACATCGGAGATGCGCACCCTCCGGTTAGGTGCTTTCTCGATTTCGATTTGCAGAATCACTCCGGCCAGGGTGGACGGATTTTTTTTCAAGCGGGTGCTTAACAGACTTCCCATGGAATAGACGGCAAAATGTCCGGGTGAAGGAAAATACGCCGGCTGTACAACATGGGGGTGGGAGCCGAGAACAAGGCGGGCTCCATGCTGGAGAAGCATCCTAACCAACCGCCGCTGTTCGCCGGTCGGCTTGTGGCTGTACTCGGGTCCGGCGTGAATACAGACAATCGGAAGATCGGTGACCCGAACGAGATTCTTCAGATCCCGTAACATCGAGGGCAGGTGAATTCGGTTAACCATCCACGGCTTCGGGACCGGCAGCGAATTGGTTCCTCTTGTGTATGACAGGATGCCGATGCGGATTCCATTGCGTTCCAGGATCAGAGGCTTAGCCGCCCCCGCTTTGGACGCATAGGTTCCGGTATGAGCGATACGGTGCTTGTTCAAGATGCGGAGGGTGCGGACCAATCCGGCCTCCCCCCGATCCATGCAATGATTATTGGCGGTCGTTAATACGTCGACTCCGCTGTGGGCCAGCGCTGCCGCGAATTCGTCCGGACAGTTGAATTCGGGATACCGGGTCTTCGGATTTCTCCTCATATAGCTGCTTTCCCTGCCCGCCAATGTCACTTCCAGATTGCCTATCGATAAATCGGCATCCCGCAATATAGGCGCGATCGGCTCCAGCAGCGGCTCGAAGGAATACCGGTCCGTATCGGGCAGCTTGGCCGTCGTTATCATGTTTCCTCTGACTAACAGGTCGCCAAAGGCGGCTATTCGAAGTTTATTCCCGCTCATCCAAACTCTCCCTTCCTTTCTAGATTAACCGGCTCGAACCCACGAGTCTTATTATCCTATTCAGCAGAAGCGGAAAACGTTAGTTCCAGGTTAACAGGACAGGGCAGGGCCAGGGAAAAAGCCGAATCGAGCGGAAATATCGCCGGCCGGATCACCCGCGCCGGGCTAAATAGCCGAAGACTCCACCCCGAACCGGCGGATCAGCGAAGAGCGGGTCATCACCAGCCTCATCGGAACAAGCTTCTCCGTATGGGGGACGATGCGCCGGCGGTTATTCGGATGGAAGACCGTCAACAGCAAACGCAAATAGGAGGTAGTAAACGTGCGGAAGAAGCCCTGCTCCACGTGGTGAGTCTCAAAGCCCAACCCGTGCGTAATGCCTCGATGCAGCAAAGTTATGCCCTGCAGCGCCTTGACCTGGCTCAGCCGCGGGTTTCTTTGCATTTCTGCGCAAATTTGCCGCATGGCGCCGCGTGTAAGGCGGGCGATCATCAGCGCCACGCGGTTCGCTTCATTGGACTGCAGCATATGAAGGATTTTCCGATTATCCAAATGCAGTTCGCCGATCCAATCGCCGGAATGTATCCATGTGCCGTCCTCGCACTGAATGCACTTCCCTTGGTACTTGATTACGAACATTTTACAGATGCCGAATTCTCCGGCATATTTGGAGCGTAAGCGGCTGAACGCCTCGAATACCCGCTCCCAGCCCATCCAACAATGCTGGATCACTTGTTTGATTTTTGAACCGGCTTGCATATCCATTTCCTCGCTTTCGTGTTCTCTAAAATTTGCTGCTTACGCGGCCCCGGCGACCAGTACAACCAGGATGGCGGTTATCGTGCCGACCAAACCGCCGGCCAGCACGTCGGAAGGATAATGAACGCCCAGGCAAATACGCGACAGGCCGACGATGAAGGCCAGCGGCAGCAATATCCGGGCGAGCCCGGGATCGGCGAACAAGAACGGAATGAAAGTGGAGAAAGCGGCCGTCGTGTGCCCGGAGGGAAACGAATAATCCTTGAGCGGATGGATGAAGAGCTTCGCCTGCTGCAGGACATCATAGGGCCGGTTGCGCTGGAACGTTTTTTTGATGAGCACTGCCAGCAGATGGCTGGCGGTTAAGGCGATCAGGCTCAGCCAGCCGGTTCTTTGCCAAGGCTCTACCGAGAAAAGGATAATCGAAAGGGAAAACAGGATGGTGAATGCCGCGCTTCCCAAATGGGTGAGCCCCTTTAGTAGGCGGTCGAGCACAGGATGGCTGAGCGAATGATTGCACCAGAGAAACAGCCGATTGTCGTACTCGCGCAGCCAAAGATAATAGCGATGTTTCATTGTTAACACTCCCCAAGGAAAAATAGCTTGACCGGTCGCAGTTGGCGCAGGTCCTGCCTAATGCCGCTGGCCGGGCGCTGTCCTTGCCCGTTCTTCTCGCCTACCGGCCCGATCTGTTAGTTCACACAGCATAGTGATAAGAACAGCAGCGCGCTGATGCCAACCATTACTGTTTCGTCAAAGCTTGTGACCATCCTGTTATGGTTGGATTTGTTTTCCAGTATATCGGATGATGCGGGTAGAACGAACCGGCCTCGCGCCGAGATTTCACCTCCGACCAAAGTCCAGTCTGGTTTTCCCTGAAGCGCCGGCTTTATGCCTTTTGAAGAATAGAGGCTTATTGTCGTATACTAGTAGGAAGCAGGATAGCCAATTTTCGGAAAAAGGGGGAGAGGTTCATGAACATAGTTGTTCTGGACGGTTATACATTGAATCCCGGCGATCTCAGTTGGGAGCCGCTGCAGCGGCTGGGCCGGTTGACGATCTACGAACGGACGGGCCCGGAGCAGATTGTGGAGAGGGCGCGGGATGCGGAAATTGTGCTGACGAACAAGACACCCTTGCGGGCCGCAACTCTGGAGCAATTGCCCAAGCTGAAATATATCGGAGTGCTGGCTACCGGGTATGATATCATCGATGTGAAGGCTGCAGCGGAACGAGGCGTCATCGTTACGAATGTGCCGGATTACAGCAGCCGTTCCGTAGCTCAGCTTACGATGGCCCTACTGCTGGAGCTGTGTCATCATGCCGGCCGGCATAGCGATTCGGTGAAGGCGGGTGATTGGGCGGCCAGCCGGGATTTCAGCTATTCGCTCACCCCGTTGATCGAATTAAGCGGTAAGACGATGGGGATTATCGGGCTCGGCACCATCGGAAAGCAGACGGCGAAGCTCGCGCAAGCCTTCGGCATGGAAGTGATCGCGACCAAGCGCCGCCTTCCCGTCGGAACAACGGAGGATAACGTGCGGATTGTGGAACTAGACGAACTGCTTCGTCTTTCCGATGTGGTCAGCCTGCATTGTCCGCTTACCCCGGAGACGGAAGAAATCATTCAGCGGAAGACGCTGGACCGGATGAAGCCCTCCGCCTTCCTGATCAACACCTCCCGAGGGAAGCTGGTGCGCGAGCAGGATTTGGCCGATGCGCTGAACGAAGGCCGGATTGCCGGGGCGGCGGTTGACGTTCTGTCCCAGGAGCCGCCGGGAAGCGATCATCCGCTAACGAAAGCGGCCAACTGCATCTTGACTCCCCATATCGCCTGGGCGACACAGGAGGCCAGGAGCAGGCTGCTGGAAACTGCGGCGGCCAACGTGACCGCCTTTCTTGCCGGCACACCGGTCCATACGGTATAATCGCAATTCTTGTACGTACAGAGGAAAGCAGGGATGAGGATGGAACATTTGCTGGAACTGCGGCAGCTTCTTCGGCGAAGCCGCTCCATTGTTTTCTTCGGAGGAGCGGGGACGTCAACGGAGAGCGGAATCCCGGATTTCCGCTCGGAAGGGGGCTTGTACTCCACTTCGGAGGGAACGGAGGTTCCTCCGGAAGAAATTCTTAGCCGCCGTTTTTTTATGAAGCATCCGGAAGATTTCTACCGCTTCTACAGGAAGAAAATGATATATCCCGATGCCAAACCTAATGCGGCGCACCTGGCCTTGGCCAAGCTGGAGCAGGAGGGGCGTCTGTCCACCGTCATCACTCAAAATATCGACGGTCTGCATCAGGCGGCCGGCAGCCGCAATGTACTGGAGCTTCACGGCTCCATTCACCGGAATATTTGCTTGAACTGCCATGAGAGCTACGACCTGGATTATGTTCTGAACAGTGCAGAGAACGTGCCCAAATGCGCGGTTTGCCGGGGAAAGCTGAAGCCGGACGTTGTTCTCTATGAGGAACCGCTGGATGAGAAGGTGCTGACAGCGTCCATCGAAGCCATCGCCGGCGCCGATGTGCTGATTGTGGGAGGAACCTCCTTGACGGTATACCCCGCTGCAGGTTTGATTCGGTATTTCAATGGGGACAGCTTCATTATTATCAACCGGTCGCCCACTCCTTTTGACGGAACGGCGGATTATGTATTTCACGATTCGATCGGGCAGCTTCTCCCCCAATGGGTGAACGATTCGCCGGATAGCTGAATTTAGCCTGCCTGCAACGTCAGCGGATTCGCAATGCTCATGGCGTGCATTATTTCAGAGTTTTTTGCTGTTCCGCTATATTTCTGGATTCGTCATCATACGCAAACCGCCGACATCGGCGGTTTTTCCATTTTTCAGTGAACTCGTTCAGCTTAGCTGAACATCGAGTAATCAGATGGAGACTCTACTCCACCTGATTTAGAGCCCACCTATAGAGGTGGGGGTCTTAACCCGATAATACAAACATCGGGATAAAGGTTAAGCTCGTCAGATGGGCATGAAAAGCATTCAGCCGTTTGCGTCCGCAGCCAATCCTCTTTCCCCGGGTGCAACTTTCCTCCCTATGCCGCGTTTTATATTTGGGGGAGGAGATCAAACGAATGGGAAAGTGGATAAAAATAATCGCTTTTGTCGTGCTCTTGATGAGCGTCGGAACAGTGAACGTCTATGCTTATGATGTAGCGGCTTTAAAGCCATTTAACGATTTGCAGGAAGGAGATTGGTCCGAAGCCTCCGTTTACTTGCTTTCGTCCTTGGGGGTGATAGAAGGCTATTCCGACGGCAGCTTCCGGCCGGATGAGCAGCTGACCCGCGAAGCTTTCATTAAGCTGTTGACATCGGCTCACAAGCTGGGTGCCCCAGCGGAGCCGTCATTAACGTTAACGGATGTAACCGGGGACCGGTGGTCCTATCCATATATTCAGGCCGCTTATTCATTGGGCTGGCTGGATCATATGGTTGAGAACGGGCAATTTCACCCCGAGCGAGCCATTACCCGGGAAGAGGTGGCGGCTGCGGCGGGACGATCGCTGTTGGCCGGCCTCGATGAACAGGAGCGGAAGGCCTGGCTGGAATCGGGCTGGCTCCATGAGCAGGCCGCCAGAGGATTTGCCGATCAGGCGCAATTCCGTCCGGATACGGCGCCCTATGCCTACTATGCAATGAATAGGGGGATCATGGAAGGTGACGAGACAGGCTTTCGCCCCGGCGACGAATTGACGAGGAAGGAGGCGGCGGCGATCATTCACCGGCTGACGGATCGCTTGCAATCCGGACAGCCTGTATCGGTGACCGGTTTCTATGCGATTCGCTCCTATTCCAATATGGACAAGCTGGCGATGGTGGATCATGCGGTATTCGGCTGGTCCCATCTCGAATATTCCGGGGAAGGCTCCGCGTCTCTGAATACAGCCGAGACGGAATACCGGATACCGGAAGGGTGGAAGGAAGCGTTGGATACCGCCGGAAGTCATCGAATTTCCAAGGACTTGATGGTCTTCTATAACGATGGCCCCATGTTGGCGAAGTTCCTTCAGGACGAGCGGGCAGTGGAAGCCTTCTATGAATCGGCATTGAACGTGCTGAGTGATCCCCAATACGGATTTACCGGATTGCTTATCGATTTCGAAGGGCTGAAGGGCGAAGAAAGCCGGGAGCCGTTCGTCCGTTTTATCCAAGGACTGAAGGATAAGCTGGGCTCCTATTCCTTGAAGGTGGCCGTCCCGCCGACCTACTACTATTCCGGCTATGACCTGGCGGAAATCGGCCGAATTTCCGATGCGGTCGTGCTGATGGCCTACGACTATACGGATCGGAGCCAAAGGCTTCCTTCCGCTCCATTGCCGCTGGTAAATGATACGGTCCGCCAGGCGCTGCAGTCGATTCCGGCCGAGAAGCTGATTCTCGGCATTTCCAAGCAGGCGAATCAATGGGTAAGCACTTCTGCGGGGACAGAATACTACTCGCCCGCCGTCGAGCTGGTAGAGGAACGGCTGAAGCAGCCGGGCATCCAGGCGAAGCTGGCCAATCCTTATTATGTTAAGCAACTGCTGTATTCCGATGATCGCGGCAGTCATGAGCTGTGGTACGAGGATACGGACAGCATAGGGGCGAAAATATGGCTGGCCAAATATTACGGGCTGCAGGGTGTGTCGCTGTGGCACATGGGGAATTTTACAGATCGTGATTGGGCTATGCTGGAGGCAGCCACCCGTTAAGGCAGTCAACGGAATCTGTTCGCTGCAACCACGTTTCGCGAATGTCCCGTGAATAGACTAAGCCCGCTCTCCTTATCGGAGGGCGGGCTTTTTTCTAATATAAGCGTCTAAGTTTCACCTTATACCTGTTCTTATATTTCATCGGTAAACGCGCCTGTCCAAAGGACGGCGATAGCCGTTTATCCTTGGATAGTACAGATATTATAAGTTCCGGGGCTCCCCGCATTTGTGGGGTTATTTTATTTAATGTCCGGCCGACAGCTCGAGTCCGACCGTGTCCACCAATCGGCTGCTTTCGTTGTTAAGGCCGGTAATGCTAGCCTTCTTGTCCAGCTGCCGGTACTTCGCCACAACTTTGGCGATAGCTGTCACGGCCGAATGATCCCAGACATGCGAGCCGGAGAAATCGATCACGATGTGGCCCGGGTCTTCCTGATATTGAAACTGCTTCAAGAAGTCGGATGTGGTGCCGAAGAACATCTGGCCGGTTACCTTGTATACTTTGCTCCCGTCCGCTTGAACCGTCGCCTGAATCCGGATCTTGGCCATTTTCCAGGCAAAGACCAGCGCGCTGAGCAGAACTCCGGCCAACACGCCTTTGGACAGGTCGTGGGTAGCCACTACAATAGCGACAGTAATGATCATTATGAACGAGTCGCTCTTGGGAATTTTATTAAGATTACGAAGCGAGCTCCAATTGAAGGTTCCGACGGAGACCATTATCATGACGCCGACCAAAGCGGCCATCGGGATTTGCTGAACGACGTTGCCGAGCACAATAATCAGAAACAGGAGGAAGGCTCCCGCAACGAAGGTGGACAGGCGGGTGCGGCCTCCGGATTTCACATTGATAACCGATTGCCCGATCATGGCGCATCCCGCCATTCCTCCGAAGAAGCCGGCCACTATATTGGCCAGCCCTTGTCCTCTAATCTCTTTATTTTTATCACTTGCCGTATCCGTCATTTCATCCACGATTGTCGCTGTCAAGAGCGATTCCAGGATTCCTACCAATGCCAGGGAGAATGAATAGGGAAAGATGATAAGCAGAGTCTCCCAGCTCAACAAAACTTGAGGAATGTGGAAGACCGGCAACGAATTGGTAATCGTCCCCATATCCCCTACGGTATTAACCTTCAAACCAAGCCCGATCGACAGGAAAGAGACTATAAGGATGGCAGCCAGGGCAGAAGGGACGGCCTTCGTCCATTTCGGCAAAAGATAGATAATGGCCAGAGTGAGGCCAACCAACGCGTACATGACCCAGCCTTGTCCGGCAAAATGGGGCAGTTGAGCCGCAAAAATGAGAATCGCGAGCGCATTCACGAAGCCCGTCATCACCGAATGAGGGACGAAGGTAATAAAGCGGCCCAGCTTCAGCAATCCCATCACGAATTGCAAAATACCGGTCAATATCGTCGCCGCAAATAAATACTCCAGCCCATGATCCTTGACGAGCGTAACCATTAACAGCGCCATGGCTCCGGTAGCGGCGGAAATCATTCCGGGCCTTCCCCCCGCGAAGGAAATAACGAGAGCAATACAGAAAGAAGCGTACAGCCCGACCATCGGGTCCACTCCTGCAATGATGGAGAATGCGATCGCCTCCGGAATCAAAGCCAGAGCGACCGTCATTCCCGACAGGATGTCCATGCGCGTGTTGGAAAACCAGGATTTTTTCAGTTGTGCATTCATGTTAGTGCGAGCAAACCTCCTAGATATCTGCGTATAGTTTTGTTGGCTTTCCACTCTCAGAAAAGCCGGGGCCGATGTTCACAGTTTGACATTATACCTAACAATACGGGGCTTGACCAGTTATTTTTGTAAAATGGCCAGGCTCGCTGAGATTCCGATTGCCGTGGAGTAAATTCCTGCGATAATACATCAATTATGAAGCGAATGGAGGGGTTCGAATGAAAAGCCTGCGAAAATACAGGAATTTTCTTTCCAAATGGCTGAATCGCCTACTTCAAGAAGAAAAAGATGCACTATCGCAGGCTTTGACCCAATAACTGAAATGTAAACTCAAAAAGATGTATTTCTGCAGGCTTTGTGACAGCCGGACTCTACCTCCCCAATGCTAGAAAAAGCCGTTCTATCTCCCGGACGGAAATAGAACGGCCGCACAATCATTTCTTTTTATAAAATTCATGATAGAGCTTCATTAAAGCCCGCTTTTCAATTCTGGAAACATAAGAACGGGAGATACCCAATTCCTTGGCAATTTCCCGCTGAGTTCTCTCGTCGCCGCCCAGCTCCAGGCCAAAACGCCCTTTAATCACTTCCTGCTCCCGGTCATCCAGAATATCCAGATGATCGTATATTTTGCTTTTTTCAATTTTGAGCTGAACCCGTTCCGCCACCTCATCCGCCTCTGTCCCGAGAATATCGATCAGGGTAATTTCGTTGCCTTCCTTGTCCGTGCCTATCGGATCGTGCAACGATACGTCTTTTCTCGTCTTCTTGAGCGATCTTAGATGCATCAGGATCTCGTTTTCAATACAACGGGCGGCAAAGGTGGCCAGTTTCGTCCCTTTGTCCGGGGAGAAGCTCTCGATAGCTTTAATCAGGCCGATCGTACCAATGGAGATCAAATCCTCCAGATCTTCGCCGGTGTTATCAAATTTTTTGACGATGTGAGCGACCAAACGCAGGTTGTGTTCGATAAGCATGTTGCGGGAATGCTGGTCGCCCTGAGCCATTTGTTTCAGATGCCTCATTTCTTCCTCTTCGGTGAGCGGTTGGGGGAAAGCGTTGTTTTTGACATAAGAGACGAGAAGCATCAGTTCCTTGATGAATAAAGCAATAGCCGTAAATAGGCCCGGCACATCTGTCACCTCCTGAGCGTTAGCGAAACAAGCCTGCCTCCTTGGCGTTTGTTCGACGAATATTACATTGTATGTGGGCAAACGCCCAACCGTGCCTGTACGGTCGGGAAAAAAGCGGGATCTGACGGATGGGTTCTCCCAATCCGGGGGTTCCGAAATTTTCTTTTTCATACATAAGAGGAATTTTGAGGGGAATATAGAATACAAGTTAGTAACAACTATGGGTTTGACCGAGAGTTATGCTGCCGGTTATGTCTAGGCACAAAATATCTTGCAGAAAGGAGGGAAACTTAAGCTTTTTTCTTCATTTATGAAAACGCTTTATTAATCAAAAGACAGCTATTGAAACGCCTGCATATCTGCCTCAAATCAATTTGGAAAAAGGAGAGCTGGCGGATGTTAAAAAAATGGTCTCTCATCGGATTGATCTTTCTGATCGTTCAGACAAGCATAGTCGGATGGGCGGAAGCCCGGCCGGACGAAGCGAAGAAGCACGGGCAAACGCTCGCCTCGGAAACGATACGCCATTATACGGACAAGCAGGCTTATATTCCATGGAGCGCCCAGCCGCCCGTCATGGACGGCAGCCTCTCGGACCCGGCTTGGGCGAATGCCGCCGAGCTAAGCAATTTTGTTACGGTTTACGATAACCGTCCTGCCGAACCGGACACGGTTGTCAAAGTAACCTATGATGATACCCATCTGTATGCGGCCATTCAAACCGGGAGGGAGGAGGAACCGTCCCTGGCCCAGGTAGACCTGATGATCAAGCCCCCGGGTGACGGCGAAGCCTATTATATCGTCAATGTGAAGAACGGAACGCTGAATTTACCATATCGGACTCAATGGGGGGAAGGAGCCGTATCGGTATCGGGAGCGACCGTTCGCCAGCAAATGACGGACGGAGTGTTTACCGCAGAAATTTCGATTCCGTTCGCTTCTCTAGGCACAGGTCCGGTTCAAGCGGAGAAGCCATGGGGCTTCAATGCCGTCTTTGTGCACAAAATCAATACCAAACCGATGAGTTCATGGGTACAGATGCGCAACTCGTATTTTGCGGACACAGGCGCCGCAACGATTACTTTCGTCGGCAATGTTGCGGATCACGGCCGCTTCGGCCGCCTGTACTTCCTGCCCGCACCTGCAACCGATTCGTTGAAGAAGGGGCCCAAGCGGGAGAAATCCGTCTGGATTCCGGAACAAACCGAGTTTACTTACGAGGGTTATACCGACAAGCGATTTTCCTTCAAACGAAACGATATTCATATAAGTCAAAATACCGAAGTAACCCTGCGATGGGGGACGCCGTCGGGAGAATGGTCGGAGCTTGACCGTGTGCAGGTTGAACAGAACGGGGAGAGGTGGAGTATCGCCTTCAGCCATCCGGAAGCGAAGGAGGTAGGGCTGTACGGCCTGGAATTGATGGTGAAGCAGGGAAAGGCAGGAGAAGTCCGCACGGCCTTCATCATATTTGACCGGAAGGATTTGATCGATGCAGGAGACCGTCAGTATGCTGCTCTGAGGAAGGCGGAAGGTTCCCCGAAAATTCCCGTCCCTTGGTCGGCTCCTTCCGAGCAGGTACAGACGCTGTTGGAGCTGATCCCGGACAAAACCGGTTTTATTTTCACAGGGCTGCCGGATCATCCCGAGCTGAGACCCTACACTTTATATAACTGGGACCCGGAGCATCCGCACCAGATGACTTCCGCACATAGCGATCTCACCTATCCCAACGACCGATATAAAGAAGATAAAATAATGACCGCTCGCAACCGGAAAGGGGAGATAGTCGAGTATCCATATTATGAGGATGAGAACGGCAAAAAGTATTTTATTACGGCCCATCTATGGTACAAGCAAAAGGACTACACCGTCCAGCAAACCGCCGCGGTGGCCAAGCAGGACCCGCTGGGCGCGGCGCGGCTTTTATATCGTTTTGCCCAGGTGTATGAAGGCTATGTGCCGACCAATGACTACATGTGGCAGAACTATCCGCTGAATGCGGATTCCGGGCCTCCTTATGCTTATTGGGGCGGGGTCTGGTATCGCTGGTACACGGCCGATCTGAACAGCTTGAAGCCTCTTGTTCAGGCGTATGCGGATGTGAGCCGGACGGACGCCTTCGAACAATTGAGCCGCGAGGTCGGCGAAGACGTGGAGAAGAAAATTGTGGAAGGGATGTTCCTTCCGTCCATCGATTTTACCAGATCATATCCTGTGTTAAACCATAATATGGAATACAATAACTGGCTGGGAACGATCGAGCTGGGCAAAGCGCTCAACGATCCGAGCTATATTCATGAAGCGGTAGAGCTGGTGGAGAATTTCTCCATGGCAACTTATTTGTTTGACGGATTTTTCAAGGAAGTGACTTTCTCCTATCATAATCAATCCACCGGAGGCTTGGACCAAACGGTCCGTGCGCTTCAAGGCTGGACCGACCCGGCGGGCTATCTCTCGCCCAGAACCGGCCGCCGGCTGGAAAATCTGGACATGGGAAGCCGGTTCCCGGTGCTCGGCAAGGCTCAAGAGCTGCCCAACCTGATGGTTTATCCGGACGGCAAGTACTTCCCGATTATGGACACCTGGGCTAACCAGAAGGCCCCCGCACCGCAGCTTGACTCCGGCTCCCTGCTGCTTCCGGCATCCGGAATCGCCCGTTTGACCCGGGGAACTGGTAAGAGGGGAGAGACGGAATTTGGGTTGATCTATCCCTTCCCCGACATGACGGTGGAGGAACAGACGGTAGGTTATCAATACTTCGGCAGCAGCGGAACGATTCAATTGGAGGCGAATTCGCCGGGCGAGAGAATTGTGTTCTCCTTTGAGATTCCGTCGACCGATACTTATGAGATTGACTTGAAGCCTTTTAAAGCGGGCAGCTACGGACGCTATAACATTGCAATAGACGGGCAAACGCTTGCGGACAATTATAACTTCTACAGCAAGACATCCGGAGTTCAAGACTATGAGACTCTTGGAACGATGCGGTTGGAGGGAGGCGTTCATCGGATCAGCTTCGAGAATGTCGGCAAGGACGAACTCTCCACGAATTATAAAATGGGGGTCGTCCGGCTTGCCCTGCTGGACGAAGAAGCGCAGCAAGCCAGAGACGGACAGACCCGCGGGGAGCCGGAGGAGGATCCGAGCCAGCTTTATCTATCCTTCGTGCCCAAATACGGGCATAACCATTACGATCCGTTGAATCTCGTCTTCTATGGAGAAAATCAGGAGCTGCTCCCGGATATCGGCTATACGCACACCTTGTACCGGCAGTGGACGACCTCGACGATGGCCCATAACACGGTTGTCGTGGACAGCAAAGATATGAGCAAGACGGGGGAGGCCGTTCATGGGGGCCATATAGAGGTCTTCGCACCGGCGTCGGCGGGAATTCAGGTGATGAGGGCGCATCAGGAAACAGCCTATCCGCAGACGGACGAATACAGCCGGGAGCCCTGGATGATCCGCTTCCCGGGGACGGATGGCGGGGGATACATTCTGGATATCTTCCGGGTGTCGGGCGGAAACAGGCATGAATATACTCTGCAGGGGGATGCGAATCGGGACGGTCAATGGATCACGGACCTTGCGCTGGCCGATTACGGACCTTATTTGCTGCCGCCGGGGACGGAGGTCGTTGAGCCGGTAGGAGAGAATGATCCGGGAAGCGCCGAAGGGCATTACTACGGGTATATTTACGTTCGGGATGTCAAGCGTGCCGCTCTGCCCGATGGTCGGTTTGAAGTTACTCTAAAGACAAGCGAGAACGGTCAGGCCCGGGGGAATATGAAAATCATCGGCCGCGCAGATCCCGGGAGCAACGAGTTGTTTATCGGCCAATCGCCTTCTCTCCGCTCCACCCGGTTGTACGGAACCAGTCAAGACATTAACAGTGAAGCGGTGAAGCACTGGATGCCGAAGCTGGTGCTGAGAAGAGAAGGTAACCGGCTGAACAGCCATTTTGTTACGGTCATGGAGCCTTATGCATCCGGAGCGGCTGCTAGAATCTCAGCGGTCGAAAGGCTGACCCCGGACAGCTCTGCCGAAGGGGCAGTAGCGGTGGAGATTTCCTACGGAGATTATAAGGACATCATATTAAGCTCGCCCCGTTCCGAGGATTCTCTAGTCATCGGGGATATGATTTTGCAAGGAAAGATGGGAATTATTCGCTTGAAAAATGGCCAGGTGGAGGAGATGACCTTGATCGGCGGGACTTTGCTGCGGAAAGGAGAGGCTCAATTGACCGGTTCCGGCCCTGTAACAGGATCGGTGAGCGAGGTATGGCGGCAGGCCGACGGGCATCCTGTGGACGGTTTCCTCGTCGATATGGAAGTGCCGGATACGATGAAAGGAAGCTATATCGTCATTACTCATCCGGATCAATCCGCTCACGGCTACAAAATTAAAGAGCTTCAGCGGCAGAATGGACAAACCTTGATCCAAACCGACGGAATCGATCCCGGTTTTGCGATAGGTGCAGGCGGGCAGTCCGGGTTGAAATTTTACCCGTTTACTAGCTGGAGCGGACCCCATACCTTCCGAATTGAAAACATAGAGAGGCGTTAATAGGGAAATCAGCAGGGTGTTCCTCGTCGGGAGCGCCCTGCTGCATATTTTGTGTTTTTTTACAAGACTCTCCTCGCAAAATAATGTATGAGCAGTTTGGTTTTAACGGCCCCCAGAGGCCTTAATTACTCGAGAAGAGCCTTTTCGGTAACTTTAACGGACCCCAAAGACCTTATTACCCAAAAATGCACGCGAAAGTAGGAGAATTCAAAGCAATAAGCGCAACTGTTTCCGTTAGTCCGAAAAAAACTCCTATTTTGACGAAGTAAGGTCTCCCAGTTCCGTTACATTTTCGCTGTGGCTGGTTTCATGGATAGAATAAAGAATTCGGGGGGCGGGAGTTTCTGCGTTTGAATCCTCATTTTACAGGCATATACTAATGAAAAATGAATTCGCAGGAATTTACAACTGAAGGGGGAGTACGTTGATATACTTTGGAGTTTTCTTCATCCTGTTCGGGCTGCTGTCCGCCTGCTTTCCCAAGTCCGTGGCTATGTGGATCGGACCGGAATCGGAGCGGATAACGGCCAATGCGGGTTATTGGAAGTGGGGAAGGGTTTGGGGCGGCTTCTTTGCTTGCTTCGGTGCGATCATCCTGCTTCTCGGGTGAATGAGGCAAACAAGGCTTCTTCGTCTAAAATCCTCACAGGAATGGAAAGGCTCACAACTCCGCGGGAATTGCGAGCCTTATTCTTATGATAATGTTGGCATTAGGAAAGGGCCGGATCCGGTCTGCCTAGGAATTTCCAGAAAGTTCCACCCGATAAATCCTCCACGTCCCTGCGGATTTCATCCTCTTCTAACCGCCAGCCGGCGTCGAACAGGTCCCCGTACTTATCGCACAGCACCTTGGCGATGATGGTTCGGGAGTGATCCCACTTGTATAGAAGCTGATCCAGAATGCGGCAGTCGGAATGCTGAGGAATAACACTGCCGCCCAGCAATTCCAGACGCATGCGGGTAATTTCTTCTATCAGGCTCGGGTTGTTCAGGAACCACCAGCAGCCGAATACGAGAAGGTTGCGGTTCTTCCTGGCCGTTACCGCCAGCTCGTGCTGATTCTCCCGGGACAGCATAGTAACGAGAAACTTGTTGTCCGGATATCGGCTGACTATTCGTTCCACAGCCCCGATATCGCTCTTGCCCACACTGTCACCGGCGTCTCTGAGGGCCGGATTGACTTTGCGCTTCACTCCTATCATCATGGCGAAAGGAATGCCTGCTTCGCGGGTAACGGGAATGATGCACTCATCGATAATCGTTCCCCGGACCGAAGCCTCGGGATAAGCGAAATCGGACGGGAGCGAGACCGCCATATACAACGGATCCATCCGCTTGATCCAATCCTTGAGGAAACGGCGGATTTCCGCCAGAGTTTGCTCGTTCAAGTCTTCCGTAACGTTATATCCCTGATCCTTGAGCTTGCTCCAGCTCGTATCCCACAGGTTAAGCAGAGGATCGATTCTTAAAGCTGCCTGGAAGCGGGAATCCTGGCGGATGCCTCTATCCCATTGAGCCCGCTCGTAGTCATCGAAAGGATCGTTCGTCATGACGACGGTCTTCACTTTGGCCAATTCCATAATCCGGTTAATATGCTCCTCCGCCGTTACCGAACGGAAATAGGCGCGATATTCATTCAGATCCCGCTTGGACAAGTCAAATCCGAGCCTGTTCAATACGGTGACGACGCCGCGGCATGCTTCGCTATAAGGGGAATGTTCGATAAATAGGGTCTGCCAAATAAGGTCGGCTTGCTCTTGTTTGGTCATGCTCCAGAATTGCTCATAAGGCAAATCCGGGCGGAACCTCATGGTCTCGGCAATTAAATAATGATATGTAAGCAGCTCGTCGATTCCCCACAGCAGCAAATCGCCGAAGGATTCCGCAAAGAGATGGGTATGAATGTCGGTGACCGGACAATGGGCTACCGTTTCTTTCACGAAGTCGTTCAACTGTTCTTTGGTCCGTATAGTCATATGTCATTCCTCCTTCACAATACTTCCTATTATATCATTTTTCGTAGAATAGGCGTATGACTCATTTACGATCTAATAGCGTCTGCATACGATATTGTAATATGCTGAGGAATACCATTTCCCCTATCATCAGGGAGAAAGACAGAGGTAGCTGTCCATGAAACGGGAAGCGGAAACGATTCTAATTCTTATCCTGTTTATTTTGCTGGTGATCCTGCTCGTTGTGTTCTTATAAAAATCTCTCGCAAACGAAAACCGGCCTGCTGCGGGCCGGTTTTTCGTTTGCGTGCCATTAAAATCCTTTGTATTGAGGTTCTTCATTCTCCAACTGCTGAACGCGGTTCGCCAGTTGATCAATCACTTGTTGGGTTGTTTTCGAAGCATTTTCAAATAATGTTTTAGCTTCCTGATTTTGCGTGTTCAGAGCGAATTGCTCCAGACTGGCTTGAGCGCTCTTTAAGGATGCGACGCAAGTTTTTACTTGAGAAGATACGGTCACAGGCTGCACCTCCCTGCAATAGTTTAAAAAACCCTCCATTAATATTTGCTGTCCGCGGCAAAAACATACCCTGACCAAAATTCATAAGCAGAGAAGGTTTGGCAAATAATTTAAGCAGAGCATTTTAGGTGAAATGATGATTAGAGTCCAGGGAGGTTATTGGGTATGAATGTCAAAGCTAAAAAGAAATTTACACCGACGATGCAGGAATACCAGGCTTTGGCTAAGCATAAAGAGCCGCCGCGCCCCATTCTGAGAAATTGTATCCTTGCTTTTGTGGTGGGAGGGTTAATCTGTGTTATAGGACAGGCCCTTATGTTCATGTTTCAGATTTATTTCGGTTTTCCCAAGGAAGAGGCGGGGAACCCGACCGTGGCTGTTTTGATTTTTATATCCGTAGTGCTAACCTGTCTGGGAGTGTATGACAAAATAGCCCAGTGGGCGGGAGCCGGAACAGCCGTACCGGTAACCGGATTTGCCAACTCGATGTGTTCTGCCGCCCTGGAGCATCGAAGCGAGGGAATTGTGCTGGGAGTAGGCGGAAATATGTTCAAGCTGGCCGGATCGGTCATCGTATTCGGGACCGTGGCCGCCTTCGTTATTGGCTTGCTAAGGCTGTTGTTCCTGGGGACGGGAGGAGGATCCTAGTGAGAATTTTGCGCGGCTACCAGAGCTGGGCCTTCGAGAATAAGCCGGTGATCCTTTCGACGGCTACCGTTGTAGGTCCGGAGGAGGGCAACGGGCCTCTCGGTGACGATTTCGATATCGTTCACGGCGATATGACGCTGCAGGAGAAAACATGGGAGAAAGCGGAGCGCAAGTTAATGGAGGAAGCCACGAAGCTGGCGATCGAGAATGCAAAGACGACTAAAGAGAAAATCAATTTCTATGTAGGCGGCGATCTGATGAATCAGATCATTAGCAACTCCTTCGCCGCACGAACCTTGTCCGTCCCTTATTTAGGCGTGTTCGGGGCATGCTCCACCTCGATGGAAAGCCTTGCCCTTGCCGCCATGATCGTTAATACGGGAGGCGCTAATTATGCCCTGGCGGGAACCTGCAGCCATAACTGTACGGTGGAGAAGCAATTTCGTTATCCGACCGAATATGGGTCGCAGAAGCCGCCAACCGCTCAATATACCATTACCGGTGCCGGAGCCGCCGTCGTTGCCGCTAAAGGGGAGGGGCCGATCATTACCCGGGCAACGATTGGACGCGTGGTCGATATGGGCATCAAGGATCCCTTCAATATGGGGGCGGCCATGGCTCCTGCCGCAGTGGACACGCTGCAGGCCCATTTTCGCGATTTCCGTATTGAACCGGGCTATTATGATTTGATCGTTACCGGGGATTTGGCCAAGGTAGGTCACGCCATCGCCAGCGAGCTGCTGGAGAAGCACAAGATCCCTATGCAGCAGACCACCTTCATGGATTGCGGGCTGATGATCTATGATCTGGACAAGCAGCCGGTTCAGGCCGGAGGCAGCGGCTGCGGCTGCTCCGCCGTCGTCACATACGGCCATTTAATGAAAAAAATGCGCAACGGCGAAATCAACAGAATGCTTGTCGTTGCGACTGGAGCGTTGTTATCGCCGTTATCCTACCAGCAAGGCGAAAGCATTCCATGCATCGCGCACGCTGTCGCTATTGAGAGCGGAAGGAGGGAATAGCGATGTTTATGCAATATGTTTGGGCATTTGTAGTGGGGGGCGCCATCTGCGTGGTGGGTCAGCTGCTGCTTGACGTCGCCAAGCTGACGCCGGCCCATACGATGAGCGCGCTGGTTGTTGCCGGGGCCGTTCTGGATGGGCTGGGCCTGTACGAGCCGCTGATTAAGTTCGCCGGTGCCGGGGCGACCGTTCCGATCACAAGCTTCGGAAACTCGCTCGTTCACGGCGCCATCAGGGAAATCGAAACGAACGGCTGGGTCGGTATTATTACCGGTATTTTTGAAGTTACCAGTGCCGGTATATCGGCGGCGATCATCTTTTCCTTTTTGGCCGCTCTGGTCTGCCGCCCCAGAGGCTAGATGGTAAATATAGGAACTTTATGAGCAGACCCTCCCGGCGAGTATCGCCCGGGCAGGGTCTTTTTTTGAAATAATAAGTATAAGTTTCATCTTATACCTGTTCTTATATTTCATCGGTAAACGCGCCTGTCCGAAAGGACGGCGATAACGTATAACCTTGCCGTGTGACCGATGACTCGCCATTCTGTTCCGGGATTATGATAAGCTAACCTAATATGGAAGTCGGGTCTTTTGAAGTATACTTAGCCTGTTAAATCTTGTACAATAAAAGGGAGACTGCCTTAGAGGCAGATGATGCCGGTCCAGGAATGAAGCAAGAAGGAGGAGTGTCCATGGAGAGCATCCCGAAGGAAGAGATGCAGCTTATTCTGCAATTGCGAACGAATCTGGAATCTTGCATTTTTGGTAAAGAGAAAGAAATCAATCTGTTGCTTACCGCTCTGCTGGCCGAAGGCCATGTACTGCTCGAGGATGTTCCGGGGACCGGAAAGACAGTGCTGATTAAAGCGCTTGCAAGATCCATTCAAGGGCAATATCGCCGGATCCAATGCAACCCCGATTTACTTCCCACCGATATTACGGGCGTATCTATTTTCCATCCGAAAGAAGAATCTTTCATATTTCGTCCAGGCCCTGTAATGACCAACATCCTGCTGATAGACGAAATCAATCGGGCCACGACCAAGACACAGTCGGCACTGCTGGAGGCTATGGAAGAGAGGCATGTGACCGTAGACGGAGAATGCTACGAGCTGCCGAGACCATTCCTGCTGCTGGCTACGCAGAATCCGATTGATTTCGAAGGCACGTATAATTTGCCTGAAGCGCAGCTGGACCGTTTCATGATGAAATTCAGCCTTGGCTATCCGAGCCAGGATACGGAATTACAGATGATTACCGCACAGAGCAGAAGTCATCCGCTCGAGGATCTGCAGCCTGTGGCTACGACCGAACAGATTATCGGTTTGCAGAACCTGGTTCGTCAGATCCATATGGACGAAGCTGTCGCTCAATATGCTGTCCAACTGGTCCGCCTGACCAGAGAGCAGCCGGCCATATACCTGGGAGCCAGCCCCAGAGCGACTCTGTCCCTGGTCCATGCGGCCAAGGCATATGCTTTCATACAAGGAAGAGATTATGTCATCCCTGACGATATTAAAGAACTGACCCCTTATGTGCTTGGACACCGCATTATTCTTCAGTCCGAAGCGAGAATGGAGGGAGCGACCATCTTATCGGTGCTGGAAACGGTATTTCGGCAGGTGAGAGTACCGGTGCGATTGGAGAAGTGATCCAATGAACGAATACTACAGCAATATCGGGTCGAAATTCGCCAGCTTTCCAATCCGCTTGGGTATTGTTCTCGCCGTTTTTATATGTTCGTTATTTTTTCTCCTGTTTCAGGGCGGCAAGCTGGCCTTTATGCTGTTTATCATCGTTTTTATCCTGACGGTCTACCTGATTATGGGCAGATGGAGCGGAATTAAGAAGACGACGGGAAGCCGTACTCTGCTTATGGAACAAGACGGCAAGCTCGTGGCGGGGACTTCCGTTACCATTCATCTTCAAGTGCAAATACCCGGCTTCTGGCCGATTCCGTATGTGTTTATTAAAGACCGGATTAGCCGCAAGAACGGCGGAGATCAGCGGTTTGAAGCATCGCTGGTTCCGGATTGGGGCAGGAGGGGAGTTGTGGAGTACAGGACAGCGCCTCTTCGCCGCGGGGTTTATCAATTTGGAACGACGGAGTGCTCTACCGAGGATATTTTTGGAATCTTCCAGCATACGGGAGTCATTCATCTTCCTTACAGCTTCAAAGTCTATCCGAAAATAGTCGCGATCAAGGAATGGAGCCAGCTCCACTTCATGTTCAGAGGCAATCATTTTCATTCCATGACGACCCGGGCGGTCCGGGAAACGACACAGATCAACGGTGTCCGGGAGTATAACTACGGGGACCGGTTATCCCGTATTCACTGGAATGCGACAGCCAAGACAGGGACGCTCAAATCGAAGGAGTTTGAGAAGGAATCTCTTCCGAAGACGATCATAATTTTGGATTGTCATCCCGATCATTATTCCTCCTCCGATCAGTTTGAGCTGGCTGTGTCGGTAGCCGCTTCGTTATTGGATTATGCCTCCAGGAACGGACTATTGGCCGGCCTGTTGACTCATCAGTACATTCCGCCGGGACATCCGTCCGCAGGACATAATCCGATGCTCGATCATTTGGTTGAAGTGGAGGCCAATGCTCCCCGTTCCCTTCAGCAGGTCATTCACGAACATTCCATCCACTTGCCGGCGGGGACATTCGCCTTGGTCATTTCGCCCTTGCAGGGAGAACCGATGGCTCAAAGTCTTGGCTGGATGAAGCTCCGTCAGTTGAATCCGTGTCATCTTTGTATTAGTGGAGAAGGCCGGGGAACCGGAGATAACTGGATGAAGCTTCTGAAGGCAAAAGGTATATTGGGTTATTCGGTTCATACCCTGCAGGAGCTTCCCTATGTGTTAGGGGGAAATGTGCGATGAGACAGGGACAAAATCGGTTCATCACACTTCTGCTGAACGATTGGGCGCATAGACTGACTGTGCTTCTGTCCGGGATTTTCCTGCTGCAATTCGTCATCTGGCTGGCTCAGGAGGAATATGTATGGCTTCCGGAGACGGTCCTCTATATTAAAACCACACTTGTCATTGTCGGTGTGCTGGAAATCCTTCTATACAGGGCGGGCGGCTACCGTTTTTGGCTGCAGGCGGCCGCGGTGGCTATCTATACCTATGTCGCTGTCGATTATACCCCTGCAGCTATCAGGGAGCCCTCCTTTCAGGAACAGCTGTGGGATTTTCTCGGCCATCCCCATCCTTTTATCTGGTTCACCTTAGGCACCTGGATTATATATATTACAACGATATACTGGGTTCAGGTACGGTGGCGGATCTATTTGTTAATGTTTATAAGCATCATGGCGATGGCCGTCCGCGATTCGTTTAGCCAAATCTATTTATGGAAACAAGTAGCGGTAGTTATAGCGTGCGGCCTGTGCTTATTGATTATCCGTCATTTTATTGAACTAAGGCGGAGGAACCCGATTGGCTGGGCTTACCTGGCGGATTATCCGGCCACCGTCGGAATTCCGATTGTGCTGCTGCTGGTGTTCACTATCGTCCCGGGAGTGTTCGCGCCCAACGTCAGCAATATCCTGACGGATCCTTACACACTGTGGAAAAATTGGAAGGGCGAGCAGGTTTCCTTCAATGGTAAAGGCTTCAGCTCAATCTTGAACGACCTGGATGCCTCCTCCGGATATGGCAGGAACGACGATCAATTGGGAGGCGGCTTTAATTTCGATTACAGCCCGATCATGACCGTGGAAACGACTCATCGAAGCTACTGGCGAGGGGAAGTTCGTTCCGTATATACCGGAAGCGGCTGGGAACAGAGCGCTGCGGAGAAGCTCGGGCCGTCCTCCGAGGTTCGTCCCTCCCGGACGCTGCGAAGCTACCCGCGTTTCAAGGATTCCTTGACTGAAACGGTGGAAGTGAGGCAGACCGTCACGATGCTTAGAGAGGATACCTATCCGGTTCTGTTCGGGGCATATGCCATACAGCAGGCGGATGAAGTGATGGCCGAGCCGGGTTTTGAGCGGCTGCTATGGATGGAACGATCCTCCGAGCTTCGTTGGACAGAGAGGCCCTCCCGGCCTTATCCCACGACTTATACTCTTGTATCCCAAGTCCCAATTGTCCGGGAGGGAGAGCTTCGCAATGCGCACCGGCCGGTGAACCCCGGAGAGATGGCGGAATACTTGCAGCTTCCGGATTCCGTGCCGGACCGTGTCCGCGGACTGGCCCAGGAGATCACGAAAGACGAAGCAACGCCTTATGACCAGGTTAAAGCTATTGAGCGTTACCTGCAGACGAATTTCAAATATACGAACAATCCCAACTCTAACGGTTCGGATTCGATGGATTTCGTCGATCGGTTTTTATTTGAAATACAGGAAGGCTACTGTGATTATTTCTCGTCTGCGATGGTGGTCATGACCCGCTCAATAGGGATGCCTGCCCGTTGGGTGAAAGGTTTTGCGCCGGGGAGTCTTTCCTTTGACGAAAATATTGGCTTGAATCCATACGAAGAGATGGATCCGAATGGAGCCGGCTTATACACGGTTCGCAACTCAGACGCGCATTCGTGGGTGGAGGTTTATTTTGAAGGCTATGGCTGGATTCCATTCGAGCCGACTGCCGGTTTCGCCCTGCCCGTTCTTGCGCAGCCCTCCGGCGAAGACAATCCTCAGCCCGAACTTGACGAGGCTCCGGAATCGTTGCCCGAATCAGAGGATGTACCAGCTGACGGGCCGTTCGGCAACCGCGGGACGCAGGTGCTGATTGGATGGATAGCGGCCGCCGGTCTCCTGCTTGCAGCCGCAGCCGTGGGAATGACCCGCTGGGGAAGGACCCGAATCCGGCGGATCGTATTCAGGGAACTGCCCGCATCGGGCTTGCGGCAGCAGATTATCGTTGAATACAACCGGTTTATCCGGCATGCCAAGCGCAAGGGACGGCGCGCACATGATTATGAAACGGCGCGGGAGACGATTCAGCGTTGGGCGAATCAGCAGGTGTGGGCATCCGGTGATATGCTGAAGCTGTTGGGGTTGTTCGAGAAGGCCAAATACAGCGGGTCGCCGATTACCCGGGAGGAGTACGAACAAACCGTTGCACTCGTCAAGAAATTAAAGGAAATCGTTTAATTCATCCGAATAGGCCCAGGTACTTTCTGGAGCAATCCAAAGGGGATAATGATTACACAATTCCCGGGATTGCTCCTTTTCCGGGTCGCCAGATAATATAATCCAATTTGGAGATGATGATGGGTTAGAGTAACAAATATTCCGACCCATATGCAAAAAAAATCTTCGGAAGAAAAAGGTTTTAGTATACAATAATATACTGTAGGAAAAGTCATTAAAGGGGGAAACCGTATGAATCATCCGGAAGAGTCTATAGAGTCACATGCCCGGCTGACAGCCATTAAACTTGTCAAGCGAGCGTTTTTCATCTTGCTTGGGGCCGGTTTTGTGTCGGTCGGGCTGGAAATGTTCCTGGTACCAAACAAGATTATTGATGGGGGCATTACTGGCATATCGATCATTACTTCACATCTCACCAATTTGCCTGTAGGGATTTTTCTACTGCTGTTCAATCTCCCGTTTTTGTACATAGGGTATAAAAAAATAGGAAAAACGTTTGCCATCTCCACTTTGTTTGCGGTTATTCTCATGTCGGTGGGAACCTTCCTGCTGCACAATTCCGATCCGTTCACGGACGATCCGCTGCTCGCTTCCGTATTCGGGGGCATTATTGTGGGCGTGGGTGTAGGAATGGTCATCCGGGCCGGAGGATCTTTGGACGGGACGGAAATTATTGCTATTCTGTTCAATGAGAAAAGCCCGTTCTCCGTAGGCGAAATTGTTATGTTCTTCAATATTTTCATTCTGGGCAGTGCGGGCTTCGTATTTGGCTGGAATCAGGCGATGTATTCTTTGATTGCTTATTTTATTGCTTTCAAAATGATCGATATCGTCATCGAAGGCTTCGATGAATCGAAGGCGGTATGGATCATCAGCGACAAATACGAGCAAATCGGCAAGGCACTGCTGAACCGTTTGGGCCGCGGAGTTACCTATTTGAACGGAGAAGGCGGGTTCAGCGGGGAGGATAAGAAAGTCGTCTTCTGCATCATCACCCGACTGGAAGAAGCAAAATTAAAATCAATTGTCGAGGAGTGGGATTCCAACGCTTTCTTGGCGATTGGCAACATTCACGATGTTCAGGGCGGGCAGTTCAAGAAGAAAGACATCCATTAAGGGCGGCGGCCTATTCGCCGTTATCCGCCCGGACCGGCTCTATTGGTCTTAATGAGGAATATGTTCAAAATCGGGGGCGGGGATTTCCGCATCCATCCATACCGGCTTGCGGTCCAAGTCGTCGGATGCGGCCTTTTCCCTATTTTTTAAATCCTCAATCCAGTAACGGATTAGATCATTCATCGCCACGGGGGCTTTCGTCGGAATTTGGTGTCGGACCCCTTTAACAAAGAATAACCGTGAATTAGGCAGCTTATGATGAAGCATTGAAGCATAGCGGAAGAAGCTTTTATCCTTGGTTCCATAAATCAACAGGACAGGGGCGTGAATCGTCTGCAGCCACTCGGTGCAATTGTACTTCAGACTGTATCGGTAGTAATTCATCCAGTCCTGAACAGAGCCTTCGCGCGCGGTTCTGGATAAATTGCGAAAAGTAAGCAGACTGTCCGAATTGCCGGCACATACCGAGGCATTCATGACCGGTTTGGCCTTGAACCGGGTTAGCCATTGCCCTAACCGAATTTTGCTGCGGAGCTTCCAATCGCTTACCTCGGACATGGCGCTGATCAGAATTCCGCCCATAATTCTTTCCGGATAAGTCAGCATGGCCTCCAATACGATGGAGCCTCCGGTAGAATACCCGCATAGGTAGGCTTTTTTTATTTTAAGCTCATCCATCAGCTGCTTAATATCTTCCACGATCAGAGTATAGTCGAGCGGTACTCGCGACGGCTCGCTTTTTCCATGGCCGCGGATGTCGAAGGTGACGACCTGATAATCGTTGGATAAATCCGCTTTCTGATAATTAAAGTTGGCGCTCGTCAGAAGAGGAGGATGGATGAAGAGGATAGGATCTCCCTTCCCGGAAACATGAAAGTGCATCTTGTTCCCGTTGATGGTTCGGATCGGCACAACTATTCAGCTCCTTGCATTTCAGATTTAATATTAAAATGCCCAATCCCGGCTTAGTTCCTCTAAAGTCTTTTTTGCAAAAAAGCCGAATTATGGTATAGTTTTTCTGTATCGATAAGGGAAAAAACTGGGGTGAACCGGTTGTTAAACAAATTAATTCCCAGGCGCCAGGTTAATTCGATCTATGACCTTGCCCTGGACGAACTGTGGAACGAAGGAATACGCGGCATTATTACGGATTTGGATAATACGCTGGTCGGAGCCAGAGTTCCTCTAGCCACTCCCGAGCTGGTGAAGTGGCTGGACTACTTGCAATCCCTCGGGTTTAAAGTCGTCATCGTATCTAATAATAACGAAACGAGAGTATCTACATTCGCCAAGCCGCTGAATGTCCCCTATATTCATAACGCATGCAAGCCGTCGGTCCAATCGTTCAGCAAGGCGATGGAATGGATGGGGCTCAAGCCGGAGCAAATAGCTGTTCTGGGGGATCAGATGCTTACGGATGTGCTGGGCGGCAACCGGATGGGGCTGTACACGATTCTGGTTCAGCCTATCTCTTTGGTCGATGAAGGGTTTTTTACCCGCATTAACCGAAGACTGGAGAAGGCGGCCAGAGCTTTAATGAAAAAATAAAGCTGCTTGATTGAAATGCTTTAATATAAGTAATTGGATCAATCATCGGGTGCTGCATAATTCGTGGCGATGGAAATCCAAACCTGGCAACGTAAATCAAATGTAAAGAACTTTGACTATACACGACACTACATTCAGGAGGAACCTATGGAAGAAGATTTGCTGCAATGCGAAGGCTGCGGGATAGAGCTTCAGACAGATGACCCGTCCAGGTTGGGATATGTCCCCGAGCAGGCCTTATTGAAGGTGCCGGTTATTTGCCAGCGCTGCTATCGCATTAAGCACTATAATGAAATATCATCCGTCACTCCGAATCAGGATGATTTCCTGAAGATGCTTTCCCATGTTGGAGAGACGAACAGCCTTGTGATCCACATCGTTGATTTGTTTGATTTTGAGGGAAGCCTGATCAGCGGGCTCCAGCGTTTTGTCGGAAATAATCCCATACTGCTTGTGGTCAATAAAATGGACTTGCTTCCGAAGGTGACGAATTGGAACCGGATTTTGAACTGGATTCGCAAGCAGGCGAAGGAGAGCGGATTGAAGGTCGTCGACGTCGTTCTTTGCAGCGCCAAGAAAAATATCGGATTCGACCGGCTGCTGGAGAAGCTGGGAGAGTACCGTAAAGGGCGCGATGTTTATGTAGTGGGGGCGACGAATGCGGGGAAATCGACGCTCATTAACCGTCTCATCCGGGATTACAGCGATCTGGAGTCGGAGTTGACCACCTCGCAGTATCCGGGGACGACTCTTGATCTGGTCCGCATCCCTCTGGATGACGGGAAGTCGATCATCGATACCCCGGGAATCGTCTACAGCTATCGGCTGACGGAATTGGTGCCCAAGCCGGTTCTGCCGGTCCTGCTGCCGGATAAGACCATTAAACCGGCCGTTTATCAATTGAACGAGAAGCAGACATTGTTTATCGGCGGCTTTGCCCGCTTCGATTTTGCCAAAGGTCCGCGCCAGTCCTTTACCTGCTTCTTTTCGAACTCGCTGCCGGTTCATCGGACGAAGCTGGAGCGGGCGGATGAGCTGTATAACAATCATAGAGGAGAGCTTCTGAAGCCTCCGACCAAGGAACAACTGGAGCAGATCCCGCCTCTGGCCAAGCATCCGGTTTCCATCCGCAAGGGCCAGCAATCCGACGTTCTGATTTCCGGTTTGGGATGGATCAAGATCAACAGCCCGGAAGGTGCGGAACTGGTCATTCACGCTCCCAAGGGCGTTAAAATTGTGGTACGAGACAGTTTAATATAGAACATAATGGGAGGAGAAATCTTCATGTCAGCCGTTGTCGGGACAGGAGGAATCGATACGGCCACCGTCATGTACGGGGTATTCGGCGATCCGGTAGCCCATTCCAAATCGCCGCTCATGCTGAACCGGGCCTTCGAAGTGGCTGGAATCAACGCGGCTTATGCCGCTTTTCACATCCGGCCCGGAACTTTGCAGGATGCGGTCCGAGGAATACGGGCACTAGGCTTCCGCGGGGTTAATGTCACTATTCCCCATAAATTGGAAGTGATCGATTATTTGGATGAAATTGACGAGCATGCGCGGGCCATCGGAGCGGTTAATACGATTGTCAACGCCGAGGGGAAGTTAAAGGGCTATAATACGGATGGAATCGGTTATGTTCGGTCATTGAAAGAGGAAGCGGGATTCGATATACAGGGGAAAACCGTCATCCTGCTGGGGGCAGGCGGCGCGGCCCGGGGAATTGGTTACGCCCTGGCCAAGGAAGGGGCTTCACGGATTATCGTTGCCAACCGGACCGTCTCCAAGGCGGAGGAATTGGCGTCCTATCTGGACGGATTTACCCGGTCGGAAGGCATCGGCCTGGACGCGGTAAAATCGCGGATTCATGAGGCTGAGCTTCTTGTCCATACTACAAAGGTCGGGATGCATCCGAAAGTGGAGGATATTCCGATCGAACCGGAGCTCATTCACCCGGGGCTTCTCGTCAGCGATATTGTGTACAATCCTTTGGAGACCCGGCTGTTAAGGGAAGCCAAAGCGAGAGGCGCATCGGTTCATGGCGGGCTTGGAATGTTCATTTATCAAGGAGCCTACGCTTTTGAATATTGGACTGGACAACCTGCCCCGGTAGAAGCTATGCGCGCGGTTGTCCAACGGTCGCTCTCTCCGGAATGATCTTGAGGCTAAACGAAATTGAGTCTGATTTCTATGGCTAAACTATAAGAATTGAGGAAAACGTATATGTTGACAGGTAAACAAAAGAGATATTTACGCTCTCTGGCACACCATCTGAATCCTATTTTCCAAGTAGGCAAAGGCGGTGTCAACGATCACTTGATCACTCACATTCAGGAGGCGCTGGAAGCCAGGGAATTGATCAAAGTGACGATTCTGAACAACTGTTTGGAGGACCGGGAGGAGGTCGCCCGCGAGCTGGCGGAACAATCGGGTGCGGAGCTCGTTCAGAAGATCGGAAAAATCGTGGTCCTGTATAAAGAATCGAAGGAAAACAAGTCCATCGAGCTGGAATAATAAATTCGGAACAGGAAGAGCTGTTCGGATGTAATGATTTACTTTTTTCATGGGATGGGGTGGAGATGTGTTAATCGGAATCATGGGGGGAACTTTCGATCCCATTCATACCGGCCATTTGGTCGCCGCGGAGACGGCGCTTGAGGAAGCGGGGCTGGACGAGGTCTGGTTCATGCCTGCCAATATCCCTCCCCATAAGCCTAATACTCCATTGGCTTCACCGGATCAGCGATTGGAAATGGTCAGTCTTGCGATCGATTCTCATCCTTCTTATAGAGCCGTGGATGTGGAATTAACCAGAGGCGGAACGTCCTATACGTACGATACGGTTACGAGGCTGCAGCAGCTTTATCCCGATCATCGTTTCCATTATATTATCGGCGCGGATATGGTAATGTATCTGCCCAAGTGGCATCAAATTGAGAAGCTCTCCGAAATGGTAACGTTCCTTGGGGTCGGGCGCCCGGGCTTTGATATCGACCTAGAAGCGCTGCCGTCCCATTTGCGCAGCCGAATCAAGCTGATGACTATGCCGGCTATGGAGATTTCCTCCACCGACATACGCGAGCGCATACGGAACGGACGCTCTATTCGCTATAGAGTTCCGGAATCAGTCCGACTATATATCGAAAGGAGTGGTATTTATGGATCGTGAACGACTGATCGACCTTGTACGGGAGCAGATGCCGGAGCAAAGATGGCTGCATACTCAGGGGGTTATGGAGACCTCGGTCGTGCTGGCCGGCCGATTCGGCGCGGATCCGGTCAAAGCGGATTTGGCTGCGCTTCTCCACGATTATTGTAAATACTGGCCGATTGAGCAGCAGAGGAAGGTCATTGAGCAGGCCGGGCTTGCTGACGATCTTCTCCAATATGACAAACCTCTGTGGCATGCACCGGCGGGGGCCTGGGTGGCTGAACAAGAGCTTGGCATTAACGATAAGGAAATCCTGGATGCGATCCGTTACCATACGTCCGGCCGTCCCGGTATGACCCTGTTGGACAAAATTGTTTGTTTGGCCGATTACATTGAGCCGGGAAGGGATTTTCCGGGTGTAGAACAAATAAGGTCATTGGCTGAATTGAGCCTGGAGAGAGCACTGATTGCGGGCTTCGATTCAACGATTTCCTTCTTGCTGCAGAAGGGACAGAAGGTTTATCCTATGACCATCATGGCCCGAAACTCGCTGATTGACGAGCTGGTTCAGCGGTCAGGTTAAAGTAGGCCCTTTTTTACCACATTAGAAAGTTTAAGTTCATTAAAGCATTAAAATGGAACAAATTTTCTAATTGGCATAAAAAGCTACCTTTAAAACCGGGTTATTCGTCTTCGAAGAGGCTTCGTTAGAAGCTTTTTTTATAAATATTACGCATACTAATTTCGGGGGTACGGCGGCAGATTTTCAGAAGTCCCGGCTTAGCGAAGGATCGATCCGCCACCGTATTTCCGGGCGTTGGGAGGTCATAAATCGAATGAATGAACAAATGCTGTCAATGGTTATCCAGGCGGCCGAGGATAAAAAAGCGTACGATCCGGTCGTTTTGGATTTGCGCGGAATATCGTTGATCGCCGATTATTTTGTAATTTGCCATGGAAATTCGGAAACCCAGGTCCAGGCGATTGTCACCTCCATCCGCAAAAAAGCGGATGAACAAAAATGGACGGTACGCGGAGTAGAAGGGTTGGATAACGCCCGGTGGGTGCTTATCGATCTGGGGGATATCGTCGTTCATGTGTTCCATAGGGAAGACAGGGAGTATTACAACATTGAGCGGATCTGGTCCGACGCGAAAGTTGTGGAGACCGTATGAATCTGCAGGCGGGAACGGTCGTTAAGCTGCAAGTAGCCAGGGAAGTTTCCCCTTACGGCTTCTTTCTGACAGACGGCAGCCGGGATATCCTTCTACACTACACGGAGAAGGAAGGCAATATCGAACCGGGGCAGATGGTAGAAGTGTTCCTGTATTACGATACCGAGGATCGTCTGGCGGCTACAATGAAGAAGCCGCTCCTCCGGCTTGGAGAGGTCGCCCTGCTCGAAGTGGCCGATGCGCATCCGAGATTCGGGCTGTTTCTGGATATGGGGATCGGCAGACAGCTTCTGCTTCCCTATCGCGAGCTTCCGGAGCTGAAGGAGCTGCGCCCGCAGGTGGGTGATCGGGTGTTTGTAACTATGGCCCACGACCGGCAAGGCCGTCTTATGGCCAAACTGGCCGGGGAGAAGGAGCTGTCGCCGCTGGCTGTCCGGGCACCGGAATCGTGGAAGAATGAATGGATGACGGCAAGGGTTTATAAGCCTTTGCAAATGGGAACCTTCGTCATAGTAGAGGGCGGGGTGCTCGGATTCGGGGTTATCGGGCTTATTCATTCCAAGGAAAGAACCCGTCTGCTTAGAGTGGGAGAATCCGTGGAGGTACGGGTCATTCATGTCCGGGAGGATGGCCGGGTTAATCTGTCCATGCGCCTGCCGAAAGAGCAAAGCCGTACGGAAGACGCTGACGTTATTCTTGCCTATTTGCAAGAGAGGCCTAACGGGGCGATGCCTTATTCGGATCAGACCCCCGCGGATATTATCAGCTCGAAATTCAGCATGAGCAAGGCCGCCTTCAAGAGAGCGCTGGGCAAGCTGATGAAGGACGGGCTTATCGTGCAGCAGGAAAACTGGACCTATTTGAAGGATAAGGCCCCTAAATAGCTCGCCGGTTCAGAAGTTCCGAGTCCAAGGATTACGCAACACTAAGACTTGGGGTTTATGGAGGATTTTGGGCGAGCGGAATACTCCCTATAGAGCATTGAACGATAAAATGGAGTAGTGTATGGTCCGGCTTTGGAAGGAGAGGGGAAGGCCTTGGCTTATGAACAATTCGCATATTATTATGATCGGCTGATGGAGGACATGCCTTACGCGGATTGGCTTCGCTTTGCGAAGCAGTGCTGGGAACGCTACGGCACTCCGGTTACGGTCGTCGATCTCGGATGCGGTACCGGCAATTTGGCTATTCCGTTGGCCCGGCAAGGGTTTCATGTGACCGGGATCGACTTGTCGGAGGACATGCTGGCTATTGCAAGAAGCAAAAGCGAAACACTCTACGGAACGGAAGGCTCTCTTCGCTGGGTCCAACAGGACATGCGGGAATGGGAGCTGCCGGAAGCGGTGGATGCCGTTATTTCTTTCTGTGACTGTTTGAATTATTTGCTTGAACCTGAAAGCCTTGAGGAAGCCTTCCGGCAAACCTGCCAAGGGCTGAATCCGGGAGGTTTGTTCCTGTTTGACGTGCATACCCCTTATCAGCTGCAAAATTATGCGGAGCATCAGCCTTTTGTGCTGGATGAAGAGGATATAGCCTATATCTGGACCTGTCATCTGGACGAAGAGCTTTGTGAGCTGGAGCATGAGCTCTCCATCTTTGTCCGTGAAGAAACGGCAGGCGGTCCGGCCGGACGCCGTTACGTGAGGGTGGACGAAACCCATGTACAAAGGGCTTATCCGCTGGAGCAGATAATGCAATTACTTGGCAAATCCGGCTTTTCCACGGTAGAATGCTATGCTGATTTTACATGGGATAAAGTTACCCCGGAGACGGAGAGAGCCTTTTTTGTTGCCCGTAAATAAGTAGGTGGGGCCTGTCCGCACTCCCGCTCCCTTGACAGAACACATAGTTTTCATTATAATTTCTTCATAATATTGGCTATGAAGAGGAGTAGTAGCATTGCAGAGCGTTTAGCAGAGAGCCGGAGAACAGGTGGAAGCCGGCAGCGCGAACAGCGAACTCGCCTCGGAGCTTGAAGGGTGAAGGTGCAGCGGTTATTGGCAGATGAAAGCCAAGTTATTAACCGGGCAAGCTAGCCCGACCGTCTAATCCCGCGTTAAGGGCTTCGAGTGAACGGAGTGCTGTGACGCTCTGTTAATTAGGGTGGTACCACGGGAACAAACCTCTCGTCCCTAGCGTAATGCTGGCGATGGAGGTTTTTTTTAGTTTCGGGGATCCCCGCGAAAATTGTAAAAATATAAGAAATTATAAGTTTCACCTTATACCTGTTCTTATATTTCATCGGTAAACGCGCCTGTCCAAAGGACGGCGATAGCCGTTTATCCTTGGGGTTAAATAATGCGACCTTTGACCGTTCCGGTCATTTAACCAAGAGTTAAAAAAAGCTTGCTGAAAGGGTCGGGCTAAAAGCTTGCCGGGCCGGCGAAATGTTGAAGGAGGATGAATTATGGTTCACGAAACTAAGGGGCACGGGTACAACCCGCTCGCCATTGAACCTAAGTGGCAGAAGTATTGGGACAGCAAGAAAGTGTTTAAAGTATTGGATGATTCGGATAAACCGAAATTTTATGCCTTGGATATGTTCCCTTATCCGTCCGGTGCGGGACTTCATGTCGGACATCCGGAAGGATATACGGCAACGGATATTATCTCCCGCTATAAGAGAATGCGCGGCTACAACGTCCTCCATCCGATGGGCTGGGACGCCTTCGGTCTTCCGGCTGAACAGCATGCGTTGGATACCGGCCAGCATCCGCGCGACATAACGTTCAAAAATATTGACAATTTCCGCCGACAGATCAAATCTCTCGGATTCTCATATGACTGGGATCGCGAAATCAGCACGACGGATCCGGATTATTATAAATGGACGCAGTGGATTTTTGTTCAATTATATAAACGAGGACTCGCCTATATGGCCGAGGTTCCCGTTAACTGGTGTCCGGCATTGGGCACGGTTCTGGCCAATGAAGAGGTGATCGACGGAAAGAGTGAGCGCGGAGGTCATCCGGTCATTCGCAAGCCGATGCGTCAATGGATTCTGAAAATTACCGAGTACGCCGACCGGCTGCTCGAAGATTTGGAAGAGCTCGATTGGGCCGAAAGCATCAAAGATATGCAGCGGAACTGGATTGGAAAATCCAAAGGAGCGGAAGTCCGCTTTGCCGTTGATGGCCACTCCGGAGAGGAGATTGTCGTATTCACGACCCGCCCGGACACCTTGTTCGGCTCCACCTACTGTGTATTGGCACCCGAGCATCCGTTGGTAGAACGGATTACGACGAAGGAACAGATACAGGCCGTTAAGGAATACAAGGAGAAAGCCGAACGCAAAAGCGATCTGGAACGAACGGACCTGGCCAAGGAAAAGACGGGAGTATTTACCGGAGCTTATGCGGTCAATCCGGTCAACGGGGCGAAACTGCCGGTATGGATTGCCGATTATGTGCTTGCCGGTTACGGAACAGGCGCGATTATGGCGGTGCCCGGCCATGACCAACGGGACTACGAATTTGCCAAACAGTATAATCTTCCGATCATCGAAGTGGTGAAGGGCGGCAATTTGGAGGAGGAAGCCTATACCGGAGACGGTGAGCATGTCAATTCCGGGCTGCTGGATGGACTCCGTAATGAAGAAGCCATCGCCGCCATGATCCAATGGCTGGAGGAGAACGGCAAGGGCGCCGGCAAGGTTACCTATCGTCTTCGCGATTGGTTGTTCAGCAGACAACGTTATTGGGGCGAGCCTATTCCCATTCTGCACCTCGAGGACGGCACTATGAAGACCGTTCCGGAAGAGCAGCTGCCGCTGGTCCTGCCGGATGTCGATCATATCACACCTTCCGGGACCGGGGAGTCGCCTCTTGCTGCAGTGGAAGAATGGGTGAATACAGTAGATCCCGAGACCGGAATGAAAGCGCGCCGCGAGACGAATACCATGCCTCAATGGGCGGGAAGCTGCTGGTACTACTTGCGCTTCATCGATCCGCATAATGATAAGGAGCTTTGTTCCTTTGACAAGCAGAAGGAATGGCTGCCCGTCGATTTATATATCGGAGGGGCGGAGCATGCGGTGCTCCATCTTCTCTATGCACGGTTCTGGCATAAAGTGCTCTATGATTTGGGCGTCGTCTCCACAAAGGAACCATTCCAGAAGCTGGTCAATCAAGGGATGATTCTTGGAGGAAATAACGAGAAGATGAGCAAGTCCAGGGGCAATGTTATCAATCCGGATGACATTGTGGGCAAATACGGCGCGGATACGCTGCGTATGTACGAGATGTTCATGGGACCTCTGGAAGCTACCAAGCCGTGGAGCGAAAACGGGGTGGAAGGAACATATCGCTTCCTGAACCGCGTGTGGAGATTGTTCATCCAAGAAGATGGTTCTCTGAATGCGAAAATAACCAAAGAGGATTCCAAGATAGACGATTCATTCCGAAGAACCTGGCACAAGACGATCAAGAAGGTAACGGAAGATTACGAGGCGCTGCGTTTTAATACGGCCATCAGCCAGCTGATGATATTTGTTAACGAGGCTTATAAAGCGGACAGCTTGCCATGGGAAGCCATGGAAAACTTTGTCCAGATGCTCTCTCCAATCGCCCCTCATATTGCGGAAGAATTATGGGAGAAGCTCGGTCATACGGATACTTCGATCACTTATGTCCCATGGCCCGTTTACGATGAGAAATGGACCGTAGAGAATGAAGTGGAGATCGTCGTACAGATCAACGGCAAAATCGTCGACAGGCTTTCCGTTCCGAACAATCTGGATCAACAGGGGATGCAGGAAGCCGCCCTTGGATCGGATAAAGTGAAGGAGGCCATGGCCGGCAAATCGGTGCGAAAAGTCATTGCCGTTCCAGGTAAGCTTGTCAACATCGTGGTCGGTTAACAGGGACCACTAAGGACCGTGCCAACTGTGAAGTCATGCCGATGGAGGAAGATATCGGCTTGACTGAACCTTGGCATGGTCTTTTTTTACCACAATAGAATTTATAAGTTATTGCGTCCTGAATTAATTCAAATTCTATTTGGCGATAAAAACATCCTCTAAACGTGTTCGCTCATCCATGAAATACTCCGATAGGAGTTTTTCTCATTCGGCAGGCCGGGGCAACAATGAAGCTACTTTAGCTACATCTTCATCATATTTTGCATGGGTAATCCGAAAGAGCTGATTGAACATATCCTTCAGTTCCTTTTCCATCAGACGGAGCCCTTCGGCAGTAATGCCCCCCGGAACACTGACCCGCTGCCGCAGCGTCTCGGGAGTAAACCCGCCTTCGGTCAACAGCTTGCCTGTACCGACAAGCATTTGGGCGGCGAGTGCCGAAGCCTGCTGCTCGTTAATTCCGGTTTCTTCTACGGACGCGCGAATGAAATGCTCGAGAAAATATGCCAGGAAAGCCGGTCCACAGCTTGAAATATCCGAAGAGACGCGGGTGAGCTTCTCTTCAATTTCAATAGGCTGCCCTATATTTGCAAGCAGGGTCAGCAAATCATCACGACCTGCTGCAGAGACTCTCTCCCCGAACATGCACAGTAACGCTCCGCCTAAGGTGAAATTGGTAATGCTTGGTATTACCTTGGCGATTTGGCAGTTCAGAAGCTGCTCCAATTGTCCGAGCATCACCGGGCTTGTTATGGAAACCACGATTTGCGACGGATCGGTAAAGTCCCGAATTTCATCTAAAACCTTCTTATATTCCATTGGTTTAATGCAGAGAAAGACGATTTCGCTTTCGAGTACAACTTCTTTATTCGAACGCGCGATGCGCAGACCTGGATAACGTTGGGCGAGCTGTTCAGCTTTGGCTGAAGTACGGTTGAAAGCGGTAATTTCCTGAGGCAGCAGCGCCTCCGAGCGAAGGAATGCTTCTATCAGCATACTTCCCATACTGCCGGTCCCGATGAATCCCGTATTCATCATGAACCCCTCCTTGACCAGTGATATACGTGCGGCAATGCTTTTATAAGTATATGCGGGTGATGAGGGTTGCATTCCTATAATCTGGTAATCGATTTAAGAGAAGGGACGGGGATTAGGGAATGGGGGAGAAATTGATACGATTTGGGCGGAGAAATCCGAGCCGGGGATTGTCTTTTTGTCCAAGCGTGATATAATAGTGAATAAATGGAAATGTGCGGAAGAACCGCCCTGACGGATCTTGCTTTAAGCAGGATCCCAGGGCGGTTTTTGCATTTTCGCAGCATGTATCCAATCTTGCGAAGGGCTTGTCCCGGCATTCAGCGGGCAAGTCTGATTTACAATACTGGAGGTAGCGATAACTATGGACAGATGGTTCGGAACGAAAGGGATCTGGTTTTTTTCATTGATGCCCGTTGCCTTGCTTGGATTTTTATTGTTTACGAGATTGTATGATGCCGGGGAATGGGAGCCCTTCAGCGCAGTCAATGATGAAGTGAAGTCTTTGCTGGCCTCGGATTGGGCGGGTTCTGCAGATAAAGGCCAATCGTTGAACTCGGGCGGAGAAGGAGGCAGCCAAGCTCCGAATCCCTCTGCCGCCCCGGATGCTACAGGCAAGCCTGCCGGGATGACGAGCGATTCCGATTCGCAGGCGGCCGCCGTTGAAGATTCTAATGGAGCCTCAGCTGCTCAAGCTCCGAATGCAGGTAGCCCGCCCCCTAATGGTGTAAATCCGGGGTCTACGCATCAGCCATCGGCGGTTTCCGCGGACTCGTCCTTGATTGATATCAATACGGCTTCCGTTACGGAGTTAACGGCTTTGCCGGGAATAGGTCCGAGCAAGGCTAACGCTATCGTAACGTACCGCCAGCAGAACCAAGGGTTTAAATCCATTAACGATCTTATGGAAGTGAAAGGGATCGGACAGAAAACCTTCGAGAAGCTGAAAGATCTGATTACGGTGAGCCCTTATCCCGCCGCTTCTGATTGAGCCATTATCCTTCCGCCCGGCCTAACATTTATAAAGAAGGATTTGTAGGGAAATCTCTTTTATTTTTGTATAAATTGTGAGAATATAGGATTAGGCTACTAAAAAGGGAGGAATTCATTGAAATGTCAGAAGAACGTCAATTAGCACTGGAAACTTTGGCGATTCACGCCGGGCAGGAGATCGATCCGACAACACTGTCCAGGGCTGTGCCGCTTTACCAAACGACATCCTACGGTTTCCGCGATACCGATCATGCGGCCGATTTGTTTGCCCTTAAGGAATTCGGCAACATTTATACCCGCCTCATGAATCCGACTACGGACGTGTTCGAGAAGCGTGTGGCCGCTTTGGAGGGCGGAGTGGGCGCTTTGGCGACAGCCTCCGGTCAGGCTGCCATTACATACGCCATTCTTAATATTGCCGGCTCCGGTGATGAAATCGTATCCTCATCCAGTTTGTATGGCGGAACTTATAATCTGTTTTCGACAACGTTATCTAAAATCGGAATTGACGTCAAATTCGTGGATTCTTCCGATCCCGAAAATTTCCGCAAGGCCATCACTCCCAAGACTAAGGCGGTGTTTGCCGAATCGATCGGGAATCCGAAGGGCGACATTCTGGATATAGAAGCCGTTGCCAAAATCGCTCACGAGAACGGGATTCCTCTTATTGTCGACAATACGTTCCCGAGCCCTTACTTGCTGCGTCCGATTGAGCATGGAGCCGATATCGTGGTTCATTCCGCGACCAAGTTCATCGGCGGACACGGAACATCCATCGGAGGCGTTATCGTGGACGGCGGCAAGTTTGATTGGAAAGCGAGCGGCAAATTCCCGGGATTGGTTGAACCGGATCCGAGCTACCACGGTGTAATTTATACGGACGCGGTTGGCCCGATGGCTTATATTATCAAGGCCCGTGTTCAATTGCTGCGTGATATGGGAGCCGCCATTTCTCCATTTAACTCGTTCCTGCTGCTGCAAGGACTGGAGACCCTCCACTTGCGGATGGAGCGTCACAGCAGCAACGCACTTGAAGTTGCCAAATATTTGGAGGCGCATCCGTCTGTTGAATGGGTCAACTATCCCGGGCTGCCAAGCCACCCCTCCTATTCGCTGGCACAGAAATATTTGCCGAAGGGTCAGGGAGCGATTATGACCTTCGGGATCAAGGGAGGGCTGGAAGCCGGACGCAAGGTGATCAACCATGTCAAGCTGTTCTCCCATCTGGCGAATGTTGGAGATTCGAAGTCGCTGATTATTCATCCGGCAAGCACAACTCACCAGCAGCTTTCAGAGGAAGAGCAGCGTTCGGCCGGTGTAGCTCCCGGCATGATTCGTCTTTCGATCGGTACAGAAGCGATTGCCGATATTCTGCATGATTTGGAACAAGCGATCCAGGCCAGCCAGAAGTAGGAGCAGACGATGAGCACTCGTAAAGATTGGGATACCTACTTCATGGATATTGCTTACATGGCCTCTACTCGATCCCAGTGTCCCCGCCGGCACGTAGGAGCTGTGCTTGTTCAAGGCAAGAAGCTGTTGGGGACGGCTTACAACGGTGCACCGATGGGAGTTCCGGATTGCTCGGAAGCGGGCTGTATGCTCGTTGAGGAGTATGAGATGACTAACGTTGACGGCGAAGAGCGGATGGTCAAGAAGCAAAGATGTATTCGGACGATTCACGCCGAACAGAATTTGCTGCTCTTCACCGATCGGACGGACCGTGAAGGCTCTACGGTTTATGTTACCGATCAGCCCTGCTGGACGTGTTCCAACATGCTCGCGAATAGCGGGATTAAGGAAATTGTCTATCACCGTCCCTATCCTAAGGACGCCGATAAAGTAATGGAATTAATGCAAGCAAGGGGAATTGTATTCCGCACTCTGGAACGTTATGAGCCTCCCGCGGATACCGTTATGAACGTTACAGATTGACGAATCTGTCGGCCTACGATTTAGTTGTGCCGGACCTGCGGATGTTAAGAAGCCGTTCAGAATGAATTCCTATAAAAGTATATAAATGAGGAAGAACCTCTTTTATCGCGCTAAGCGAAGAGAGGTTCTTCTTTTTTGATAATTTTATAAGTTTCGGGGCTCCCCGCAAAGTACTGTATAAACCTTTATCGAAGTAAAGTCATGAAGAGCGACCGCGTTTAGAGGAAAGTTTAGACGCCGACTCCGTTGGAGTGGGGACGGAATACGCTTCGAAGGTCACACGTCACTTTGTGGGGTTATGAAAGGGGGGAGCATTTTGGTGCAGTTGGTATACAGCAGACCGCTGCTTACCGTTGCTTGTCTTTGGGTCATTGGAGGAGCGGCCGCCCTTCAGCTTGAGCATATAGGCATTCCATTAATAGCCGCCTTGTTGGCGGTAGCGTTAACCGCAAGTTTGTGGCTGCTCAAAATACCGGCGCGCAAACCGCTTTCCCTGATCCTGGTGCTGTTTACTTCCTTCAGTTATATTCAATGGTACGATGAGCGGAACCATTCCTCCTTGGGAGAAGAATGGGCAGATGCGGAAGTGAATATATCCGGCCAAATTATTTCTCCTGTGACCGTTGACGGTGACCGCGCCTCCTTCACGGTTAAGGTTCGGGAAATATCCGCTTTATCTCCGCTTAATTCGCAGGAGGCTTCGGATACGTTAAGTCCAATGCCGCACCTGCGGGAGAAAATGCAGGTATCGATTCGGCTCGTGAAGCCATCGGAGCAGGCCAAAGCCTCTCAATGGAACAGAGGGAATGAAATCAAGTTGGCCGGAAAGCTGCTTCTGCCGTCAGGAGCAAGAAATTTCGGCGGCTTTGATTACCGCAGTTATATGCGGTTTCAGCATGTTCATTGGCAGATAACGGAGAAGGGAACGGAACGGATAGTTGTAACGGAAAGCAAGCATTGGGACAGGATGACTGTTCTCCGCTGGAACGATCAGTTCCGGGCCCGTCTGGCCGGTGTATTGGACGGGCTGTTTCCGGATAACCAAGCCGGTTATATGAAAGGAATGCTGGTTGGGCTTCGCGAGGATCTGGACCCGGAACAATTCCAGCAATTTTCCCAGCTTGGGCTGACTCATATTTTGGCTATATCAGGACTGCATGTGGCTGTTTTTACGGGCGCAATACTAACGGTTCTTGGCTGGCTCGGACTGACCAGGGAGACGAAGCTGCTGATCGCGATTCTCCTGCTTCCCTTCTATATTGTTGTAACCGGTTCGGCCCCCTCCGTCGTTCGGGCAGGCATTATGGCTATGATGGCGCTATACGCTGCGAGAGCAAACAAACTTAAAGACGGACTCAGCTTGGTCAGTCTGGTCGGACTGCTGATGATCGTTTGGAACCCTTATTATTTGGTCAATGTCAGCTTTCAGCTTTCTTTTCTGGTGACGATCGGGCTTATTGTCGGCGTTCCTCGGTTAAATGCCTTTTTGCCTAACCGCTACCCTGCCTTGAGCGGAGCGCTCTCGGTGACTTTGGTGGCACAAGCGGCTTCCTTCCCGCTCTCGGTTTACTATTTTAACCAATTTTCGCTTTTATCCTGGTTGGCTAATTTTATTGTTGTTCCGGTTGTCAGCCTGGCGGTCATCCCTTTAGGCTTCGTCTCCCTCGTCATCGGTTCTTTGTGGAGCACGGTTGGCCAATGGCCGGCCTGGGTGGTGGTACGAATTAATGACCTGTGCTTTGGACTGGTCGATTGGCTGGACGGCTGGAGGTCGTTTCATCTTATTTGGCCTTCCCCATCTATTTGGTGGATGCTGGCGTATTATGGATTATGGGCTGCGATAATGATCCAGGCCAATCGGGTTCGGCAGAGGAGGAGGGAAGCGAACGGGCCGATGTTAACCGTCGAACCGGGGACCTCCGAAATATCTCATAGGCGCAGACTTTATGCGCTTAGCGCTGTTCTGCTTCTCCTCCTTTTATACGGTTATAGCCCCGATTTTTGGAAGAGGGAAGGGGTCATTCAATTTCTGGATGTTGGCCAGGGGGATTCGATCCTTATTCGTACACCGGAACACAGGCATATCCTGATCGATGGAGGGGGGACGATGCGATTTTCCAAGCCGGGAGAAGAATGGAAGCAAAGATCGCGGCCTTACGAGGTCGGGGAGAGGTTGGTTGTGCCGCTTCTTAAACAAAGAGGAGTTCATCGCCTGGATTGGCTGATCATTTCTCATGCGGATACGGATCATATCGGCGGGCTGCAGGCTGTCATTGAGCAAATCCCCGTGGACCGTCTGTTGTTTAACGGGAGCTTGAAGGATAATGAAGGCACCCGTAAATTATTCCAAACGGCACTGGATAAGAATATTCCCATGTATGCTGCGGAAGCCGGACAGAACATCCCGCTGGACCGGTATTCAGCGCTGTATCTTCTCTATCCTGACCATAAGAAGGATGAGGGGGTTAGTTATTCCGCAGAGCAAAATGAACATTCCGTCGTGTTTATGCTGGACATGTATCAAGCGAGGGTATTGTTTACCGGGGATGTTGAGAAGCTGGGGGAATATGACATTCTGCATTCGCTGAAGGAGAGCCGTCTCGGCCCCCATAGCGGAATAGACGGGGCTGCCCTGGAGGAGAGATTGAGGCCTGTCGATGTGCTGAAGGTGGCGCACCACGGCAGCAAAACATCCACTACCGAGCAGTGGCTCGATTATTGGCAGCCTCACCATGCGGTCATTTCCGCCGGGGTCAATAACCCCTATAGGCACCCTTCCCCGGTGGTTGTGGAGCGACTGGAAAGCCGCGGCGTAAATCTGTTTCGAACCGACCTGCAAGGGGAGGTGCAAATGATCATCCGCAAGCAAGGCTACCGTTTCCGGACGATGCTGCAGTAAACGAATGAGTGCCGATGGGAACGATGACCGCCAACGTGTTGAAAGGGATAGTGGGTGGAGCGTACTCAGAGTATAGGGGGCTCGACGCTCATGTTATGAGCTTTTCTTACTTTATTGCAATTGTTATTGAAGTATCTATCACCTTCTCCTCGCCATTAGAGTTAAAGCTTGCTTTGACGCCAATTTCATAATTTCCGGGACTTAATGAATCGGGAGCCGGGAAGTTTTCCAAAAAGGCCCTGTAGTCTTTTAGCCCGCTTTTATCGTAGTTGTATGCCGGGACTAATCCGGAAGGAAAGCTCTTTTTATATTTTTGATTGGGTGTAATAGATTCAGTAGTATTCGAATCCAAGGTTGCCATTTCCCGGTAATTTCCAACATCATCTTTGATATAGTACACAATTAGCGGGTTGGCATGTTGAACTTCTATTGTTGTACTTCCCGAATAAGTAAGCTCTGCCCATATATTTATGGCTTCATCATGGGTGTATTCTTTTTTGTGCGAGGCAAGAGAAAGAGAGAAGGGCCCCTCTTGTTTAACCGAGTTTAATTCAGAAAAGCGATTTTGATCTTCGGCATATTTTATGGATATTTGATTCAATTGCCCATCATAGCTTATTTCTCCGCCCATGTTTTCTACGATGTACCGAATGGGGACATAAGCATGGCCATTATAGTTCAATATAGTGTACTCTTGGCTGAGTTCTTTGTTTTGGCCATTAAATTCGATCTTAACCGGAAATAAGAGTGCTTGAACATAATCAGAAGCATAAGCAACTGATGCTCCTAGAGAGACAACCCCGGCACAAGCGATACCAATCCAAAATTTTTTCATGGAAATCCTCCTTTTTATATAATGAATGTAAACTTCTTAACTCAACTTTCGCAGGGTAAGATCGGCTTTTTAGGTTGATGTGATGAACAAAAGATAAGCTCGGTTATAGATATTGCATAATAGAGAACATCACTTCGTTTGCTCAAGGGGGGCGTTGTAAAAAGCAACGTTAGCTAAAGCTGTAACGGTTGCTACCACAGTCGTTATTCCCGCAATAATGCATGCTCAGAAATTCTAACGGTTGCCATCGCCGCTATATGTGTCTTTTTCATCTCAAATCTATGAAAAACATCGAAATAACATCATCTGCAACCGTTAGATTTTGAAAATGGATAAAATCAGCGAATTAACGCCCACGGCAACTGTTAGACAACGAAAAACCAGACCGGATCAGACGGCGGAAATCACTAAGTTAGATCGGCATCACTGAATAGCTTAAATTGCCTAATCAAAATTAAAAGAAATCAGCGATCTCAAGCTGCGAAAGTGGAGTTCTTAACTTAATACTGCAGAATGATCAAGGGACTCTTCTTGCTTAGATGTTTAACGATCTTCCGAAGACTAATTAGATCCAACTATTCGGTTGTCGTAAAGAAAGCTCTTCTATATATAGACTTGAAGATACTTATTAATGTTCCGGGTATTCTGTTTAAGTTCATTTTTATTTGTAAAAATCGTGGCGAGAAAAAAAGTATCCTTTGGAGGAAAATCAAATTGATTCACTTGAAAATAAATCTGGAGTGAAATTGTTTATTTTCTATTGATTTGGCTTCTTCGTAGGAATTTGCCGGGGCGGAAATGAAAACATGGTCCACTGAAGCAATTTCCTTGGAAACACTAATATTCAACCGATCCAATTCTTATAGAATGACACCAAGGCTACTGCACACAGTATGATTACTGACAAACAAATGGACAACCTAATCAGCATACTTTTTCTTGACGAGTTCATGCAATCCCTCCTTGGGAAAATTCCGTATACTTCCTCCTTTCTCCAACATCTGACAAGTTTTCATTGCTCTAAAATTACCAAAATGTTACAGTTAATACTAAGGTAAAAACGGCAAAAGTGAAAGGCAAATTGGAGGTAAGGAGTGAGTCCAATCAAACGTAACATTCCCTTTATTCAAATCCCCTTGCCGGAATGGTTTGAGCCGGTAGTGCGGACTGTTTGGGATAAAATGAAGCGCGATTCCACAGGACATGATTTTTTCCATGCGGTTCGGGTGATGGAACTGGCTGTGGAGATGTCGGACGAGCTGGCTGTGGATCGTGAAATGACGATGACCGCAGGGTTGCTGCATGATTATTATCGTGAAGAGGAGAAGGAAAGCGGCCTGCTACACTATGGACCGGAAGCGATGGAAGGGCTGCGTCGGGAATTCGGGTCGCTGATTATACCGAATTTGGGCGAGGAGCGGTTTGAACGAATGATAGAGGCCATCTCACGGCATGAAGAGTATCCGTTCGCCTTCAAAGCTTCGAATGCTCCGGCCGAATTATCGATCGAGGCTCAAATTTTGCAGGATGCGGACCGCTTGGATGCGATTGGGGCCGTCGGCATTGCCCGCACGTTTATGTTTGGCGGAGCACATGGTTTGCCGCTGGCCGAGGAAGCGGATCGGACAGAAGGCCCGGGAACCTTCGACCCGGGACAACGTCCGCAAGGTTCGGTATATCGTCACTTCTACGAAAAGCTGTTATTCCTTGCCGACGGCATGCATACGGCTCCCGGTCGTCGAATCGCTTCCGAACGCCATACATTCCTGATAAGCTTCCTTAAACAATTGGAGAAGGAGCTTAGCTTGGGAACGCCGACGATCACCCATTAGAAGTTTGGAACGCAAAGGTTTAGGGCGAGCAGGAAAAGCCGACCTGGACAAGCCTCCTTGGCTTGTCCCTGCGTGCGTTGCGGGTTTCGCGGCGAATGGCGGATAGTCAGCCCAAAAACTAGAAAATAGCAAACTATTTTATGGCCGTGACCGATATGAGGTCGAACTGTATTTTATACAGGTAAAGTCTTGTGTTTTCCGAAGGCTTCAACTACCTGTAAAATCTGTACTTAGAATTGAGTTTTTTTGCTGTAATCGCTCTTTTTACTCAAACTAGCTGTAGGTTTGAGACTGTCGATTAATGGTATGCAACCAAAGATCATGCGAAAATCCTGCACGGTTTTGGTTTTAACGGAACCAGATGACCTTAATCGCTCCAAAAGGGCCTTTCGGTCATTTTAACGGAACCAGATGACCTTATTCCCTAGAAATGCTCGCGAAAGTAGGAGAATTCTAAACAATAAGCGCAACTGTTTCCGTTAGTCTAAAAAAACCGCCTATTTTGACGAAATAGGGTCTCCCAGTTCCGTTACATTTTCGCTGTTGGACTTTTCACTAGTACAACATCCTGTTGTAACACCTTTCCCACAATGAATCGACAGCCTTGGTTTTCCCGTTAGTTTTCGTTTTTCGCTCAAATAGGGCAAACTAGCTGCATGAAATCCAGTTAGCTATCCTACTTCCTATCAGAAAGGCATCAGGCGGATGCTCCGGCAATAAAATTGCAAACCGCCTAACGCATATAATCAGTTCAATCCATAGAGGACGCATCCGGGCCCTCCGAGAGCAAGGCTTGATTTTTCCGGAACTCCGTGGGGGAGGTTCCCGTCCATTTTTTGAACATCCGGTTGAAGGAAGTGACATTGCGATAGCCGATTTGCTGGCTGATTTCCGTTACGGTTAACGCCGTACTCGCCAGCAACTCCTTGGCCTTCTGCATCCGGATGCCGTTCATATGATCAATGAAATTGATCCCGGTCTTCTCTTTAATATAAACCGATAGATAGGCGCTGGACATGTTCAGCTTGTCGGCAAGCATATCCAAGGAAATGTCCTCGCTGTACTTCGTGGACAGCCACTCCATAATATAGTCGATAATCGGATCTTGCTGCTCTTTCTTCGATTGGACAATCGAGGCTACCGCAGATATAAATTGGCGGAAATACTCCTTATATTCTTCGAGAGTATGGCAATCCCTCGGCTTGGATAAGAAATGGTCCAAATCCTCCGTCTTGTCGGAATCGAGATGATAGGTATCCAGAATCAGCAATGTCTTGGCCGCGATGCTTTCAGCCAATTGGCTGTACTGATCCACGGCCGCCTGCTTCCTGAACATCGTATCGAGCATTCGGTTAATGATGGCCAGACAAGCGCTTTCGTTGCCTTCCTGCAGGTGATTGTACAGCTCCTGCTCCTGAGAGGGCGTCAGAACGAACGGTCGGCTCGGCGGCTTCGGTTCGTACAGCAATTGGGTTTCATCCAACAGCTCCGCTTGTCTGACCAAGGTCAGCACCTCTTGATAGGCCTCGTTGAACTGGGAGGTGCGGTCATAAGTAGAGCTGACGGCGATGAACGCGAAGCAGTAGGTTTTGTCCCTGTCGAGAATCTGCTTAAGCAGCTCCAGCATTTCCCTCAGTTCCTCGGGCTTGTGCTTCCCGCTTAACACGGTCAGGATCTGATCCTTCTCGATTTGGAACGTATGGGATCCCGGCAGGCGCTTGGACATCATTAACCGGATATGCTCCTGAATATAGTTGGCCGCTTTGTCCGGCTTCATATCGCTCTCCGCAAAAGATGCAGAACGGAAGACCAATTGATAGAGGACGATCGTAAATTCCTCTTCAGCGGCCATAAATTCCTTCCACTCATTTAAATCCGAATTAATCATTTTCAGCTTGTTGATATAGTTGTAACTCGTCAAGAAGGACTGGTTATGAACGAGTTCATTCTCGATTACTTCCTTCTCCTTGATCAAATCGTGCACCTTTTGATTAATGAATGCGAATTCCTGGATGCTGCTCTGCAGCTTGTCCGGATTCCGTTCCATAATGGACGATATGATTTGTTTGACCGGAGAATTGATCTTTTTGCTCAGGAAGAACGAGACGACCATTCCGATAGCGACCGATACAGCCAGCATCAAAGCCAGCACGAAGTTCAGCTTGCGCACCTGTGCCGCAATGTTAGAATAGGGGACGACGGACAGGAACGTCAGCTTGGTTCCCTCGTCCTGTTCTTTAAAATAATAATACTGGTCCGCCAGCTTGTAATCTGTGATGTCCGCCGCGGACGGCATCGATTCAGGCACCGTGCCGGACGAGCTGTAGATCACGTCCTCTTCTTCGTTCAATATAATGAAATGGGCGTTTTTATGCTCGCCATGGAACGCCTGAAGAAGCTTCTCCACTTCTATCAAAGCGACGATTTGATAATTGCTTCCCGGAATTAATAAAGAAAGCGGAATCATCTCACGGGTGCCGGAATCGTTCGAAGAGTGAATTCGGAATTCCGAAGCGGGATAGATTTTATAATTTTCCTGCCGGTCAAATTGCTGCAGCCAGAACGAATACGGATATCGGCTGCTGGCATAGAAGCTCGAGAAGAGCTCCTCGGCATCGCTGCTGCCTTCTTTCTCAATGGCGTACCCGTTGGAATGAAAGAAGATGATAATATTATCCAAATAATGAAGCGGATTATAGACATCGGACCGCAAGCTTTTCATAATATCGCCCGTGAGCAAATAATTGATCTCCAGTTCATTTTTGGTCAGTAGCTGGCGGTTGAAGGCAGCAAGCTTGTCATTATGATAAAGGTCGAATAAGAGCGTTTTCAAACGAGAGAAATGAACTCCGTACCGTTCTGCCGCGTTTTGCAGAATCAACTGGTTGTATTGAATAATTTCCTTCTGGATGGTCGTTCTGAAAAAGGTGAAAGAAAGCAAGTTAAAAGAAGACAGCAGAATGATAACGATTAGAAAGCTGAAGAAGATTTTAACAAATAAAGAATTTTTTCTCTGTAACCACAACAACGGAATGGTCCCCCTTCATCGGTAAACGAAACATACATTTAATCTGTTTTGCTATTCTTTCGGGACGCGGTCAGCGCCCGTTTTTTTTGTTTTTAATCTTTTTTATGTTCTTCCCGGGTCCCCGTAAAGTACTATATTAACCTTTTTCGAAGCAAATCAAGAAGAGCGACCGCGATCAAAGGATGGTTTACACGCTGCCCTGTTAATGGCCGGTATCGTTCAGGGTGAGCATGGAATAAGCTTCGAACGGTATGCGTCATTTGTGGGGCTATTTGCTGTTTTTTCGCGTAAAATGGCGGAGTTTAGCCGTTTTTTATAACCCTGCCTTTCCATTGGAATCTAAAAAAAATCAAGGAATCTAATAAAGTGTAAATTCAATTTTAACCCTGTTTCACTTATGATCGGGCTTATCGGCAGCTCCGCAAAACTACGAAAGCAGGTGAATCGCAATTTGGAACAAGCATCACTACGAATGAACACGACCAACCGTACCAAAAAATCATTCGCTTCACAAGTCCTAAAAAATTTAAGAAGAAACTGGAGCTTATATGTTTTATTTCTGCCCGTCGTCATTTATTTTGCCGTTTTCCAGTATTTTCCGATGTACGGCGTGCAGATTGCTTTCAAGGATTTTATCGCGACTAAAGGAATATGGGGGAGTCCTTGGGTAGGTTTCAAGCATTTTGAGCGTTTCTTTGACAGCTATTATTTCTGGCGGCTGATCAAGAACACCTTGGGAATCGGATTGTACGAGCTGGCAGTCGGTTTTCCCGTGCCGATCCTTCTGGCCTTGATGATTAATGAGGTTCGGTCGAAAACTTATCGGAGGTTCGTGCAAACGGTTACGTATGCTCCACACTTTCTATCAACCGTCGTCATAGTCGGAATGGTTCTTATTTTCCTGTCTCCGCAAAGCGGGCTCGTTAACCAAATAATTAAAGCGTTCGGCGGAGATCCGATTTCCTTTATGACCCAGCCGGGCTGGTTTAAGACGATTTATGTGTTTTCCGGCGTGTGGCAGCATATGGGCTGGAGCTCGATTATTTATCTGGCCGCATTGTCGGGGATCGATCCGCAATTGCATGAAGCGGCCCGGGTGGACGGCGCCAGCCGGCTGCAGAGAATATGGCACATCAATATTCCGGGAATTATGCCCACCATCGTGATTTTGCTCATTCTGAACATGGGTTCCGTCCTCAGCGTCGGCTTCGAGAAGGTCTTCTTGATGCAGAACGACTTGAATATGCCGGCATCCGACGTTATATCGACGCATGTTTACCGCAGCGGTATTCTCGGAGCGCAATACAGCTTCTCGGCAGCGGTCGGATTGTTCAATTCCGTTATCAATTTCATAATGCTGATTACAGTCAACTTCATTGCCCGGAAGGTCAATGAGACGAGTCTTTGGTAGGGAGGCAGCCAGATGGTAGAGACAACACAGGACCGGATATTTAACATCATCAATTATTCTCTTCTCATTATTATATCGATCATTGTCCTTTATCCTCTTTTCTTTGTCGTGATCGCTTCTATCAGCAGCCCGGGAGCCGTTATGCGGGGAGAAGTATGGCTATGGCCCAAGGATCTGACCTGGGTAGGCTACAAGCGCGTGTTCGCGAACAAGGAAATCCTGATGGGATATTGGAACACCATTCTCTACACCGTCATTGGAACCGCCATCAATTTGGTGATGACGGTCGCGGCGGCATATCCTTTGTCCCGCAAAGACTTTATGCTGCGCAATACGTTCACGGCCATGATCGTCTTCACGATGTTCTTCAGCGGAGGAATGATTCCTACTTACCTGTTGATCAAAAACCTGGGCATGCTCAACTCCTTCTGGGTTATGGTCATTCCCGGAGCCGTCTCGGTTTGGAACATTCTGATCATGAGAACGTTTTTCCAGAACGGGATTCCTTATGAGATGCAGGAGGCGGCCTCCATTGACGGATGCACAAACATGCAAATTCTGACGCGCATCGTTCTGCCCTTGTCTATGCCGATCATAGCGGTCATGATTCTATTCTACAGCGTCGGACACTGGAATTCGTATTTCACGGCTTTGATCTACTTGACCGATCGCGCCAAATATCCGCTGCAGCTCTTCCTCCGGGAGATTCTGGTACAGGGGCAGATGCAGGAAATGCTCGATATCAGTGCGGATTCGTTATCCAACAGCCTGATGGATGCGGAGGCGATCAAATACGCGATTGTTATTGTGGCCAATCTTCCGATTCTGCTGCTGTATCCTTTCTTGCAGAAGTATTTTGTCAAAGGAGTTATGATTGGGGCCATTAAAGGCTGACCTGGATTGGGCTTTCCGTAAAGTGCCGTATAAATCTTATTCGAAGCCAAGCCAAGAGGAGCGACCGCGCTTAGAGGAAAGCTGGACGCCGACCTTATCAGGATGCAGACGGATGCTCTTCGAAGGCCATACGTCACTTTGCGGGATTATTCATAGATCACTGGCGCTAGGGCTAGCAAGGATGCGAGGCTTTAATGCCGGGGATACAACCCAAGATTCAAACATAAAAAGGGAGGAAACTAACATGAACAAATGGAGTAAATGGACTTCAGTAGCGCTGACCGCGTCTCTCGGCGCCGGCTTATTGTCAGGCTGTGGAGGCAATGATAACGGCGGGAACGCCGGAAATAAAGGTGCAGAGGGAGGCGCGGAAGTCGCCAATCTGAACAAAACGGGCTTTCCCATTGTCAATGAGCCCATTGAGCTGACGTTCTTTACCGGTAAATCGGCCACTAACGGCAATAAGTTTGAAGAGACGCTCGTATGGAGCGAATATGAGAAAATGTCCAATATGAAAATCAAATTCGACCTGATCCCGTTTGACAGCCTGACGGAAAAGAGAAATCTGATCCTGGCCGGCGGAGATTATCCCGATGCTTTCTATTCCGCCCGGTTAGGCTCGGCCGATTTGATGAGGTACGGTCAGCAAGGGGTTTTCATTAAATTGAATGACCTGATCGACGAATATGCTCCGAATTTCAAGAAGCTGCTGGACACCTATCCGGATCTGAGGAAAGGACTGACGATGCCGGACGGCAACATTTATTCCTTCCCGTCCTTCTACGACCCGGATTTTCTGCCGATGCTGATTGGAACTCCGCTGTGGATCAAGCAGGAGTGGCTGGAAAAATTAAATATGTCCGAGCCGCAAACGACCGAGGAGTTCTATCAATACTTGAAGGCCGTTAAGGAAACGGATTTAAACGGTAACGGACAAGCGGATGAAATTCCATTCAGCGGTGCGGGTATCGGGCCTTTGCTCGATCATCTCAAAGGGGCCTGGGGCCTGGGGAATCGCGGTTTAGGCCATAAATTTGTGGATGTCGATCCGGAAACGAATGAGCTCCGGTTCATCAAGACGGATCCGAAGTACAAGGAATTGCTGGAATATGTGCATAAGCTTTATCAGGAAGGGCTGATTGACAGTGAAATTTTCACTATCAAGTCAAGCAATCTGTATGCCAAAGGGGGAGAAGGGACATTCGGCTCCACCATTATGCCCAATCCGAAAACATTAATGAACCAGGACGGTTATGTCGGACTGGGTGCTCTTAAAGGGCCGCATGGAGACCAGATGTACACTCATATTAAAGTCCCTATGGTTCATATCGGAGCTTTTGCCATTACCGATAAGAACAAGCATCCGGAAGCAACGGTCCGCTGGATGGATCATTTCTTCGGCGAAGAAGGAGCCCGATTCTACTTCATGGGACAGAAGGATGTCACTTATAAAGAGACGGCCGATGGCAAGCTGGAGTACGTTGACGAGATTACAAACAATCCGAATGGCCTGACCTATGACCAGGCGCTGGCGAAATATTTTACCTGGCTGGGCGGCAGCTATCCCGGATATGTCAAGGAGCAATATTTCAAAGGTTCGGAAACCCTTCCCGAATCCATAGCCACTGGCGAGAAAGCCGAGCCTCACAGAGTGCCGGAGATTTGGAACAACTTCAACTATACGGAGGAAGAAACCGAATTCATGTCTTCGATCGGTAAGGATATCACTTCCTACGTCAATGAAGCGGAAGCGAAATTCATCAACGGTTCCATGCCATTCAGTGAATGGGATAACTATGTCAAGACCGTTGAGAAGATGGGGCTGGAAGAATACATGCGAGTGTACAAACAAGCCTACGAAAGATACAATAAATAAACAGACATCCGTTGAAAGACAGCAATCGGGGAGGCCGAGATGGTATGACAAAACAAAGATATGCGGCGGGGCTGGCCATAACAGTTCTGCTGTCCGGAGTCCTTCTCTCGTGCGATAATGATTCGAAGCCGCGGGATAAGGCGGGTGACCGGTCGGGCATGACTGGAGCGGATCTGGTTAACCTTACAGGCATGCCTATTGTTAAAGAGCCGATTACTTTGCATATTTTTGCAGGTAAATCTCCTACCTCTCACCCCGATTGGAATCAGGTAAGAATCTGGCAAGAATATGAGAGAATGACGCAAATTCATACGCAATTTCAGATGGTTCCGTTCGACCAGTTATCTTCGAGGAGAAATCTGGTATTGGCGGACGGGGACTATCCGGATGCGTTCATGACGTCCCGTCTGAGCTCGGCCGATCTGCTCCGGTATGGTCAGCAAGGGGTTTTCATCCGCCTGAATGATCTGATTGACGAATATGCCCCCAATTTCAAGCGGCTGCTGGAGAAATATCCGGAAATTCGCAAAGGGCTGACGATGGCGGATGGAAATATATATTCGTTTCCTTCCTTCTATGATCCCGATTTTATGTCCATGCTGATCGGTTATCCATTGTGGGTCAAGGCGGATTGGCTGGACAAGCTGGGCATGGAACCGCCGGAAACGACGGAGGAGTTTTATCAGTATTTGAAGGCGGTTAAAGAGACGGACCTGAACGGCAATGGCAAGGCGGATGAAATTCCTTACGGATCTGTCGGCACGAGTGCTCTCCTCAATCACCTTAAGGGAGCCTGGGGGCTGGGAAACCGGGGGATGGGCCATTCCAGGGTGGATATGGATCCGGAAACGAACGAGCTTCGCTTTATCCCTGCCGATCCGCGTTATAAAGAATTGCTGCAGTATGTTCACAAGCTCTATGCGGAAGGGCTGTTGGAGAAAGATATTTTCACCGTCAAAAGCAGCGCGTTATATGCTAACGGTACAAGAGGGGTCTACGGTTCGCTGCTGGTTCCCTCTCCCTTCACCTTAATGAACCAGACCGGATACGTAGGGCTTCCCGTGCTGGAGGGCCCTCATGGCGACCGCCTGTACTCCCACGTCAAGACTCCTTTGATCCATGTGGGCGCGTTCGTCATCACAGATCGCAATCCCTATCCGGAAGCAACGGTTCGTTGGATCGATTATTTCTTCGGCGATGAGGGCAGCAAAATGTTCTTCATGGGCATAGAAGGAGAGTCCTACGTTGAAACTCCGGACGGTGAAGTGGTCTACACCGACTCGATTCTTAACAACAAGAGCGGCAGGACATTCGAGCAGGAGCTCAGCAAATATGTCGTTTGGCTGGGAGGCAGCTATCCGGGCTTTGTTACCAAAAAGTACTTTAAAGGCTCGGAAAGCCTGCCCGAGTCGATAGAGGCGGCAGAAAGAGTGAGGCCATACGTAGTCAAGGAAATATGGCCGCCATTCACCTATACCCAGGAGGAAACGGAGAGAATGTCGATTCTGAGTGCGGACATTCATCCCTATGTGGATGAAATGGTAGCCAGATTCATTAACGGCTCGGTTTCCTTCAACGAATGGGATAGTTATGTCAGCACTTTGAAGCAGATGGGGCTGGACGAATATATGAGGATCTACCGCTCGGGATACGAAAGGTATATGCAGGGCTCCAAGTGAACTTGTTTAAACGAAATCATAAAGTCCTATTCGGACAAAATCAGGCGAATCGGCTGTTCTTAACCGACAAAGCATCAAATGGATTCTAAAAAAGAGCGAGGCTAGCGGACAAATTTCCACTAACACTCGCTCTTACTCTTTCATCGTTACCCGCTTCGGTAATTGGCTTACGCTCGGTACAATTTGGAGAAGCTCTCCATTTTGCCTAAAATGACCGAAAACCGATGAGAATCAGTGCTTTTCGGCGACCATACGGTTGGTCAATTGACCCAGTTTCTCGATTTGAATAGTGACTGTATCGCCATCCTGCAGATAAACCTGCTTGTCTTCCGGATAACCGAGCACGACACCTTCCGGAGTTCCGGTCAGAATAATGTCTCCGGGCTCCAGCGTCATATATTGGGAGATATAGCTGACGATCTCGTCACAATGGAAAATCATATCTGCCGTATTGGAGCTTTGACGCACTTCTCCGTTAACATAGCATTCAATTTTCAAATCATTCGGATTTCCGACTTCATCGGAAGTGACCAGGTAAGGGCCGAGCGGACTGAAGTCGTCGCATGTTTTGCCCAGGAGCCACTGGGGGGTACGGAGCTGCAGATCGCGAGCCGACAAATCGTTGACATTGCAGTAGCCGAATACATGGGACAAAGCCTGCTCCTTGGAAACATCCTTCGTCTTCTTGCCGATGACGATGACAAGCTCGGCTTCGTAATCCACCTTCGTGCTTACCTTAGGCAGTGTGACATCATGACCATGTCCGGTCAGCGTATTATTAAACTTATTAAATAAGATAGGATATTTCGGGATAGGCGCATTCGTCTCTTCCGCATGCTTGCGGTAGTTCAAGCCTACACAAATAATTTTGTTAGGGTGAGTGACACAGGGACCAAATTCCAGCTTGCTCTCGTCCAGCAGGTAGGGCTGGTCTTCACCCTTGGAAGCGACGGTCTCGATTAGCTTCGATATAGCGCTGACCGCATCCTCGCCCCATGTAATCGCATCCATAATTGTGGCGGGAAGCTTGTTATCATTATAACCGCTATGAGCGGCTGCCGCCTGCACGTCGATGACCCCTGCCTCTGTCTTTACTCCTAAACGATACTCCCCATCAAGCCTGAAAGTTAACAGTTTCATTAAGTTGAACCTCCCACAGTTTGAGTAATGTTCAATGGGCTAAAACTATTTTCCCAAAATGGAACAACTTTACTAATCGTAACATGGCCGCCTATAGGGGTCAATCTTCCTTTCTTCCAAAATATCACTGCCAGATGGCCGAAGACTATAGGATGTCTCCCTTAAATCTGGTATTCTATATAGGTCCATAATGAATAAACTAGCATGCCGGATAATTAGTTTTCGTAGAATGCAACATTTTGCGGCGGCACGCCGTCTATATGTATGCAAGGGAGGGGGATCCCAGACTTGGTATCGCCAGAATTGATCCAAGCTGCTCAAGCGGGCGATCGCGACGCTCTGATAACTCTTTTGCGCGAAATAGAAACTCATGTTTACCGAACGGCCTACTATATTTTAGGCAACCAGGAGGACGCCTTGGATGCTTCGCAGGAAGCTCTAATTAGAATTTATACGAAAATTCACACATATGAGGAAAAGGCGCTTTTCAAAACATGGGTCCAGCGGATTGTAACCAATCTTTGCATGGATAAGTTCCGAAAAGCCAGGCCCGCGGTATCCATTGACGAGCACGAATTGGACTTCCATGCAGCGGATAACGTTGAAGATGAGGTTGTATCCCAATATGTAGCGAAGGATATCCAAGAAGCGATCAACAAGCTGCCGGAACATCATCGCACAGTCGTTGTGCTGCGTTATTTACAGCATTTTTCTTATAACGAAATAGCCGAATCCCTTGATTTGCCCATTAATACGGTTAAATCTTATTTGTTCAGGGCCAGAAAGCAGCTTCAAATTTACCTCCAAGAATATCAGAAAGGGGGTGTTCGAGGATGAAATGCCATGAGGTGGAAGAACTGCTGCAGAGACATCTGGATTCGGATTTGTCGCCGGAAGAAGAGATCAAGCTGTTTACCCATACCGAACAGTGTGAAAGCTGCGCGGCGCAATTGCAGATGCTCGAGAAATTGTCCGCCGGGCTGGAGTCTCTTCCGGAGGTTACGCCCCCGATTGGTATTGTCGATTCCATCCTGCCCAAGCTTATGGAGTTGGAGCCGGCAGCGAATCCCCAACAGGCGGAACCCGGGCTGCACGGCCGCCCCGAGATTTCAGCGAAGCCCCGTACAACAGGGAAGAGACCTCGAAGGCTGCTGTGGACCGCGGTCAGCGGAGTTGCCGCGGCGGGAATTGCCCTGGGAATTTATATCTTTGACCTGCCCGAGACCGGTACTCAGCGCGCCGATTTACCGCTTAGGGAGGAAGCGAGCCGCACGTATCATCTTCCTGCCCAATCTGAATCTGATGCCGGTACGAGTTCCTCATCACAACAACAAGAGAGCGAAGGTCACCAATCACCGGTTATGGGCGATCTATCGAAGGAGATCGGGCCTGCTCCGGCAGAGACGCCTTCTCCCGATACGGATACCAGTCAACAGAATAAGTTGGAGGAAGAACCCGAGATAGGGCTGCAGGAGCGGAGCATTACCGGGATGCGGAATCAGCAGCAGGAGAAGAATGATCCGGCTGCCAAGCTGCCGCGGGATAACCCGCCTGCGGAGCCTGAACCGAAGATGGATCAACAGGAAGGACCGGACTTTGCGGCCAGCCAACAAGTTCCGGATAACCTGACAAGTCAAGACGGAGTTCAGGAGATGAAGGAAAAGTCATCTTACGGTCAGGATACGCCTCCGGCGGAAGCGGAGCGGGATGAGCTGTCCGATTCTACGGAGCAGGCTCCCATCGTCGAGAAGTCATTAGCGGGTGAAGCGAGCGAAGCGGATGCCGGCCAATACGGCTTTGGCAGCATGTCTATGGGAGCGGAGGAGCTTCCTTCCCCCGATGGAAGCTCTGTTGCGGTGATTGAGGACCGGAGAGTAACAGTGAAGGATACGGAGGGCAATCTGCTGTTCAAATCGGTCCGTGAGTGGAAGCCGGAAGATCAATTGCGTCTGGTGAAATGGCTGGACGATCGCCAGTTGATTTACGAAGTCGAATCAGAGTCGGGAACGACCAGCTATACTGTAGATATCCTCGAACAAACCGAAGCAAAAAATTAGCCCATTTTGCGCACAAGGAGCGACCGGTGGACATATAGTATAGTAAAACGGTATCCGGAATGGACCTGATGCGGTTAGGCCGCCCGGGGGAAGGTTTCTAGAGCCTTCACCCAGGTGTTTATATACACAGCAGTCCATTGGGACAAAGGGAAGACGCAAAATCCATGGATTTTGACGTCTTCCCTTTGTTGCTGTTATGATGAACTTTGAGGTGGGAGCATGGATTACAGATCGATAGTCAAGGAGATTGAACAGGGCAAGCTGATGCCCGTTTATGTTTGCTACGGCCCCGAAGTGTTCCGTCGCCGCGAATTCATCCGGTTCATGCTGGGGAAGCTGGTGGAGCCCGAGCATGAAGAGTTTGCGGTGACCCGCTATGATCTTAACGAAACTCCGCTTGATGTAGTTCTCGACGATTCGGAGACGGTCCCTTTTCTCGTACCCAAGAAAGTGATCATCGCGGAGAATGCCCAATTTCTGACCGGGGCGAAAGAGAACTCCAAGGTGGAGCACCGATTGGAGCGGCTGATTGAATATTTGAAAAATCCTGTCGATTATACCGTCCTCATCCTGGTTGTCGACGCCGAGAAGCTGGACGAGAGGAAGAAGCTCGTCAAAGCTCTCAAGGAACGCAAATGCCTGCTGGCGTTCCAGACCTTGACGGCCGAGGAGCTGGCTGATTGGGCAGCACGCAGGGCCAATCGTCTCGGAATGACCTTCGGTTCCGGCGCCTTGGAGAAGTTCTTGCTGTACGGCGGCACGGATTTGCAGAGTCTCGCCATGGAGCTGGACAAGCTGTCGCTGTACGTGGGCAGCGGGGGAGAAGTGACGGCAGACCTGGTGGAACAGATGGTGGCCCGGACGACGGAGCAGAACGTCTTCATTCTGATTGACGAATTGGTCAAGATGAATACGGGGAAAGCTCTGGAGATTCTGCAGGATTTATATAAGCAGAAAGAAGAGCCGATCAAGATTGTCGCTTTAATGGCGCGGCAGTACAGATTGATCGCCCAGGTGAAGGAGCTGGTTCAGACCGGTTATTCTCATCAGCAGATTGCCGGAGCTGTCGGGGCTCATCCTTATGCGGTTAAACTGGCGGCGGAGCAAGCGAGGAAATATGATGTCAACCGGCTTAACCGGATCCTGTCCAGGCTTGCGGATCTGGATTATCAGATGAAGAGCGGTCAAATCGATAAGAGCTTCGGATTGGAGCTTCTGCTGCTGAATATGGCCGTCTAGCGGTCAACAAGGATATGGGCAGGGTGGGAGGATTGCTCAACGCGTGCCCCTGCAACGATCAGGGGCCTGCCGGCCGCCGGCTCATCTATTAAAAAAGTCCAAAGGGCTTCGATTAAGAAGTCTTTGGACTTTGCTCGTTTTATTAAGGGTAAGCTGCTTCTTGCGAAGCGGTTACGCATTAAGCTTGTGCACTGATTTCGTTAAACTTTTTCGCCAGGCGAGATTTCTTGCGGTTGGCTGCATTTTTATGAATCAGGCCTTTGGTTACTGCCTTGTCTAATTTTTTAATGGCAACCTTCAGGGTTTGTTGAGCGTTCTCCACGTTGTTGCTGTTAGCTGCTTGCTCAAAAGCTTTCACTGCCGTACGGAGTGCGGACTTTTGGGAAGCGTTCTGCAAACGACGCTTTTCGTTCGTTTTAACCCGTTTAATAGCGGATTTAATATTTGGCATTGCATTCACCTCCTAGTTCCAGAAAACCAGTTCGATCAAGTGGTTCACCCAAGTTTCTTGACAACTTTCAATATTTTATCACGGTGCCGGGCAAAAATCAATAGCGAACGTGCCGCTGCATAATAGAATCAAGTTTAAGACACAATAGGAAAAATTGGACAGCCAACAGATGCTTTGAAGGGAGATTCGAGAGAATGGATTTAAGCGCCTATTCGGTTAGAACCGATCTAGCGTTGGAAGCAAAGGAAATGGCCGCCAATGAGCTTGGTGATAATATTCCGGGCCTGGAGTCGGAAACGGATGAGCACGAAGGTATCCGCATTACTAAAATCAAGGTAGCATCTCCCGAAGCCGGCCAGGCCATCGGCAAGCTTCCCGGTCAATATATAACAATTGAAGTGCCTAAGCTGAGGGAGAATGATAGTGACCTGCAAAACCGCGTTACAACGAAGCTTGCTCAGGAGTTTGCGGCTTTTCTCCAAGAAATCGGCGTGACAAAGGAGCATAAGGTGCTCATTATCGGGCTGGGCAACTGGAACGTAACGCCGGACTCTCTAGGGCCGCTTGTGGTTGAGAATTGTTTGGTGACGCGCCACTATTTCGAGCTGATTCCGGATCAAGTGAGTCCGGGTTACCGTCAGGTAAGCGCGGTGGCTCCGGGAGTGCTCGGGATAACCGGCATTGAGAGCAGCGAAATTGTTAAAGGGATTGTAGAGATGACTAAGCCGGACCTCGTAATCGCGATCGATGCGCTGGCTTCAAGGTCATTGGAGCGTGTAAATACGACCATCCAAATTGCCGACACCGGAATACATCCGGGATCGGGGATTGGAAACAAGCGGAAGGGTTTGACGGAGGAGATCCTCGGGGTTCCCGTTATCGCCATAGGCGTTCCGACTGTAGTGTATGCTTCAACGATAGTCAATAACAGCATTGATCTTATGGCCAGCCATTTCCACCGGTTGACGGATCAGACCGGGCAAATTCTCGGTATGCTTGACCAACTGCAGGAACAGGAGCGGCTGCAGCTGGTGAAGGAGGTTCTCGCTCCGCTCGGGCATGATCTGTTAGTCACTCCCAAGGAAATCGATCAATTTATCGAAGATATCGCCCATATCATCGCCAGCGGCCTCAATGCCGCCTTGCATGAGGCTGTCGATATGGAGAATGTTTCGGCCTATACCCATTGATGAATACGGAAGCTTAAGCAGAAACAGATGTAGAAGCGGAGCGGATTGAAGCTCTGCTTCTTTTTTTATCACATTAGAACTGCCGGATCTGAGGTTGGATTGGTCGGTTGATATCAATGAAACGGAACGCTATGCATACTACTGATATGGAAAATTTCTCATAAATCTCGTCTATTCTGTCATCTTGATGATTATGTCCGCAATTACGCTGTATTTTGTGAACGGAAGATTACGGAAGAAGGAGAAGTTCCGGGGGCGGTTAATAAAGGATAAATTAGAAGGATAGAATAGGAACTAATCTGCAAAACCTCAAGAGAATGTATTATAATGATAATCAATCGATGATAGATTCCAGCAAAATTGCCACTCAATACATAAATAATGAGGGATAATGAAATGATTCCCAGGAAAAGGCACGAAGCCATTATTGAAATGCTCAAGCGGCAAAAAACAGTGAGCGTTTCCGAAATTGTCGAGCAATTCCAAATTTCGGAAATTACGGCCCGCCGCGATCTGGAATACCTTGAGAAAAACAGCGATTCGATTGTCAGAATCCGCGGGGGAGCCCAGTGGAGGGAAGAACCGCTGGAGGCCTCTTCCACCTATCTCAATGACCGTTTCCGGCAGCAGTACTCCAAGAATACCCGGGAGAAGATAGCGATCGGCCAATTGGCGGCCTCGCTCGTAGAGGACGACGAGACGATAATTATCGATGCCGGCTCTACGGCCATCCAACTGGCTAAACATTTGGACGGCAAGCGCCGTTTGACCGCATTCGTTACCGCGGTGAATATTGCCGAAGAGCTGGAGACCAAAGAAGAGATTATGAAAGTGCTTATCGGAGGAGTCTTTCGTTCCAAGACGACGACACTGGTCAGCCCGTTCATCGAGCAGACCCTGACCAATATCTATGCGGATAAGGTGTTTATCGGCGTTACCGGAGTGTCGTTAAGCCATGGCTTCACCTGCAACGATTTTCTGGAGGCCGATGTCAAGAAGCATCTGACGAAATCGGGCAAAGAAATTTACTGGCTTGCGGATTCTTCCAAGCTGAATTACATTGCATCGTTTCAAATTTCGGGCATCGAGCGCTCGCATACCATTATTACGGATTCGGGCATCGATCCCGAGATGAGGCGGGAATGGGAACAGCATTGCCGTATTCTGGTTGCCGGATCGTGAGGCGGGCATATCCCTGAATGACTCCGTGGAGCATCCCGTGAACTGAATTAGCGGTTGCGGTACATAAGCCGAAGCCCCCGATGCTTATCTCAAGCATGGGGGCTTCTCTGTTGAATAGATCCGGAGTCCAATTAATTGGCTGGGGGAATGAGGGTTTAAGCCTTTCCGCTGCAGCCGAACAGGCGGATTTTATCGCGCACGGTTTCCTTGACGGCTTCCCGCGCCGGGCCCAAATAGCCGCGGGCGTCGAAGAGCCGGGGATCTCCAGCCAGGAGCTCGCGGATTTTTCCGGTGAACGCCATTTGGTTCTCGGTATTTACATTGATTTTGGATACGCCGGCCATGATCGCATTCCGGATGGATTCGTCGGGGATGCCGGAGCCGCCGTGCAGCACCAGAGCGGCATCCACATGGGCTGCGGTTTCTGAGATGATATCGCAGCGGATCTTGGGCTCCGATTTATACATGCCGTGTGCCGTGCCGACCGCAACGGCCAAAGCGTCCACCCCGGTTTCTCTCCAGAAATGGATGGCTTCTTCCGGCTTCGGAAGCTGTACATCCTTCTCCTCGACAGTGATGTCATCCTCCGTTCCCCCGATCGTTCCCAACTCCCCTTCTACGGAAACACCAACGGCGTGGGCCGCCTCGACGACCTTTCTCGTCAGACTTATGTTCTCTTCAAGCGAATAGTGCGAGCCGTCGAACATGACGGAGGAGAATCCGGCCCGGATGCACTGCAGCACAACCTCAAAGCTGCTTCCGTGATCCAGATGCAGGGCGACGGGCACATCGACCCGGTTGGCGGCCGTTCGGGCAATGGATACTACATAATCCAGGCCCATATAGCGGATGGTTGCTTCGCCGACCCCGAAGATGACGGGAGCCTGCTCTTCGTTCGCCGTTTCGGCAATCGCCTGGGTAAATTCCAGGTTAATCAAATTAAAATGGCCTATCGCATACTGTTCTCTTTTGGCTTGGGCCAGCATTTGGGTTATGGGAACTAAATTCATAGTTTACCTCCAGCTAATTGTTTTGACATATAGGCTAGAATTTGCGGCAGAAGGTGTTCGACCGTAAATCCGTATTCTTTCATCATCCTGTCGCCGGGGGCAGAGGCGCCGAAGCGGTCGATGCCGAAAATGAGGCCGTTCTCTCCCGTATAACGCTCCCACCCGGAGGGATGGGCCATTTCAACCGCTATGCGGGCCTTCACGTCAGGGGGAAGAACCGAATCGCGGTACTCCCGGGATTGCTCCTCGAATAACTCCCGGCTCGGCATACTGACGATGCGGGGGGAGCAGCCGCGGAGCTTGAGCGCTTTGCCGAGCTCGCTGATCAGATGGACTTCCGAGCCGGAAGCCATCAGGATAAGGTCCGGCCGACCGTCATCCGCATCCTGCACGACGTATGCCCCGTGCTCCAGCATGCCGGCTAGCCCGGCGCTTTCCGGCAGAACGGGCAGGTCCTGCCGCGTAAGGATCATGGCCGCCGGCCTCCTGTTCTGGGAGAACGCATAACGATAGGCCGCAGCCGTTTCGTTGGCATCGGCCGGACGGAGGACGAGCAAGTCGGGAATCAGCCGCAGGGACGGAAGATGCTCGATTGGCTGATGGGTGGGCCCGTCTTCCCCATAGGCGATACTGTCATGCGTAAAGACAAAGACGACAGGCTGCTTCATAAGGGCGGCGAGGCGTATGGCCGGACGCATATAATCCGAGAAAACGAGGAAGGTGCCGCCATAGACTCTGACCCCGCCATGCAGGCTCAATCCGTTCATGATGGAGCCCATAGCAAACTCGCGAACCCCGTACCAAATATTGCGACCCGAGTAATCGGCCGCCTGGAAGGCGCCGGAATGCCGGTTCAGCGTTTTGTTGGACGAGGCCAGGTCGGCGGAGCCCCCCAGCAAGTACCTGATTTTCCCTCCGACCGCATTCAGAATATCCTCCGAAGCCTGGCGCGTTGCCAGAGGGCCGCTCTCGGCGGAATACGATGGAAGCATGGAATCCCAATCAGCCGGCAGCTCTCCCTTCATGGCCAGACTTAGCTCGCTTGCAAGCTCGGGATAAGCCTTCTCATAACGCTCCCACAGCAAATTCCATTCGTTCCTCGCCCTCTTGCCTCTTTCGCCGAGCCGGGCAAAGTGTTCGCGCACCGCCTGGGGAATGTGAAAGGGCTCGAAATGCCATTCGTATTGCTCGCGGACCCGCAGTACCTCATCGGAGCCGAGCGGCGATCCGTGGGCCGCCGACGTTCCGCCCTTATTCGGACTGCCGTAGCCGATGATCGTCCGGATTTCGATCAGGGCAGGGCGAAGCGGGTCTTCCTGAGCTTTCCGGACGGCCGCTTCGATGGCGTCCAGATCATTGCCGTCTTCGACGTAAAGCGTTTGCCAGCCGTAAGCCTCAAACCGTTTAAGAACATCCTCGGTAAAGGTCATGCCGGTTTCTCCATCGAGGGAAATCCGGTTGGAGTCGTACAGCACAATCAACCGTCCGAGCTTCAGATGGCCCGCCAGAGACGCCGCCTCCTGGCTGACGCCCTCCATCAAGTCGCCGTCGCCGCATAGAACGTAGGTGTAATGGTCGATAATCGGGAACCCTTCCCGGTTATACGTCGCGGCCAAATAACGTTCGGCCATGGCCATGCCTACCGCCATCGCCATTCCTTGGCCCAGAGGGCCGGTAGTTGCCTCTACTCCCGGGGTATGCCCGAATTCGGGATGTCCCGGGGTTCTGCTTCCCCATTGTCTGAACTGCTTGATGTCCTCCATAGAAAGGTCGAAGCCGCTTAAATGAAGAAGGCTGTAAAGCAGCATCGATCCATGTCCTGCGGAAAGCACAAAGCGGTCCCGGTTGAACCAATGGGGATGAAGATTGCTTTGATTCATAATACGGGTCCACAGCGTATAAGCCATGGGGGCAGCGCCCATAGGCATGCCGGGATGACCGGAGTTCGCTTTCTCTATCGCATCTATAGAAAGCATGCGCACCGCATTTACCGCCAATTGATCCAGCATCTGGGTAGAGACGGACATTCCATTGTCCCTCCTGTCGGTTATTTTTGAAAAAGCAAAGCATCGACAAATTCATAACAATCCATCAAACTGCCTGCAAACGTTTCCGCGGCCAACCAGAGGGCGTAGCTGTAAGAAGCTTCCGAAACCGTCCCGAACTACGGCGGCGGAATTCGCCCACCTCCTCTATAGAATTATTTTCCTTTCAAAAACAATCATTAAACAATCAATTACAACTCAATATTAGTCAATTTCCAACATTATATCAACAATTTTATTTGATAGAAAGCGCTTTACAAACCAAAAACGATCATTTATAATGAAAAACAAATCAATAACGATCATATTATTTCATCGCTGAAGACGAGGTTTATGCAATGATTCCTAAGAAGAGGCAGGAAGTTATTCTCGAAATGCTCAAGCAGCAAAAAACGGTGAGCGTCTCCGAAATTGTTCAGCATTTGCGAATCTCCGAAATGACGGCTCGCCGGGATTTGGAATATTTGGAGAGCCACGTTCACTCGGTCGTCAGAATCCGGGGAGGCGCCCAGTGGATGGAGGACTCGATGGAGGTGTCCAATACTTATCTAAACGATCGTTTTCATCAGCAGCATTCCAGAAATACCGAACAGAAAACAGCCATCGGCCAATTGGCGGCCTCGCTTGTAGAGGACGGCGAGACGATTATTATCGATGCCGGCTCCACAGCCATCCAGTTGGCGAAGCATCTGGACGGCAGACGCCGTCTGACCGCGTTCGTCACCGCCGTAAATATCGCCGAGGAGCTGGAAGACAAGGAGGGGATCACGAAATTTCTTGTCGGAGGGGTGTTTCGCTCGAAGACGACGACTCTGGTCAGTCCGTTCATCGAGCAGACGCTCACGAACATCTATGCGGATAAGGTATTTATCGGTGTCACCGCGGTATCGTTAAGCCATGGCTTCACATGTAACGATTTTCTGGAGGCCGATGTCAAGAGGCATCTGACGAGATCGGGGAAAGAAATCTATTGGCTCGTGGATTCGTCCAAGTTGAATGCCATTGCATCATTTCAAATTACGGCGATGGAGGGGCCGCATACGATTATTACGGATTCGGGAATCGATCCGGATTTGAAACGCGAAATCGAGCAGCGCTGCCGCGTTCTCGTTGCCGAAAGGGGGTGATCGAAACAATGAATGTCGTTATTGCGCAATCCGGAGGACCGACCCCTGTCATTAATATGTCACTGCGAGGCGCGGTGGAACAAGCTATAAGAACGGATTCGATTCGGGAAATATACGGCTCCCGCAACGGCGTTGAAGGGATTCTGGACAACAGGCTCATTCCTCTTAATGATAAATTGGCAGAATTGGAGCAAGCCTCGCTTCAGCCCGGAGCCGTATTGGGCGGGTCGCGTTATTCGCTTCGCGAGGAAGACCTGCAGGCGATCGTAGATCGTCTGGAGGAGCGGAATGTGCGGATTTTCTGCTATATTGGCGGGAACGGCTCGTCCCGGACCGTCATGGCGCTGCACCGGTATGCATCGGAAGCCGGCAAAGACATCCGATTCGTTCACATCCCCAAGACCATTGACAATGATCTGTATGGAACCGATCATACGCCGGGATACGGCAGCGCCGCAAAGTTTGTTTCTCATATCGTCCAATGGATCGGCATGGATATGGTCTCCATGAAAACCTATGACAAGGTGGAGCTGATCGAGGTCATGGGGGGGAATTCGGGCTGGTTGGCGGCTGCAAGCGCTTTAGCCAAGCAGAATGAGGAGGATTTCCCGCAGATCGTTTACCTGCCGGAGAAGGAAATTTCCCTGGAAGCCCTGCTGGCGGATGTGGAAAAGGCTTATCAACGCTTCGGCTGCGCCATGATGATCGTTCCCGATCATCTCAAGATTTCCGGTCTGCAATCGGACATGAAGCCGAATCACCCGAGACAAGGGTATAACGGCGGAATCAGCAGCAAAATGGCGGTGGAGATACGTTCCAGGCTGGGGCTTAAGACACGTGTGACGGCTCCGGGAACGCTGTATCGCAGCATGAGCTGTCTGGCTTCCGAATGCGACTTGTCCGAGGCCTACCGGCTGGGGGCGGAAGCTATCAAATTCGCGGAGGAGGGACGGTCCGGCGGAATGGTTGCCTTGACCCGTCTTTCGGATCAGCCCTACGCGAGCAGAATCGACTGGAGCGACCTGAAGAATATAGCCGGCCAAGAGAAGCCGCTTCCGGACCATTATTGGGATGCCGTGAATCAAATGCCCGCTGAGGCGTTCCGTAATTATTTGCTGCCTTTGGTTGACGGGCAAGTCTTGAAACCGATTTCATTATGACTTCTTCGACGCCTTCATTAAGATTGTAAGTGAAAGTCTTTTTTGAGAACCTTCCAAGGGGAGTTGAATGAAAGAATGACGAAAAGCAAAACTGTTACCGGTATCCTTTCGCTCGTTTTAGTCTTGTCCGCTTGCTCGCCTCTGTCCACGTCGAATGAAAATTCCCAAGGCAGTGCATCGGAGCCGCCGAAGCAAGACGGGAGGACGCAAATCCACTGGCTGCAGCACTGGGTTAATGAGCAGGGCCCTGACAAAATCAATGAGGTCAAAGCCGCTTTCGAGAAGAAGCATCCGGATATCGAACTGATTATCGATGATGTGCCGTTTGCGCAAGAGCACGATAAAATTCTGTCGCTCGATCTGGCCGGCATGCCGCCGGATATCATTACAGCTTCAGGCGCATGGGTAACGGAATTCGCCGATGCCGGCATCATCGATCCGATCGACGAATACATCGACAAGCTGCCGAAGGAATACCAGGATGCGATAGACGGGCCCATGTCCCTTCCCTGGAAAGGAAAAAGGTATGGCGTCCCGATTACCAATGGAAATATTGCTTTGTTCTATAACAAGACGTTGCTTGAGGAAGCGAACATCGAGCCGCCTACGACCTGGGAGGAATTCCTGGAAGCGTCGAAGAAGCTGACGGACCCGGCCAAGAACCGTTACGCCTTGACCGGCAACATTGTAGCGGAACCGTCGACCGTTATTTCCTATGAGGTCTTTCCCTTCATCCTGCAAGCCGGCGGAAAGATCATCGATAACGGACAAGCGGCCTTCAACAGTCCGGAAGGCGTAGAAGCGCTTAATTTCTACAAAAGTTTAATCAAAGAGCATAAAGTGACTACCCCGGGCGAGCTGAGCGCCGGCGAGAAAGAAAAGCGGGCCAACTTCAGCGCCGGCAATGTGGCCTTTATGTTTGAAGGTCCATGGGGGGTCGCGATCCAGAAGAAATTAAACCCCGATCTTGAGTTCGGTGTCGTTCCGATGCCCAAGGGCAAAGTGACGGGAACGATCGCGCAGGGCTCGGTATTGACCCTCGCTTCCAAAGGAAAGAACAAGGAGGCCGCATGGAAGTTCATCGAATTTATGGGAAGCGCCGAAGGCCAATTGCTGTGGGACAAGGCCACTAACTTCTTCCCGTACAACCAAATTACGATGAAGGACGACTTCTTCCAGAAGGACCCTTATTTGAAAGTGTTCGTTGACCAATTTGAATCTTTCGACAGAATCGAAGTCATTGACAATTTCCTGCCGCAAGCCAACGACTTGCGCAAGCAGTTCACCATCGAGGTTCAGAATTTTCTGACCGATAAGAAAACGGCACAGCAGGCCTTGGACGATGCAGCCGCTTATTGGAACAAGGCTTTTGAGAAAGCCGCCGCCAAATAAATTTTAGTAAAGCTGAGAACAAGGAGGCTCTGTCCAGAGCTTCCTTAGGGGGTGTCTCTTCAAGTGAGTAATTCGTTAACCAAAACCGACCGTAAGCAGCTCGTCCGGCAATCGTCCAGCAATGCCGTCACCGACTTTTTCCGTAAAGTGTCTTTCATTATGCCGGCTATGGTCTTGCTCGTTTTGCTGACCGGTTACCCCTTGTTTCAAGTCATTCAAATGAGCTTCTACGATTACACAGACAAATCGAATCCCGTATATAACGGAATGGCCAATTACAGAGCCTTCCTTGAGGACCCGCTGTTCTGGAATGCGCTGAAGAATACATTGACGTTTACCTTTGTCAGCGTGGCCTGCGGGCTCATCCTGGGTCTTACGCTGGCTCTGCTGCTCAATCAGCCGATCCATTCCAAATTGCGGGGCGCACTGCGGTCCCTGTTTATGTTTCCGTGGCTGACCTCATCCACTGTCGTGGCGGCGGTATGGATGCTCATTCTGAATCCGTTCGGTCTGCTGAACTGGATTTTGCAATCGCTGGGCTTCCAGGAGTTGGGCCAGACGGCTTGGCTGAGCAATGAGCATACCGCGATCTTCGGAGTCATTCTGGCTAACATATGGAGAGGTTTTCCCTTTATGATGCTGATGTTACTGGCCGGGCTGCAGACGATCCCGAAGGATTTGTACGAGGCCGCCGACCTGGACGGGGCAGGCTTTTTCCGCCGCTTATTTTATGTCACCCTGCCTCAGCTCAAGAGCATTCTGCTGACGGTTACCGTTCTGGAAATCATCTGGAATTTCCGCTCCTTCGATCTGGTGTTCCTCATGACCGGGGGCGGTCCGATGAATGCGACAGAAATTTTGTCTACCTATATTTATCAGCATGCTTTCCGTACGCTTGATTTCGGGTACGCCTCAGCTACGGCGATCTTCATGCTGCTCGTGATGATTCTCGTGTCGATCGCCTATTTGAGAACGTCCTTGGGAAAGGAGTCGAACTGACCCGTGCACAGACATCGTCCCTACTTCACGTACTTGTCCCTGTTGGTTCTGGGAAGTATTCTGCTGCTTCCCATTGCCTGGATGATCAGCATCTCGCTCAGGCCCAATCCGGAAGTATTCGCAATGCCGCTCAAAATATTTCCGGAAACGCCAACCCTGGACGCATTTCGCACGGTTCTGCAAAATCGCGATCTGCTGCGTTTGTTCGTCAACAGCTATATCATAGCTCTTTCCGTGACGTTTCTATGTATATTTCTGGCCTCTCTGGCAGGATACGGATTTTCCCGCTTCAAGTTCAAAGGGAAGAAGACGGCGCTGGTCTATATTTTGCTGACGCAAATGTTTCCGATGGTGCTGCTAAGCATACCGTATTTCCTGTTTATTACTCGAGCCGGTCTGTATAATACCTATTTCGCTTTGATTCTGGCTTATACGTCCTTTGCGCTTCCGTTCTCCATCATGATGATGCGCGATTTCATCGCAACGATCCCGCAGGAGCTGGATGAAGCGGCGAAGATCGACGGCTGCGGAGCGTTCAAAACATTCTTCTACATCATCATTCCGCCCAGCCTGCCGGGATTGATTGCTACAGGAGTATATACGTTCATACTGGCCTGGAACGAATTTCTATTTGCCGTCGTACTGACCAACACGATCAACGTCAGACCTTTGACGATCGGCATCGGCATGCTGATCGGCGAATTTACGACCGAATGGAATGCGTTGATGGCACTTTCGTTCATGGCCAGCGCTCCGCTAGTTATTGTTTTCCTGTTCGTACAGAAATATTTCCTGCAAGGGTTGACGGCCGGAAGCGTGAAATAGGCCCCGGTGTTAACCAGACCAAACTATAAAGAGATTATGGGAGTAGGTAAGCAAATGACGAAATCATCCGAACTTATCGTAAAAAGCGCGGCAAATCCCGACAGCGGCGGCAGAGTGCTGGAGATTACTCGTGAATCGGCCGGATGGGATTATGTCGGATTTCAGGTTTGCCGGTTGACCAAAGGCCAGGTGCTGGAAAGAAAAACCGGAAACGAAGAAGTATGCCTGGTCATTCTAAGCGGCAAAGCCTCTGTGGCGACGGAGGATCAGCAATGGGAAGAGATCGGGGAGCGCATGAGCGTGTTCGAGCGGGTGCCCCCTTACTCGGTCTATGTGCCGTCCGGCAATTTCTACAAGGTGAGGGCTCTAAGCGATGAGTTGGAGCTCGCCGTCTGCACCGCCCCGGGCAAAGGCACTTACCGAAGCAGATTGATCAAGCCCGGGGATGTCGGGGTGGAAATGAGGGGAAGCGGCAGCATGCAGCGCCTCATTCACAATATTTTGCCGGAATCGGAGTCGGCCGACAGCCTGCTGGTCGTGGAAGTATTTACGCCTAACGGACATTGGTCCAGCTATCCTCCGCACAAGCATGACCAATTGAATTTGCCGGAGGAGTCCCTGCTTGAGGAAACCTACTATCACCGGATCGAGCCGGAGCAGGGCTTCGCGGTGCAAAGGGTCTATACGGATGACCGCTCTCTGGATGAAACGCTGATAGTGAAAGATGGGGATGCCGTATTGGTCCCGCGCGGATATCATCCGGTATCGGCCCCGCCGGGATATGATCTGTATTACCTGAATGTGATGGCCGGACCGGTCCGGACCTGGAAATTCCGAAATGATCCCGAACATGAATGGATCACGCTTCGTGGTTGAAATAATCCCATGGAAATGTGAAAAGGAGCTTGATATCCCTATGCTTACTTTTGACGTAACCCGTCCCATCGACTTCATAGGCGTCGGCCGTTTATGCATAGATTTGAACGCTAACGAGATTCACAGACCGATGGAGGAAACGAGGACATTTACCAAGTATGTCGGCGGTTCTCCGGCGAATATTACGATCGCATTGGCAAGGCTTGGCCTGAAGACCGGCTTCATCGGGCGAGTGGCGAACGATCAGCACGGCCGCTTCATCGTTAACTATTTGGAAGAACGCGGCATCGATACATCGAATGTCATTACAGATCCATCCGGCAGCGTGACCGGCCTTGCCTTTACGGAAATCAAATCGCCGACGGAGTGCAGCATTCTGATGTACAGGGACAATGTCGCCGACTTGAAGCTGGAGCCCGGCGATGTGAGCGAAGAGTATATCCGCCGTTCCAAATCTATTCTGATCTCCGGCACGGCGCTTGCCCGGAGCCCGTCCAGGGAAGCGGTGTTCGTCGCTCTCGAATATGCCAGAAAGCATAATGTAGTCGTATTCTTCGACATCGACTATCGCCCGTGGACCTGGACGTCTGAAGCGGAAACCGGCGTTTACTGCCGGCTCGTTGCCGAGAAGAGCGATGTCATCCTCGGCGGCCGCGAAGAATTCGATCTGCTGGAAGACCTTCACGGAACCGGACAAGGGAATGATCGCGAGACGGCCGACATGTGGTTCGCCCATCGGGCCAAGATCGTTCTGGTCAAGCATGGAGGGGACGGCTCGACCGCGTTCACCTCGGACGGACAAATCTATAAGGGAACGACCTTCCCCGCCAATGTGGTGAAAACGTTCGGGGCAGGCGATTCGTTCGCGGGAGGCTTCATCTACGGCTTGATGAACGGATGGAGCATAGCCCGCAGCCAGCAGTTCGGCGCCGCTTCCGCATCCATCGTCGTTTCCAGCCACAGCAGCTCCGAAGCTATGCCCACGGCGGATGAAATCCAAGCGGTCATTGACAAATACGGGCAGCGCGAGTCATGAACCGGGAAGGACGGAGAATAGAAAGCCGAGAAGCGGCCTTGGCGTCTCGAGCGGCACCAGCGGGGAGTTAGGCCGAAGACGCTTCTGAATCCGATTTTTCCAATGCATGCCGGTTCGCCCTCTTATGTGCTTGCCGCTGCACAGTACTTATGCTGAATAGACTAGGAGGAAAATAGAGACATGGCGATAACGAAACTGAAAAACTTTGTCGCGGGCCGTTGGGTAGACGCCCGCTCCGAACGAACCGAAATCGTCCCTAACCCGGCAACGGGAGAACCGCTGGCGGAGGTTCCTTTATCTTCGCGGGAGGATCTGGATTCCGCGGTTGCCGCGGCCGCAGAAGCTTACGCCGAATGGAGCCGTGTCCCCGTACCCCGCAGGGCGAGGATCATGTTCAAATACCAGCAGATTCTGGTAGAGCATTGGCAGGAGCTGGCCGAAATGGTGACCAGGGAGAACGGCAAGAGCTATAGCGAGGCCTACGGGGAGGTGCTGCGCGGAATCGAGTGCGTGGAATTTGCAGCGGGCATCCCTTCCTTAATGATGGGGAGCACCTTGCCGGACATCGCAACCGGACTCGAATCGAATATGCACCGCTATCCGCTTGGCGTCGTCGGCGGGATTACCCCCTTCAATTTCCCGATGATGGTGCCGTGCTGGATGTTTCCGCTCGCCATTGCCTGCGGCAATACGTTCGTTCTGAAGCCGTCGGAGAGGACGCCCGTGCTGGCCAACCGTCTGGCCGAGCTGTTCACGGAGGCGGGCCTCCCTGCGGGCGTGCTGAATATCGTTCACGGCGCACATGATGTCGTTAACGGGCTGCTTAACAACGAGCAGGTCAGCGCCATTTCGTTCGTCGGCTCGCAGCCTGTAGCGGAGTACGTCTACAAGACGGCAGCCGCGAGCGGCAAGAGGGTACAGGCTCTGGCCGGGGCGAAGAACCATTCGATTGTTCTGCCGGATGCCAATCTCGATCTGGCCGTGAAGGAAATTATCAACGCCGCATTCGGGTCGGCCGGAGAACGCTGCATGGCCGCATCCGTCGTAGTCGCTGTGGGAGACATTGCGGATGAGCTGGTGACTCGGCTTACAGAGGCCGCCCGCAGCATCGCCATCGGCAACGGCCTTGATGAAGGGGTGTTCCTTGGGCCGGTTATTCGAGCTTCTCATAAGGAACGCACATTAAGCTATATTGAAAGCGGCGAGAGGGAAGGGGCCGTTCTGGTTCTGGACGGACGGCAGGACCCGGCTGCTATGGAGCAGGGATATTTTATCGGTCCCACGATTTTCGACCGCGTTCAGACAGGCATGAAAATCTGGACCGACGAAATTTTCGCGCCGGTATTGTCGATTGTGCGCGCGGAAAGTCTGGAGGAAGCGGTTGAAATCGCCAACCGGTCCGAATTCGCCAACGGCGCTTGCCTGTATACGGATAGCGCCAAAGCGATCCGTTATTTCCGCGAGCATATCGATGCCGGGATGCTCGGAATTAACGTCGGCGTCCCGGCGCCGATGGCATTCTTCCCATTCTCCGGTTATAAGAAATCGTTCTACGGCGACCTGCATGCCAACGGCAAGGACGGAGTGGAGTTCTATACCCGGAAGAAGATGGTGGTCGCTCGATATTAAGAGTGTGGGATCCAATATAATTTGTAAGGATTAAGCGGACGATTCTATCGTCCGTTTTTGTCGCATTTAAGTTCTTTACACGTTAATTCGATTAGGCCGATTATAAGAGCAGAAGCGGCTAGGCCCCCTAATTCCGGAGTCCGCACCATAAAAAAATAACCATGTATACAATTCCTCTC